>NZ_JBGCCR010000041.1:0-66604 GCF_041262485.1 Streptacidiphilus sp. BW17 | reverse complement strand
GCCATCAACAGCCTCGCCGGCTACTACGGCGAACGCGTCACGACGAACTGACAGTCACCGACACCCGGCCACCCACAAAGATCAGGACACTCCCATCGCCTGCACTCACCTGGACGGTTGGTCGCAAGGGCACGGCCGTCTGTGCTTCGTTGTCGGAGGAGAGGGGAAGGACCGCGTCAGGTGCTGGACGATGATGTGCTCGGTACGGGGGCGTTCCAGCTAGCGAGTAGGCCCAGTGCCTCGGCGTCTCGACTGCCGGGGGCGACGCCGCAGACGATGAGGTACAGGCCTTCGTCGGCGGCGAGTTCCATGGTCTCGTAGGTGAAGGTGAGTTGGCCGACGACGGGGTGGTTGAGGCGTTTGGCGCCGGCGCGGTGGCGGCGGACTTCGTGTTGCGCCCAGCGCTCGCGAAAGGTGTCGCCACGGGTGGACAACTCGCCGATCAGATCGGACAGGGCCTTGTCGTAGGGGTTGCGGCCGACTTCCGTGCGCAGGGTGGCGACGTTCTGGTCGGCGACGGCGTCCCAGTCCGGGTAGAAGGCGGGGGCGGCCGGGTCGAGGAAGGTGAAACGGGCGGAGTTGACCGGCCGGGCGGGGCTGTTGAAGACCGGCGCGAACAGGGCGCGGGCCAGGGTGTTGCCGGCGAGGAGGTCGAGGCGGCCGTTGCGGATGTAGGCCGGGACGCCGTTCATCGCCTCCAGCATGTTCCACAGCTCCGGGCGGACCGGCTGGCGCCGGGGACGGCGCGGAGTACCCGCTTGGGCGGCGGTCCCCGCGGTGGCGTTGGCGGCCCGGACGAGATCGAAAAGGTGGGCGCGTTCGGCGTCGTCGAGGAGCAAGGCGCGGGCGATGGCGTCCAAGACCGCGTCGGTGGCGCCTCGGGCATCGCCGCGCTCCAGCCGGGTGTAGTAAGGGACGCTGACCCCGGCGAGCAGGGCGACTTCTTCGCGGCGCAGGCCGGGGACGCGGCGGGTCCCGGCGAGGGGGGAGACCGTGAGGCCGGCCTGCTCGGGGGTGACGCGGGCGCGCCGGGTGGTGAGGAAGTCGCGGATCTCGCTGCGTCGGTCCATGCCTCGACACTACGGCCGGACCCCTTGTAGGGCACGCGTCTGGGGGACCCTGGCAGGGTCTCCTTCGGTGTCGAATCGGCGGCCGTGGCGGTGTTGTCTGGAGAGCGATTCACCAGCAGGTCCACCGCAAGAGGCACCGATGTCCAGCACCGCCCGCACCGCCGCTCCGGCCCACACTCCGGGCCGGGTCGCCGGCTCACCGAGGGCCATGCGCGACATCACCCTCACCGGCGGCGTGGATCCGGCCCGCCACTACATCGACGACATCCTCCCCGACGTCCTGGAAGGCCGCATCGAACCCGGCCGGGTCTTCGACCACGCCGTCGACCTGGACGGCGTCCGCGACGGCTACCAAGCGATGGCAGACCGCCAGGCCCAAGGTCCTCGTCAGCCCCTGAACCACCTCGCCCCAGCCCATCGCAATCCGCTCGGAGAACACCATGAACATGACCATGAACGTGACCCTGAACAACGGCGTGACGATGCCCGCCCTCGGCTTCGGTGTCTTCCAGACGCCCCCGGACGTCACCGCACAGGCCGTCCGCACCGCCCTGGAGACCGGATACCGCCTCATCGACACCGCCGCCGCCTACGCCAACGAACGCGGCGTCGGCGAAGCCATCCGGGACTCCGGGCTGCACCGCGACGAGGTGTTCATCGAGACCAAGGTCTGGATCAGCGACTACGGCTACGACCAGACCCTCCACGCCTTCGACAAGAGCGCCGGCAAGCTCGGCGTCGACCACATCGACCTGCTCATCCTGCACCAGGCCCTGCCCAGCCGCTTCGACCTCACCCAGGACGCCTACCGCGCCCTGGAGACCCTGCTCGCCGATGGACGCGTGCGCGCGATCGGCGTCAGCAACTTCATGCCCGACCACCTCGACGCGCTGCTCAGGCAGACCGACATCGTGCCCGCGGTGAACCAGGTCGAGGTGCACCCCTACTTCACCCAGCCGAACGTACTGGCCGCCGACGCCGCCCACGGCATCCTGACCCAGGCCTGGTCGCCGATCGGCGGCATCACCAGCTACCGCGGCACCGGCACCAGCACCTTCGAGGACCCCACCATCACCGCCATCGCCACCGCCCACGGCAAGACCCCGGCTCAGGTGATGATCCGCTGGCACCTGCAGGAAGGCCGCTCCGCCATCCCCAAGTCCGTACGCCCCGAGCGCATCGCAGAGAACTTCGACGTCTTCGACTTCGAACTCACCACCACCGAACTCGCGGCCCTGGACGCCCTCGACACCGGCGTCCGCGGCGGCCCCGAACCGGCCGACATCACCCTGGAGGCCTACGGCCGCGCGATCCCCGAGGCCTGACCCCCGATCGGATCAGCCGTGTGTCGTGCCGAAAACCCCGTCCGTGCAGGTCAAGCAGCATGGTGGTACTGGTCCGACGAGGGGGGCATGCCCCTAACCTGTTCACCGCTTACGGGGCGGGGTCCGGATCCACGTTGAGGATCTCGGCGCCCACCTCGTCGGGCGTGAGCGCTGCGACGCCGACGCGCGGTGCGACGAACTCAGGCCTGCCTACGATCCCTTGGCCGACAACATCGCCTAAGCCGACATGCGCAAGGGAGGGACGGCCGAACGGGCCTCGGGCCAGCTCTCCGTCGTGCGAATTCCGTCGAGCTCGCGGCACGTACCACGTACTGCGACGGTATGCGCGCCCGCGGACAGGTGCCGTCCGGCAGGTCCGGCCAGGTGACGCCCGTCGGCGTCTGACGGAAGATGCCACCTTCAGGTGACACCACGAGTGGGTGTGGCTGAAGGAGCGTCAGCATGCAGGCGGGGGTGCCATACAAGGAGCGGCGGGAGGTCCCCGGCGACGCTGTCGAAGCGGACGCGCCCCCGGGCCAGGGTGTCGACCTGGTCCTCAACCCGGTCGGCTGCCCGGTCCGCCGGGCGATCCCGGACGCACTCGCCCCGTTCGGCCATGGCATCGTCGACGGCGATCTGGGGCGCTACGCGGACTGGGGCCCGTCAAGGTCGGGCCTTGCCGAAGTACATGAGTTCCCACAGGGCGTTGTCGGTGTGGTTCTCCAGGAGTTCTTCGCCCCGGTACCGTTCGACGCGCAGCTCGCCGGCTTCCCCTCATCTTGGGGATGACGTGGCCGGCGACGTCGTGGCGGTCGGGTCCCGGCTCGCACCAAAGGGAAAGCTGTTGGCGACATTGCCTGAACGCGTGCTGATAGCCGAAGCCAGTGTCAGACGGCAGCCCGTACAGCGAAGGCGGCTACGGCGGCACCAGCGTGTCCTCCCCGTGCTGGACGGCCGTCCCGGCCGACGCCAACCAGGCCCGCGGTGACCGTCCGCTCGGGTTCGCCAACCCGGAGATCTACGACCGGTTCGGTACCAAGGACTTCCACGACATCGTCAACAAGACGGCCCTGAACGGCCAGCCGCCGCTCAACGCGGTCTTCGACAACGGCTTGCAGAACGGCAGCCTGAACGCCGCCCTGGTGGCCTTCGGCCGTGACTACGGCCTGGTGGCCACCCCCGGCTTCTCCAACGCCACCGGCGTCGGCTCGCCGACCGCCGCCTACCTGGAGTCCTACAAGCACTGAGAGCCGGACAGCAGAGACTAGAGACTGCACACGACTGAGTCCGAGGCCCCGGGCCCGGCGGGGATCACGCCCCGCCGGGCCCCTGCCTTCACAGTCGGCAGGCTCTCCCCGAACGTTGTACGAACCGGCCACCGATCCGAGTCATCGATCTCGGTCCGACCGACACCCCGTTCAGCTGTCACTCTTCACCCGACGCGGGGCTCTGCGGTTCCCGGCATCTCGCGGGCACCGGGCTCGCGACGTCTCGATGCCGTGGCCGCCCGCCACCCCGTCCTTCGCCGGCCTGGGTCACGGACGGCTCTGGAAGCTGAGCAGGCCGATGGCGTTTCCGTCGTGGTCCACCACGGGCCAGGCTGCCAGGCCGCGCGAGTGCATGGTGGCAGCAGCGGTACCGGCGGACATGTCGGCGGTCGCGAAAGGGGCGCGGTCGATCTTGGCGTTGCGGACCGGGGTGCGTTCGGTGTACCAGGAGCGGGTCTGGAACGGCGCGAGGTGCTGACGGGTCAGCAATCCGGCGCAGCGGCCGTCGTCGTCGCGGACCAGGATGTGCGGGGATCCAGAGCTGCGCAGGATGTCCATCGCGGCATCGACGGTCACGTCATCGCTGATCTGCAGGTCCGGGCGTTTCATGAGGTCGCCGACTGTCGCGGCGGTCATGGCGGGGTCGGGGGCAAGGGAAATGGCGGGCTCCTTTGAGCTGCTGCGGCGGGGTCGGCGTGAGTTTTGGCGCTGGTGCTCGACTCCTGCCTGGGGCGTGCGCCGTTGACGGACCCTTGTGGTCCGACGCCGGTGGGAGCGTTATGCGGCGGGAGCGGTGCGCCTCGGCATCGCTGTACTGCGGGGGCTGCTGGTGGTCGGCCGGTTGCGGCTGGTGTGGGCGGGGCGGCCGCGGTGGTCGCGCCGCGCGGCGGCGTTGCGGCGGGGGTGTTCGACGACGGGGTCGGCGATGACGACGGGAACTCCGGTGGGGACGCGAGCACCGGTGACGCGGGCCAGCACCTCGTCGGTGGAGTGGACGTGCGCGGAGGCCGGGGTGATGCCTGCGTTGGCCATCATGCGAGCCGTCTGGCGGCGTTGGTGGGGCAGGACCAGGGTGACGACCGTGCCGGACTCGCCGGCCCGGGCGGTGCGCCCGCCGCGGTGCAGGTAGTCCTTGTGGTCGCTTGGCGGGGCCAGGTTGACGACCAGGTCGAGCCCGTCAACGTGGATGCCGCGGGCGGCGACGTTGGTGGCGATCAGCGCGGTCACCTGTCCGGTGCGGAACTGCTCGAGGGTGCGGGTGCGCTGGGGCTGGGACTTGCCTGCGTGCAGGGCGGCGGCCTTGACCCCGTTCGCGAGCAGGTCCGCCACGAGACGGTCGGCGTCGTGCCTGGTGTCGGTGAACATGATCACCCCGCCGTCGCGGGAGGCGATCCGGGCGATCGTGGCGTCCTTGTCCGCGCTCTGCACATGCAGGACGTGGTGCTCCATCGTGCTGACCGCTCCAGCGGACGGATCAACCGAGTGGGTGACCGGGTCCTTGAGGAAACGCTGCACCAGGCGGTCGACGTTGCGGTCCAACGTGGCGGAGAACAGCATCGTCTGGCAGCCGTCGGCCACCTGGTCGAGCAGCTCCGTCACCTGCGGCAGGAAGCCCATGTCGGCCATCTGGTCGGCCTCGTCCAGCACCGTGATCCCGAC
The DNA here is from genome assembly GCF_041262485.1 of Streptacidiphilus sp. BW17. Lineage (NCBI taxonomy): Bacteria > Bacillati > Actinomycetota > Actinomycetes > Kitasatosporales > Streptomycetaceae > Streptacidiphilus > Streptacidiphilus sp. BW17. The sequence continues at coordinate 61,282 of NZ_JBGCCR010000041.1, read as the reverse complement.
ACGGTCCAGGAGGCAGTCGCCCCGCTGGATCAGGTCCATGAGCCTGCCCGGGGTGGCCACCACGACCTCCGCTCCGCGGCTCACCTCCCGCGCCTGCCGGGTGATCGACATCCCGCCGACCACGGTCGTCATCCGCAGACGCACCGCGTGCGCGTACGGGGTCAACGCCTCGGTGACCTGCTGCGCCAGCTCTCGTGTGGGCACCAGTACCAGGGCCAGCGGGCGGCGCGGCTCGGCACGCCGACCGGCGGTACGGCCCAGCACGGCGAGGCCGAACGCGATGGTCTTGCCCGAACCCGTGCGCCCGCGGCCCAGCACGTCACGGCCCGCCAGGGCGTTCGGCAGCGTCGCGGCCTGGATCGGGAACGGGGAGGTGACGCCCTGTCGGGTCAGCACCGACAACAGCGCGTTGGGCATGTCCAGCTCGCCGAACGACTCGACGGCCGCAAGTGCAGGTGTGACGCTGACCGGGATCGCGAACTCGCCCTGCGGAGCGTCGCCCTGACGCCCCCTTGGGGCTGACGACGACCGTGCGTTCCCGGAACGGGCACCGTAGAAGGCGCCACCGCCGGATCGGTCTCCGCTGCCGCCGGCGGAGCGGGACCCGCGGGCTCGGCCGCCGGACCGTGATCCTTCGGCGGAACGGGAACCGGAGTCCTGGTGCGAAGAGCGACGTGCATGAATCATGCGGAACCTTCCTCAGGGCGGCACGTCACCAGGAAGGTTCCGCAGCGTGAGGCGCAGGCGGAGACCACAAGAGAACGGGCCGAGAATGTGGCGGGTGGAGCGTGGACGGTACCGCCGCGCGGCACGTCACCTACTGTCGGCGCTCACCGAAAAGGGGCGGGAGCGAGAAACCTCGAACGTGCGACGTCGTGGTGGGGGCGCCGTGCGTCGGACTGGACGCTGTGCGTTCGCGGGAGCGGTTTGCGGGACCAAGGGCCTGAACGGCCGGACATGGGTCGTGGCGCAATGCCGAGGGGCCCGCACCGGGCATGTACGCGGTGCGGACCCCTCGCTGCTGGGCGGGTGCCTCGGCAGAAAAACTACAGCGGACGAATGTTCTCGGCCTGCGGGCCCTTCTGGCCCTGCGCGACATCGAACTCGACCTTCTGGCCCTCGAGCAGCTCACGGAAGCCGTTGGCGTTGATGTTCGAGTAGTGGGCGAAGACGTCCGGGCCGCCGCCGTCCTGCTCGATGAAGCCGAAGCCCTTTTCCGCGTTGAACCACTTCACAGTGCCATTAGCCATAAAACAATCTCCTTCAAGGGGCTGTCCGAAGCGCGCACGGCGCGGGCTTCGAGTCGCCGCGATGAGCACCCACCCGAAAAGACCGGGAAACAAAAATGCGCCTGCAAACATCAGCAGGCGCACACAAAGTTCATGGGAACCACTACTGCAACTGATGAGACCCTAGCAGGCCCCGGCCGACCCTGCCCGGATATTTCACCCCCAGTTCCGGGAGGACGTCTCCGCGCCCACCACCCACCAGGCCTCCGGCCCCGCCAACACGCCGTGACAGCCCGATGGTTGAGCACATGGCCGCCCCCGTGGTCCGCTTGGCGGCGGCTCCCGGAAGCGTGACACGGCTGGATCTGGGACAGGTGTCGCCGACACTGGCGCCCCGGCGGTTCGAACCCCGGACGGCCATCGCGCGCCGCCGAATTCAGCTCCCAGGGGACTGCCTTTTCAGGGATTCCGGCACATACTGGAGCCAATGAGAAAATCAGCAGCAGTCCGGCGGCCCCTGCCCACCAGTCCCTTCAAGGCCAAGGTCGAGGCACCCCTCAAACGGTTCGCCCTGGGTGACCGGGTCACCCATGACAGCTTCGGCCTCGGCCGGGCCATCGGCGTCGAGAGCGACGGTGCGGTGCTCGTCGACTTCGGATCGCAGCAGGAACGCATCTACGAGCCGTATGCGGGGATGTTCAAGCTCTGACTTCAGCCGGACCTGGGCACAGGACCTGGTCTTTTCGATCGCCCGCCCGTGACCTCCCAGTCCCGAGACAGCGGGCGGCTCCCTGTCGCCTTGGTCGGGCTCATCCCGGCGGCGCACTGCGGGGACGAGGCTTCCCCAGGGTGACGACCCCAGCGATCGGTGGACAAGGAACGCACATCCGGCGCTGCGGGTCGGCCCCGGACGTCCGGGGCCGGCTTCGCGTGGGTGTGGTGAATCATTCCCACACCGGCCGTTGCCGGTTGCGCCTGCCCGTAGCGGGGCTACGGACGGCGACCTCGGCCCGTGCGGTCTTGCCGCCGGGCTCGTTCCCTGCACACCCCAAACCGACGGCCGGGACAGGACGAGCCCGCCAGGGCCCCGGGGCGCAGGACGCCCCGGGCTTGGACCCTAGGTGTCGGCGGTGGGCTCCTGCCCGGAGTCGGCGCGGCGCAGTTGTTCGTTGATGCGTAGGGCTTCTTCGAGTTGGTCTTCGAGGATGACGATGCGGCAGGCGGCCTCGACGGCGGTGCCCTGGTTGACCAGATCGCGGGCGCGCATGGCCAGGCGCAGTTGGTAGCGGGAGTAACGGCGGTGGCCGCCCTCGGAGCGCAGTGGGGTGATCAGGCGGTGTTCGCCGAGCGCTCGTAGGAATCCGGGGGTGGTACCGGTCATCTCGGCGGCGCGGCCCATGGTGTAGGCCGGGTAGTCGTCGTCGTCGAACGTGTGGGCTGTGTCGGGACTGGGCGTGGGAGTCACTGCACCTCTCTGGTTCTCGCGAGAACGCGTCGAGGGGCCCCGGGACCTGTGTCGGCCCGGGGCCCCGAAGGGAAACAACACCATCTACCGGCCGGAGCCGGTCCTGTTCTTCCGCACCGCCCGGGGGGATGGGGCGTGCGGGGATCGCGTAAGCGTGACCGGAAACCACCGTCCTTGCCTTGGGGTCTGCGGTATCCGCCCGGGCGCGTGTTCACCGGCCGGGCGATCCTGATGGCGCCTGCGCCCTCCTTCGTTCATCTGATAGCTGACGGGGAAACTGCGTACTGCTGGTCGTGCCGGCCAGCACGCGCGCCCGCAGTCCTGGCGCCTTTGCTGGGTTCCCTGCTGTGTTCTTGTGACTGCTGGCACTTCCGTACTGCAGAGGCGGCGGCCCCTTTGAGAACCGCGGGCCGCCCGGTCCGGCAGCCAGCTCCGTCGCCCTTCCTGCGCTTGCTCGGCTTCGGGGCTCTGCTGCCGGACCGTCGTGCGAAAACTGCTGTCCTGCGGACCGCCAGTTCATGTCTGGCGGGTGTCATCGACTGCTGACTACGAGAGAAACACTAACCGCTGACGAGGGCAATGTCTACTCCAGCGAGCATAGATTTTGCATTGCCCTGGGGAGAGCTAACTTCCTGCCGCGCGGGCGCACGCGGGCGCATGCCAGCAGGACCGCACGGTCTTGTGCTCGGAGCGGGAGCGGGAGCGGGAGCGGGAGCGGGAGCGGGAGCGGGAGCGGGAGCGGGAGCGGCCGGAACCTTGGTTTGGCTCGGTGGGCAACGGCTCACGCGAGGGACTGCCGCCGTGAACAGGCCCCGCGCGCAGAGCCTCGGCGCGGGAGTTGCACGTGCCGGCAGGCCGGGGATCTGGTGTCCGCGCCACGATCGCCGGGGCGACCACGAAGCCGGCACGGGGTCCTGTGAAGAGTGCCGGTGCGGCGCAATAATCTGGCGTCATGTCGAAACCCGATGGGCTGCTCGCCGACATCGCCGCGATGGTGGAGTCCGAGCACAGCAACCAGATGCCCCTCACCGTGGTCGTGCCCGGCGCCGTCATCACCGGCAGGCTGGCCCCGGAAAGCCTGTGGCGCGAGCGCGTCGCCGAGGTCCTCGAAGCATCGGAACACCTCAAGCCGTTCTCTGCGCCCTTCGCCGCCGCCGAGGCGCAGCACGCCGCCGACCTGGACCAGAGCGGACGGCCGACCCACCTGCACCTGCACCTGGCGCGCATCCTGCAGGGCAGCTACGGGCTGCCCCATACCGGCGGCATGTACCGCATCCGTATCGCCGACATCAACAGCTGGACTGTCGGAGACCTCAGCTACTCCGACCAGTGACCGTACGCCAGGACCCGGGGCCGTCCGGTGATCCCGTTGGCCCGGGTCCTGGCGAATACGTTGTGGAGGAGCGTGCCGTCCACCGGGCCGTCACCGGCCTGGTGCAGGCCGGTGACGGCCCGGACGCTGCGGGGGCGGTAGTCAGCGGCTGGGACGCCGCGCGCCGCCGCGGACTTTGAGTCCGCCCAGGAGCAGCGCGGCGAGGAAGACGACCACGCCGATGATGAGCAGGTAGAACAGGCCCTTGGCGACCGCGCCGATAATGCCGAGCGCGACGGCGGCCAGGATGAGCAGCAGTACGAGGACCATGGCTTGGGCCTTCCCTGTGGTGCTTGGTCAGCGTCGGGCGAGGCGGCGTTCGCCGCCCTCGCCGGGCGTGTAGGGCAGTTCGTAGTGGGCGAAGACCGCCGGTTCCTCTTCGGCGGGCAGTACCCCGTCGGTGTCGATCGCTGGCGCGTCCTTGACCTGGGACTTGGCGAAGGCGACCTTCAGGTAGCCCGGGCCGACCAGCGCGCCGTCCAGTGGCACGAAGACCAGGCGGTGCCTGGTGGGCAGGCCCACGGTGACGGTGCCGAAGCTGGGCTCGTCGGTGGCGGTGTCCACATAGACGGACTCCAGCGTGCCGATCTTCTTGCCGTCGCGGTCCACCACGTCGTGCATGCGCCACTCCCGGACATCGACTATCGCGATCACTGCCAGGCCTCCCTTCCCTGGTTGCCGTGATCGCCCAAAGTTGGCGGGTGACCGTCGGCCCGATGATGATCATGCCGTCTGGTTGCCGCGGGACGCCGTCACCGCGCGCGCGAGGACCCGTGCTCCACCCGTCCGGGTGATGCTGGGTGTGTCCGCTGCGGTGTCACGGTCCGGGCATGGGGCCGGTGTAGAGGAGTTCGGCGGTGGTGTGCTGGGCTCTGCGCAGGTGTGTGGCGGCTTCTTCGAGGGCGGCGATGGCCAGGCCCAGTTCGGTGGCCACGACGGCCTGCACCCGTGAGGGGATGGGCGGGTCGTCCAGGACGGCGAGGTGCTGGTCGGGTATGGCGTTGATCGCCGCGGCGGTCTGGTGGAGGGTCAGCGGGAGCTGTTCGAGCATCCCGGCGAGGGCGCCGAGGGTGTGGTGGGCGTCGATGGGGTAGGGGAAGCAGCCGGGCCGGGCGGTGATTTCGCCGAGGCTGCGGATCTGCTCGGTCGCTGCCGCTGCGGCCTGGTGCGGGCTGCGGGCGCCGGTCATGACGGACTCCGGTCTGGTGCGGGCTGCTGCGGTGGGGTGGTGTACCAGCTGGTAGGGGTGGGCGGGCCGGGCTGGAGGGGTGGGCGGTGGGCGTGGGCGCCGAGCATCGGTGCGTGGTGGCGCTCGGGGCGGTGGCTGGCGGGGTCGGTGACCTGCCGGCGGGGCGCGGTGGCGCTTCACTCTGCGGGCAGGTTGTGGACGCGGACCGGGCCGGCCACCACGGTGGCGCCGCGCGGTCGCGTCGGCTGTCGCATCGGTCTGGGTGCTGCCGGGGCCGGTGACCGGCCCGGGTCCTGTGGCCGGGAACCATTCTGGGCCTCGCGTCTCAGGAGGCGGTAGGCGGCCAGGACCTCGGCAGTCCGGGCCGGGGAGGCCGGATCGGGGCTGGTGTCCGGGTGCCAGGCGCGGGCGAGTACACGGTAGGCACGCGTGACCTGCTCCAGGTCGGCGCCCAACGGCAGTCCGAGTACCCGGCGCGCGTCCTCGACCGCGTCCCAGCCCGGTTCCCTGGTCGCCTGCCGTCCTTTGTCATCCTCAGCGGGTGTGCCGGCACCGTTCCGGGGTGTGCGGCGGACTGCGAACCTTCCCCGACGCTGCGGTGGTCACCGCGCGCGAGAGCGGCAGCCGCCGCGGGGAGCCATCCGGGGCAGGTCGGCCAGGAGCTCGGTCGGATGGTGGGAGCAGGAGGTCTTCTTCGGCCAGGTCGTGCAGGTCGGCCGCCAGGAGGCCGGGGTCGGACCAGACGAGGTCCCAGAAGGCCTCGTCCACAGTCGGGTCGGTCTTCGTCTGCCAGGTCATGGTGCCTGCCTCGCAGAGGGGTCGGGGTGTCGCGCGGACAGACCGGGGGATGTGTGTGTCCGCGCGACACCGTTTCCTTTCGGGGCACCAGGCCCGAGGGTGTGGGCCTGGAGTCGTGGGATGCCCGGTTGCGGTGTCGGAGTTGCCGTGCGGGCGTCCGGGGGAAGGTTCCGCCCGCACGGCCGTTCTCCCTTTCCCGCGTCCGGGCCTGAGGGCCAAGGTCAGGCCTGGAGTTCCTTGCGGTCGCTGCCGCCGCTGATCTGGATCTTGCGGGGTTTGGCGGTCTCGGCGACCGGGATGGTGAGGGTGAGCACTCCGGCCTCGTAGGCGGCGCTGATCTTGTCGGTGTCGAGGGTGTCGCCGAGGAACAGCTGCCGGGAGAACACCCCGAGCGGCCGCTCGGAGACCTGGACCTCGGCGTTGTCGCCGTGCTGCGTGGGGCGGCGTTCGGCCTTGACGGTCAGCACGTTCTTCTCGACGTCCAGGTCGATCGCGTCCGGGCTGATGCCGGGAAGGTCGAACTGCACGTAGAACGTGTCGCCGTCGCGCCAGGCGTCCATGGGCATCGCGGACGGGCGCGACCACGTGCCGGTGGTGCCGAACATCTGCTGGGTGATCCGGTCCAGCTCGCGGAAGGGGTCAGTGCGCATCAACATCGTCGAGCCTCCTCGTCGAATCCAGTGGCAACATCGACGCGCTCACACATCCCGTGATAACACGTCGTCCATAAAGTGACAAGCTTTGAATGTCGCTTGATGGACGACATTGGGACGTGGTTACGCGTGGGTGGGTGAACAGGACATGAGTGTGGCCTTCAGCAGCCGGGCCATCGGGGGCGGGGTGCCGCGCAGCGCCGGCCGGGGGCGTCGCGGCCCGGGTGGTCACGCCGCAGCGGGGGCCGCGGCATCCTGCCGGGGGCGGGGCCGCGTGCCCTCGGCGCCCTGGACGGTGATCTTGCGGGGCTTGACCGCCCCCGCCACCGGCACGGTCAAGGTCAGGACGCCGTCGTGCAGGCCGGCCTCCAGGCGGTCGGCGTCCAGGGTGTCGGCCAGTTCGATCCGGCGGGCGAACACCCCGTGCCGCCGCCCACCGGCCTCGGTGCGCGCAGCCTGACTCCGCCCGGTGGGGCGGCGCTCCGCACGTACCGTCACCAGCCGGCCGGCCACCTCCACGTCCACCGCGTCGGCCGGGACGCCGGGCAGGTCGAGCGCGATGACATACCGGTCGCCGTCGCGCCAGGCGTCCACCGGGATCGGTGCCGGCTGGGACCCGGAACCCGGCCGGTCCTGTCGGACCGTGGGGTTCACCTGGCGGGTCACCGCAGTGCGCATGAACATCGTCGGACACCTCCGGTCCAAGGGCTTTCTCGCTGTGTCGCACCGGTGCGGTGCGAACGGAAACCGTTGTAGCATGTCGTCCAGACGATGACAAACACGCCGTCAGCGAAAGAGTGACCATCATGGACGCGCACGATCACACCGGCGAGGCGGGGCCGGTTTCCTTCATGGCCGCCGCTTCCGCGCTGGGGATGATGGACGCCGCCGCCCGCACGGCTCGCCACGCACCCCGCGAGGCTGCCGACCAGGACGACCCCCGGCAGGCCCTGGCTGCGCTGATGCTGCTGCGGCACGTCCGCGACGAACTCGCCGGCTGGGAGACCAGCCTGATCGAGACCGCCCGCACCGCGGGGGCCACCTGGGCCGATCTCGCCGAACCCCTCGGTGTTCAAAGCCGCCAAGCCGCCGAACGCCGCTACCTGCGCCTGCGCCCGGACCAGGCTGCGGGCACCACGGCGGGCAGCACTGGTGAGCAGCGCGTCCAGGCCGCCCGCGACCAGCGCGCCGCCGACCGCGCGGTGACCGGCTGGGCCCGCGACAATGCCGCCGACCTGCGCCGCCTGGCCGGTCAGATCGGCGCCCTGGAGGACCTCACCACCAGCGCGGTCCCGGCCATGGAACGTCTCCTGGACGCCCTCGGCGACAACGACCCCGCCCGCCTGCTGGCGCCCCTCGCCGAAACCCGACCCCATCTCGAAGCGGCCCACCCGAAAATCGCGGGTCGTCTGGACGAACTCACCGCCCGCACCGACCAGCTGCGCGCCCACAGCGACCGGCAGCGCCGCACCCCACCGGGCCCATGACCGCCACGGCCACCTGCACTTGACGGCCCCCGTAACACCCTGATCCGTGACGGCCCTGCCGTCCCCGACCTCTCCGACGCCCATGACTCCAGCCGATCTCCAACAGCTGCTCATCGAGCGCGCCCCCACCGTCCCCGGCATCACCGACGCCGGCAAGCGTGACGACGACAGCCCCTACGGACTGACCGTCACCCTCACCGACGGCGGGCAGGTGTGGTGGTCCATAACCGGAGCGAGCGGACCGGCTCCCACCACCGACGAAGGCTTCAGTGCCGAGGAGATACCGGACCTGACGGGATCCTCGGTCCCGGTGGCCCACGTCGAGCAGGCCCTGGTCGCCACCGCTGCCGGCGCGGACGATCCGTCCGGCGGAGTAGTTCGCGCCGACCGGTACAGCGTCCGCCCGAACCCGCCTGCGGTCCGCTACGGCGCCACGCTGGAATGCCGTGACGGCTGGAAGCTGTTCCTGTCCTGCTACGGCACGTCCCGCCCCGGCCGCACCAAACCCGAGCAGCCCTACAGACCCCTCAGCCACGTCTGAACACCCATGGGCCGGGCGCCACTGGGGGCCGAACGGTTCAGCCCCTGGGTGGCGGCGCCGCCCGAATCTCGCTACTTGACCCGACCCGCACCCTGTCCACCCGTTGCACGAAGGAGACACGTTCCGTGGCCGCCACGACCGAGACGCTGGAGTTCCAGGCGGAGACCCGCCAGCTGCTGCAGCTGGTGATTCACTCGATCTACTCGAACAAGGACATCTTCCTGCGCGAGCTGATCTCCAACGCCTCCGACGCCCTCGACAAGCTCCGCCTGGAATCCCTCACCGACACCGACACCGGCCTCGGCGTCGACACCTCCGACCTGCACGTCACCCTGGAGGTCGACAAGGAGACGCACACCCTGACGGTGCGGGACAACGGCATCGGCATGACCCGCGACGACGTCGTCGACCTGATCGGCACCATCGCCAAGTCCGGCACCGCCTCCCTGCTGGCCAAGATCAAGGAAGCCAAGGACGCGGACGCGGCCCAGCACCTGATCGGGCAGTTCGGCGTCGGCTTCTACTCCGCGTTCATGGTCGCCGACAAGGTCACCCTGCACACCCGCCGCGCCGGCACCGACCAGGGCACGCTGTGGGAGTCCGACGGCGAAGGCACCTACACGATCGCCGAGGCCGAAGGTCTGCCGGTCGGCACCGCGGTCACCCTCCACCTCAAGGCCGAGGACAGCGAGGACGGACTCGGCGACTACCTCGCCACCTGGAAGATCCGCCAGATCGTCAAGCAGTACTCGGACTTCATCCGCTGGCCCATCCGCATGGCCACCGAACCCACCGACACCGCCGACACGGACACCGGCGCCGACGGCACGACCGCAGGCGGGCCGGAGACCCTGAACTCGATGAAGGCCCTGTGGGCCCGGCCGCGCAGTGAGGTGGCCGAGGCCGAGTACAGCGAGTTCTACCAGCAGATCAGCCACGACTGGCAGCCCCCGGCCGAGACCATCCACATGCGCGCCGAGGGCACCTTCGAGTACGAGGCGCTGCTGTTCCTGCCCGCCCACGCTCCGTTCGACCTGTTCTCCCGCGACACCAAGCGCGGTGTGCAGCTGTACGTCAAGCGCGTGTTCATCATGGACGACTGCGACGCGCTGATGCCGAACTACCTGCGCTTCGTCAAGGGCGTCGTCGATGCCCACGACCTGTCCCTCAACGTCTCCCGCGAGATCCTCCAGCACGACCGGCAGATCACCGCCGTGCGCCGACGCCTCGTCAAGAAGGTCCTCGCCGCCATCAAGAGCATGCAGGCCACCCGCACCGACGCCTACGCGACGCTGTGGGAGCAGTTCGGCCGGGTCATCAAGGAAGGCCTGATCGAGGACCGCGACAACGCCGACACCCTCCTGGAGCTGGTCTCCGCGCACTCCACCCACGACCCGGCCGAGACGACCACGCTGCGCGAGTACGTGGCGCGGATGAAGGACGGCCAGAACACGATCTTCTACCTGACGGGCGAGAACCGCGCCATGGTCGAGAACTCCCCGCACATGGAGGCCTTCACCGCCAAGGGCTACGAGGTCCTCATCCTCACCGACCCCGTCGACGAGGTCTGGACCGACCAGATCCCCGCCTTCGACGGCCACCGCTTCCAGTCCATCGCCAAGGGCCAGGTCGACCTCGACAACGACACCGCAGACGAGGAGGACGCGAAGGCGGCCAAGGCCCAGCAAGAGCAGGACTACGCCGCCCTGCTGGCCTGGCTGCAGACCAGCCTGACCGACCATGTGAAGCAGGTCCGCCTCTCCACCCGGCTGACCACCTCCGCCGCCTGTCTGGTCGGCGAGGCCCACGACCTGACCCCCACCCTGGAGAAGATGTACCGCGCCATGGGCCAGGAACTGCCCACCGTCAAGCGCATCCTCGAACTCAACCCCACCCACCCCCTCATCACCGCCCTGCAACAGGCCCACCAGGCCAACCCCGACGACCCCGCGCTCGCGGAGACCGCCGAACTCGTCCACGGCAGCGCGCTGCTCGCCGAAGGCGGCGACCTGCCCGACCCCGCCCGCTTCACGCGCCTCCTCACCAACCGCCTCACCAAAGCCCTGTAACCCCAGCGGCGTGCGGCCGACCGGCTACACGACCGGCCGGCCGCACCCACTCCCCCGGCCCCGCACCACAACGGGTGGGGCTGCGGGTGGGTCGAACTCGCCGATCCTGACGGAAACCTCTTCGTTGTCGAATCACCTGAACCTGAGGATTTCGAGGCGCTGCTCGCCACACCCAGGGAGACGGCTGACCCGTTTTGGAGTGACGCAGTCGACCGACGGTAGGGGGCGTGCGCCGCACAGGCGAACGAGGAACGGCTGGCCAGCGAGGGTTATGACGTGGGCGAGGGCAGACCATCCTCGCACCCGGAACCAACTGCCCTACCTTCAGACCAGAGCGAGGACAGACCGCCGGTCGCGTCGCACGGGCGGCCACCACCAACGGCCCAGCGAGGGGCCGATACAGCGGAATGCGCGAAAGCCATGGCCCGTTCGGGCCCTGACCGTGGAGGCCGCAGACCTGGCGACGCGACGGCGTAACCTGAAACCGTCCCGGCTTCCGGGGCGTGAACGGGGGATGTCATGGAGACCGGGTCCGAGGAGCGGTTGCGCGGCGACGTGCAGTCGGCCGTGGCCATACTGACGCCGGGTCAACCGGCGGTCGTTGCACGGGAGTGGTGCGACACGGTGCAGCTGGACCGGGAACAGGTGGGCTGGCAGCGCCTCTGCCTGGCCGGGTTGGAGCTGCCAGCGCCCGCCCCGGAGGCCGCGGCGGACGCGCTCGCCGCGGGCGGCTGGGAGACCCGGCGCTGGGGCGGCCACGTCCGGGCGCAGCGCGAGGGCTGCACCCTCCGCCTGGACACCGGCTGCGGCTCGCGACTGCTCACCCTTCTGGCGGCAACCCCGGTGGTGTTCGACCACCCGGAGCGGGGCTGGCAGCAACCCCAAGCCACGTACAGCCTCGCCGACGGTGTGCTCTGCCACGAGTGCAACGGCTGGACCGTGTGCAACGAATGCGGCGGCCAGGCACGGCTGAGCGGCGGCAGGAAGTGCTGGTGCGCCGCGAGCAACGCCGGCCCCGGACGCTGCGGGGTCTGCCACGCCAAGGGCAGCCACCCAGCGGCCCGGCTGCGGCGCGAGCGCCACCGGCGCGAGAACCCCTGGGAGTACGACAACGAGGTCGCCACCGACTACATCGGCACCCAGCCCGACCCCGACGCCTTCGAATGGCCACCCACCGTCACCGGCTTCACCACCGAGACCGCCGCCCTGGCCGACCTCGCTCAACGACAGTGCCCCTGCGGCGAGTTCCGAGCACTGTGGCGGCACGAACGGGAACAAGCCGACGGCTACTCCGCGCTCCGCTTCATCGGCGACTGCAAGGCCTGCGCGGCGATCCGCGCCCACGCCTACGAACTTCCGTAGAGCTCGTAACACGATCTTGCGGGTTAGTGCAGGTCAGCCGTAACCGGTGTGACGGCTGGGCCGTTCGTGAGGACGTGAGCGTCGAGCCGTGGGTCGTGGACGACGAGTTGTGGGCGATCATCGAGCCGATGCCGCCCCCCTGGCCCCCTGCAGGGCGTCCTCTTTGGGCTCTACACCGGGATCCGTGACTGCAGTTGCCGTTGGAGCTGGGCGTCGGCCCCGGGCAGACCTGCTGGAGGCGTCTGGGGCGATGGCAGGATGCAGGGGTCTTCGACCAGCTCCATCGGAAACTGCTCGCGGAACTCAACACGGCCAGGCGGACTGGACTGGAGTCGCGCGTGCGTGGACGTATCCCAGGTGCGCGCGAATCCCACTGAGGATCCGGCTTCAGCCCCCTGGGACCACTTTGGGACCAGACAGCACGAGCGCGATTGAGCGCGCATGGACAGACCTGGACATACATGATCGAGGTAACACCTGGGCTCCGTCAGCTCACACAAGGCAGGAGAGCCACGCGCATAGCCCAACTATCCTAAAGCCCAACATAGTTGGCCACCAGCTCGGAGCCCGTCGAACAGGTGGCCAACCAGCAAGAGGGTCAACGCACTTGACTGGGGATCAAGTGCGCTACCTGTCGTGCTCCGTGGGTGCCGCCAGGTGGGCCGCAGCCGTCCTGACGGCGAGGCAGGGCGGCTGCGGGGTCGGTGGGACGGCGTGTCAGTCGGTCCGGCGCTGCCCCAGGCTGAGGGCAGCGTAGACGACGAACGCCGAGGCCAGGCCGACGGCCCAGCCGTAGTCGGCCAGCGGCTTCAGCAGGGGGATGACTCCGTCGGCCGGGAACGGGCCCTGCTTCACGCCCTTCACCACAGTCGAGTACGAGCCGCCGATCGCCAGCAGGCCGCCCACGACGAAGGCCAGCACCGCCCGCAGGTTCCAGCCGCCCGTGTACCAGTAGCGGCCGTCTCTCCGGTACAGCTCCGCGAGGGCCAGGCGGGTGCGACGGACGAACCAGTAGTCGGCGATCAGGATGCCGGCCACCGTTCCGAGCAGGCCGCCGACCACCCCCAGCCAGGTGAAGATGTAGACGTGCGGGTTCGCGATCAGCTTCCACGGCATGATCACGATTCCGACCACGCCCGTGATCAGCGCGCCTCTACGGAAGTTGACGAACCGGGGCACCAGGTTCGACAGGTCGTACGCCGGCGAGACGACGTTCGCGGCGATGTTCACCGACAGCGTCGCCACCATCACGATCAGCAGGGCGAACAGCGCCCCCACCACATTGCTCATCCTCGCGCTCAGCGCGATCGGGTCCCAGACCGGCTCCCCGTACACCGCCTGCGAACCCGACGTCACAAGCACCGACAGCACCGCGAACAACGTCATCGTCGTCGGCAGCCCCAGCGTCTGGCCCCACAGCTGCGCCCGCTGACTGCCCCCGAAACGCGTGAAGTCCGGGATGTTCAACGACAGTGTCGACCAGAAGCCGATCATCCCCATCAGCGCGGGGAAGAACACCTTCCAGAAGCCGCTCCCCCACCCCAGCTGCGAGGGCTGGTCCAGCAGCGGGCCCACGCCGCCCGCCTTCGACACCATGAAGCCGAGCAGCACCAGGGAGCCGACGATCACCAGCGGCGCGGCCCAGTTCTCCACCCGCCGCAGCGTCTCCATCCCGCGCGTGATCACCGCGATCTCGATCAGCCAGAACACCAGGAACGACAGCCACTGCGTCCACGGCGTCCCAGAGATCTGACCTACCGTCAACCATCGGTTGCCCAGCACCTTCCCGGCCAGCAGGTAGATGCCCTCCCCGCCGATCCAGGTCTGGATGCCGAACCAGCAGCACGCCACCGCCGCCCGCACCAGCGCCGGCAGGTTCGCGCCACGGACGCCGAACGAGGCCCGCGCGAACACCGGGAACGGGATGCCGTACTTCGTCCCGGCATGGCCGGTCAGCAGCATCGGCACCAGCACGATCACATTCGCCAGCGCGATGGTCAGCACGGCCTGCTTCCAGTCCATGCCGAGCGCCACCAGCCCGGAGGCCAGCGTCCACGAGGGGATGCAGTGGGCCATGCCGACCCACAGGGCAAGGTAGTTGTAGGTGCGCCAGGTGCGGCGCGCGAGGGGGACGGGGGCGAGGTCGCCGTTGGCGAAGCGCGGATCGTCCAGGACCACCCCGTCGGCCAGGGCGACCCGGCCGTCGGGGAAAGCGGTCTGCGTGGCGATCAGGTCGGACGAGGATATGGAGGGTGCGGGAGTTGCCGAGGACGAGGACACCGGGCACCACCTCTGGTGTGTTGTGGTTCAGCCTTTCAGGACGGGGATGATGTGCTCGCCGTAGGCGTCGATGGTCGGCTCGACGGCGTCGTGCATGGTGTAGATCGCGAACTGGTCCACGCCGAGGGACCGCAGCTGCTCCAGCTTCTCCAGCTGCGCGGAAACCGGTCCGATCAGGCAGAAGCGGTCCACGATCTCATCCGGGACGAAGGCCGTGTCCGGGTTCCCGGCCCGGCCGTGGTGGGAGTAGTCGTAGCCCTGGCGCTCCTTGATGTAGTCGGTGAGCGCGTCCGGCACCATGCCGGAGTGCTCGCCGTACCGGGAGACCAGGTCGGCGACGTGGTTGCCGACCATGCCACCGAACCACCTGCACTGCTCACGCGCGTGCGCGAGCTGCTCCTCGCTGCCGTCGGTCACGTACGCCGGGGCGGCGACGCAGACGGTGACGGACCCCGGATCGCGTCCGGCCCGCTCGGGCGCGGAGCGCACCGCCTTGACCATCCACTGCGTCAGGAACGGGTCGGCCAACTGGAGGATGAAACCGTCAGCCTGACGGTCGGTCAACTCCAGCGCCTTCGGCCCGTACGCGCCCATCCAGATCGGCAGCACCGGCTCGCCGGTGATCCACGGGATCTGCATCACCGTGCCGTCGACCTCGGCCTCCCGGCCCTCCGCCAGCTCCTTGATGACGTGCATGGCGTGCGACAGACGGTCGAGCGTGGCCGGCTTGCGCCCGGCGACCCGCTGGGCGGAGTCGCCACGGCCGATGCCGCAGACGGTGCGGTTGCCGAACATGTCGTTCAGCGTCGCGAAGAGCGAGGCGGTGACCTCCCAGGTGCGGGTGACCGGGTTGGTGACCATGGGCCCGACCGTCAACCGTTCGGTCTGCGCGAGGATCTGACTGTAGATCACGAACGGCTCCTGCCAGAGCACGCAGGAGTCGAACGTCCAGCCGTGGGTGAACCCGGCCGCCTCGGCCCGCTTCATCCGCTCGACGAGCAGACGGGCCGGAGGGTCGGTCTGGAGCACGAGGCCGATGTCCATGCGGTGCCTTTCCACGTACTCAGGGCTCAGATCAGGTACTGGGAGGTGCTGCGCGGCAGGAAGGTGCCGTGACCGGTGTGGCCGACGTAGCAGCCCGCGTCGACGACGGGCGTGCCGCGCGAGATCACCGTGCGCGCCCGCCCGGTCATCTGCCGGCCCTCGTACGCCGAGTAGTCGACGTTCATGTGATGGGTCGCGGCCGACATCACATACCGATCGTGCGGGTCGAAGACCACGATGTCGGCGTCCGAGCCCGGCGCGATGGTGCCCTTGCGCGGGTAGAGGCCGAACATCCGCGCGGGCGTGGCGCAGGCCAGCTCGATCCAGCGGCGACGCGAGATGTGGCCGTCGAGCACGGCCTGGTGCAGCAGGTCCATCCGGTTCTCCACGCCGGGCAGGCCGTTGGGGATCTTCGAGAAGTCCCCGCGGCCGAGCTCCTTCTGCCCGACGAAGCAGAACGGACAGTGGTGCGTGGAGACGACCGAGAGGTCGTTGGTGCGCAGCCCGCGCCACAGCGCCGCCTGGTGCTCCTTCGGCCGCAGCGGCGTGCTGCACACGTACTTGGCGCCCTCGAACCCCGGCTCGGCCATGTTGTCCGTCGACAGGAAGAGGTACTGCGGGCACGTCTCACCGAAGACGTTGAGCCCGAGATCGCGCGCCTGCGCCACCTCGGCCACGGCCTGCTCGCACGAGACGTGCACGACGTAGAGCGGCGCACCTGCGACCCGGGCGAGCTGGATCGCCCGGTGGGTGGCCTCGGCCTCCAGCAGCTCGCGGCGCACCTCGCCGTGGTAGCGCGGGTCGGTGTGCCCGGCGGCGAGCGCCTGCTCCACCAGCACGTCGATCGCGATGCCGTTCTCGGCGTGCATCATGATCAGCCCACCGTCACCGAGGCGCAGGCCGGTGCCGCCGGTAGAGCGCTGCGGGTGCGGCGGTCGAAGACGAGGAAAGCCAGGAGCGCTGCGCCCGTGAACCACACCAGTTGGAGGGCGAGATCGGTGAACGGGACGGTGGAGGAGAAGCCGGCCGCGGTGCTCGCCTGCATGGCTCCGTAGGAGGGCAGGTAGTCGGTGAGCCGGTTGTCCGCGACCGGGTTGGCGATGGGGTTCTGCACGGTGAGGTCGATGATGCTGATCATCACGATGGTGAACATGCCCTCGACCTCCTTCTTGAGCAGGGCTCCGAGGGTGACGCCGAAGGCGCCGTAGGTCATGGCCGCGCAGAACATTCCCACCGCCAGGAGCCAGGGCCGCTGGGGGCTCCAATACAGGCAGATGACGACGGTGGCGTAGGCGGCGACCGCGAGCGAGGCCAGGACGAGGGCGGTGACCTTGGCCAGCAGCAGATGGATCCGCGGATACCCGGCCATGGTCAGCCGGCGGTCGAAGTCGCCGGAGGCGAACGTCGCGGCGAACATCATGAAGCCGACGATGAGCGTGGCGGCGTTCAATGCGCCGCTGATCTGGGTCAGCTCGTCGCCGCCCGCGCGAAGCACCTCGCCGGTCGCGCGAAGCCGGATCTGGACCCAACCGGGCGTGACCACCAGATGCGCGAGGCTGATCCAGATGGGGACGAACACCGCGACCAGCACCATGGCGAACCGGTTGCGGCCGTGCTCGATCAGCGCGAAGCGGATGGCGGTGGCCAGGTGACGCCAGGCCCCGCGACCCGGACCGGTGCGATTCACGCGCGCGCCTCCGCGCCCTCGTGCAGGACGCCCCCACGGAGATGGAACAGCCGGTCCAGGCGCTCGGCGTCGTGCGCCAGGTGGGACACCACCAGTACCGCTCGACCGGCCTCCCGCAGCCGGGTGACCAGCTCCCAGAACCGCAGGTACGTCTCCCAGTCGAAGCCCTGGTAGGGCTCGTCCAGCAGAAGCACCTGCGGGTCGTGCATCAGCGCGAGCGTGAGGTTGACCTTCTGCCGCGTCCCGCCACTGAGCACACCGGTGCGTACGCCTGCGTAGGCAGTCAGACCCAGCACATCCATGAGTTCTTCGGCTCGGCACAGGTTCCGCAGGCCGTAGGCGGTGCGGAAGAACTCCAGGTGCTGACGGACAGTGAAGGCATCATTGAGAACCGCCTGCTGAGGGCAGTAGCCGAGCCTGCCGCGATGACGCACCGCCCCGCCGTCCGGACGCAGCTCGCCACTCAGAATCCGTAACAGGGTGGACTTGCCGGCGCCGTTCTCCCCCACCACACCGGTCAACGCACCGGGAGGCAGCACCAGGTCCACCCCGCACAGAACCTCCCGCCGGCCGTACCCGTGGCGGACATTGCACACCTCCACCGACACCTCCTACGCCCGCAGCACGTACAAGACCAAACGATCCACCGGCAGGGAAGGACACGGCCCGCCGAACCCGTCCAGCAACAGACGCAAGGATCAGCCGACCGCGTTCTCGCTGTTCGGGCCACACCTTCCCCAGGAAGACGACGACCTTGCCGAGAATCCGCGCGTTCGCGGCGCTGATCGGTGAGTGGACGTCGCTGGCCGGTGTCAGCCAGGCACCGGCGCGACCGCCGTGCCGGATCCGCTTGACCGTGTCGTCGGGGGCGTCGATGAGGGCGGCGACGTTCTACGGGGTCCTGAACAGTGTGGCGTGGGAGAGCACGTCGCAGCCCATCCGTCGGACGTTTTCCAAGAGGACCGCCCGGACATGGTCTTCGTCCTGGGGTGGGAAGGCGACGCGAATCAGGCTAGGATCCCCGAGCGCAACTGAGGCAAGGCTTTCGGCTGCCGCGCTGGAACTGAACGGGGAGTCGCGGGATCCGCGAGCACCACGCATGCCCACACGGCGCACATGGTCCAGTCAGGCGCCTCCGGACTGCGTCGAAGGCCGGGTCCGCGGCCGACAGCCCGAACGGGACCCGTTCGACCGACACTCCTGAAGATCGGAAAGCCAACAGCCACTTCAACGCCGTTGCGTTATGCCGCAAGCGGGCTGGTCAAGGGCTTGCACGAGGCAACGGGACCCCTGTAGATCAACGATCGGCGAAGAAAGTCGATCAAGGTCAGGGGTCCCGTTGCGGGAGAAGTCTGTCATCAGGCGGGTGGTCGCGGTAGCGGCGGGGGTGTTCGCGCCGGGGCATCTGGGCGAGTTGACCCAGATCGTGGACTCCGCGCTGGTGGATGCGGCGTTGGAGGCGAGCCGGGCGGTGTGGGACAAGCTCACTGCGGGCCTGGGCTCGCTGGTGCCGGTGCGCCCGCACAGCTCTTCGCTGTCGCGGGCCCGCAGGCGGCTGGGGCCGGAGCCGTTGCGGCTCGTGTTCGAGGCGTTGGCGGGGGCGGTGGCCTAGACGGACCGGCCAGGTGCCTGGTGGTGCGGGATGCGGACGGTCGCGGTGGACGGCACCAGCCTGCGCCTGCCCGACCGTGAGCCGGTCACCGCCCGCTTCACCAAGCGGCACGGCCCGCAGTACGAGTTCGCCTATCCCGTACTGCGGCTGATCACCCTGGTCGAAACAGGTACCCGCGCCGTGATTGCCGCCGCGTTCGGACCCGAGGCCGATGGCGAACTCGTCTACGCCACACGGCTGCTGAACCGTCTCGGCGCCCGCA
Source organism: Streptacidiphilus sp. BW17 (assembly GCF_041262485.1). Taxonomy (NCBI): domain Bacteria; kingdom Bacillati; phylum Actinomycetota; class Actinomycetes; order Kitasatosporales; family Streptomycetaceae; genus Streptacidiphilus; species Streptacidiphilus sp. BW17. The sequence continues at coordinate 42,232 of NZ_JBGCCR010000041.1, read as the reverse complement.
TGCTTCTGCTCGCGGACGCCGCCTTCGACGCGGTCGCGTTCCTGCGAGACGTCCACGCCACCGGCGCTCACTTCCTAGTGCGGTCTACCGCCGGCTGGCACCCGACCATCGGGCAGCGCCTGCCGGACGGCTCCTACCTCAGCCGACTGTCCGGCTCCTACCGGGCGGGGCGCGGCTACGAGATGCTGACCGTCCGCGTGATCGAGGCGTGGATTACCGTGACCCTGGAGGACGCTCACCAGTCTGACTGACCCCCAGCTCTATCCGGCGAGCCGGCTCGTGGCCCTCTACCACGAGCGTTGGCAGGCGGAGACCGCCTACGCGAGCTTGAAAGCCGTCCTGCTGGACGGTCGGGTCCTGCGTTCCGGCCACCCTGCGGACCTGGAGCAGGAGGTCTGGGGCCTGCTGGCCGTCTACCAGGCGCTGATCCGCACCGCCGCAGACGCGGCGTCCGACCGGCCGGGCCTGGACATGGACCGGCTCAGCTTCACCGTCGCCCTCCACTCAGCGCGCGGCCAGGTCACCACCGCCACCGGTGTGCTGCCACACGGGCCTGCCCGCCTGGTCGGAGCGATCGGCCACGCGCTGCTGGACAACCTCCTACTCGCACGCCGACGTCAACGACTCAAGGCCCGCAGCCTCAAGAGCGCCAGCAAGTACGTCAAGAACACCGGCAAGCACCCGGAAACCGGGCAGAAGTACACCCTCCACACCGAAATATCGATCATGGAAGGCGGGCTTGCATCCCGCTCGCCACGCTAAACGCAGCGGCGTTGAACAGCCACTTACGTTCCCGACCGCACTGTGCACCCAGGGCGACTTCAAGTTCCGTGGTTGTGCGGTGTGTTCGGGTAGCGGCCGACCCGGTGTGGATAGCAGTACAGGCACGGGCTTCGTGATCATTGTGGGTGCCTAAGCCCGATGATCACGAGGTGGCCCGTGCCTGCCGCTGTATCTTCTCCTATCCCCGCTGTCCTGCTGGAGCTGGGTCCACTGGATGCCGACAGGGTCGCTGACCTGCGCTCGATGCCGTGCCCGACCCCCGCTCGCAGCGAGGACGCTGGTACCCGCTGACGGCGATCTTGCTGGTGTGTGCCTGCGCGGTCGTGGCAGGAGCCAAGAGCATCGACGAGTTCGCCGAGTGGGGCGCGAGCGTTCCCGGCAGGCTGCTGGCTGCCCTCAGTGTGCACCGCCAACTGCTCGGGTGGCGGCGCTGTCCCTCGGCGGCGACGATCGGGCGAATGCTCCAGGCCGTCGACGGCGACGCGCTGGACCGGGCGGTGGGCGCCTATCTCGCCGACCGGCACCGCGCCGCCGCCAAAACGACCACCCAGCCGTCCGGTCCGCGGCGCATCATCGCCGTGGACGGCAAGGCCCTCAAGGGCTCGGCCCGGCTCGGCTCACCGCGCCAGCACCCGCTCTCCGCGGTCACCCACGGCACCGTGGTGACCCTCGCCCAGGCAGAGGTCGGCGCGAAGACCAACCAAACCACGCACTTCGAACCACTGCTCGCACCGCTGGACCTGACGGGCGCCACGGTGACATTCGATGCCCTGCACTCGGTCAAGGCGAACATCTCCTGGCTGGTCGAGACCAAGAGGGCGCACTACATCGCCGTGATCAAGACGAACCAGCCCCCCACCCACCGTCAACTGGCGGCCCTGCCCTGGCACGACATCGACGTCCAGCACACCGCCTCCGAGACCGGGCACGGCCGACGCGAATCCCGCTCGATCAAGACCTGCGCCATCGCCGACGGACTCGGCGGCATCGCCTTCCCCCACGCCAAGCTCGCCCTGCGCCTCCACCGCCGTCGCCAGGAGAGCGGAAAGCGGCAGAGCCGCGAGACCGTCTACGCCGTCACCAGCCTCGACGCCCACCAGGCCACCCCGGCGGACCTCGCCTTCGCGATCCGCGGGCACTGGGGAGTGGAGAACTCCTCCCACCACATCCGGGACGTCACCTTTGCCGACGACGCCTCCACCGTCCACACCGGCACCGCACCCCGCGCGATGGCCACCCGCCGCAACCTCGCCATCGGCGCACTGAAGACCCTCGGAGCCGACAACATCGCCAAGACCACCCGAGCCATCAGCCGCGAACCCCAACGATCACTCTCGATCCTGGGCATCACCAACAACCCGGACGAACACGGAACTTGATCAAGCCCTGCTGATCACCGGGGTCGCCGCCGTCGCGCTCACGACGTCAGCGTCGGCTGCCGAGGCCAATCCCGCCGCACCTGCCCGGGTCCACAGTCCGACCCAAGCGGAGGGATGTGGCGGCGACGTCTGCATCAACCTGGCTGACCCGTGGCCCAGCGGCTCGGTGCAGGTCAGGGGGTGTGCTTGGAAGGACCCCTTCTTCGGGCACATCGAGATCACCGGGCCCTCAGGCATCGTGCGGAACAGTCTCACCGGCCAGTGGTACACCACCACCAACTACTGCACAGGCAACGACAAGATGTTCGTCACCAGCGTCCCCGCGATCAAGGGCGAATACTGCGCCATCGGCTGGGTGCGGAGCCAAACCGGCTGGGTGCAGTGGGGAAGGGCTTGCGAGTGGGTCGAATAGGCAGGTAGAGCAAGACCGTGGCGCGATGCAGGATCACTCCATCGCGCCACGGTCTTGTGCGTGAGGAGAGGCATCACCGAGCCAGCTGAGCGCCTGTCAGCCGTAGTTGATGCTCAGAGCCCCGGCCACGGTGGAACCCGTGATGCTGTTCTGCGCGGTGGGGGAAGCCAATCCGTCGTCGACCGAAACAGCTGAGTTGTCGTTGCTCATCACGGAAACGCGGTAGCGGTCTCCGCGAGGAACGGTGACGTCGACCGACCCGGCAGTCGCCTTGACGGTCACAGACCTCGGCGGGCCGGCGAAGGCCAGATCGATGGAACCTGCAGTGGCCGCAGCCGAGACGGTCGGTGACAGCATGGCATCTCCGCTGATCGACCCGCTCGTTGTCGATGCCTGGACGGGCCCGGTGAGCCTGCTGAGCGTGACAGCACCTGAGTCGGACCGCACGTCTACGGCAGCGCCCATCGCGAAGACGTCAGTCGCCCCGGAATCGTTGAAGACCTGGACCGATGCCCCAACGGGGACCTGAATATCCACGCGTGCCTCGCAGTCGCTCAACCCAAACACCTGGATGCCGCCGCACAACGCTGTGATCGTCAAGGTGCCGGTTGCCGTGTCGAGTCGCTGGTCCACGGCAGGGCGTGCGGTCGACCAGCGAAGCTTCTGGGTCACTGTCGCCTGGCCCGCCGGTCCAGGGTGGATCGTGACGGAAGCCGAGGTGGCGTTGACCTCCACAACGTTGATTCGGGCGTCTCTATAGGCCCTGGACTCGGAGGAGTGCTGTGCGGTGAGCCATCCGACGACGCCCGTGGCGGCGATGACGGCGACGACCACGATGACCACCGCCGCTACCGAGTACCACAGGACGGGACGGGGCCGACTCGTCGTGGGGGGCACCAAAATCCTCCGATCGCGCAATCCGTAGACAGCCAGACTAGGAGAGAGCATCTGCAGCCGACCATGAACCGGGCGCCCGCCAGGGGGTGCACCTAGCACCACCCCCGCCGGCGATGCGCGGTCTGCGCACCGAGCAGCCGAGTGCTGTGTGAGAGCGGGACCCGCGTTGGTCCGTCAGCTGCCCGGCGCCGTGCCTCGAGGAGGGTGGTCTCCCTCAGGCGCTCGTGCCCTGCGAGCCCAGTACCAAGTGGAACGGCACCCGCCCTGCCAGAGCAGCGAGCTGGTGGGTGTACTCGGTCGTGCAGGAAGCCCACGACGCCGGCTGAGGCACGGGCCAGGATGCCGGTGTCGTAGACCGTCCAGGCTGCGCCGTAGGTGCGAACTCCGTGCGGCCCGACCGACCGGAAGCACCGGCGCTGAGGGCTCGTCCGTCGTCGCCCGGCCGCGCGCGGAAGGAGTGAGCGGTGTCCGAGATGGGTCGGCCGCAACAGGCCGCCCGGGGCGCCGCGGCTGCCGGCGAGACGGCACCGGTGTGTGTGAGGTGGTTCGCATACCCTGACGGTTCTGATCGTGCTCATGTCGGGAGGCTGGTGGCGAGGGACAGTGCGGAGATCGTGCGGTTCTGGCGTGCGGTGGAGCTGTACAGCCCGCAGAAGGTCGACCCGGTGACACCGCCCAGCGCGGTGAACGCGTCCACGTGGCCTTCGAGGGAGCCTCCTGCGAGGCGGTCGCGTAGACGCTTCTTTCTCCAGTAGGCGCGGGGTCTGGGCCGGGTCCAGCCGGAGCATCGGGCAGCCATCCGACCCCGGAAGCCGAACTCGCCCAGGTCATCAAGGGTCAGGCCAGCACGTGGATCCACTCGGTGCAGTAGTGCTGCCCCCGCATGGTGAACTGCCACCCAATCGCGGTCCAGGGCGACTTCAAGTTCCGTGGTTGTGCGGTGTGTTCGGGTAGCGGCCGACCCGGTGTGGATAGCAGTACAGGCACGGGCTTCGTGATCATTGTGGGTGCCTAAGCCCGATGATCACGAGGTGGCCCGTGCCTGCCGCTGTATCTTCTCCTATCCCCGCTGTCCTGCTGGAGCTGGGTCCACTGGATGCCGACAGGGTCGCTGACCTGCGCTCGATGCCGTGCCCGACCCCCGCTCGCAGCGAGGACGCTGGTACCCGCTGACGGCGATCTTGCTGGTGTGTGCCTGCGCGGTCGTGGCAGGAGCCAAGAGCATCGACGAGTTCGCCGAGTGGGGCGCGAGCGTTCCCGGCAGGCTGCTGGCTGCCCTCGGTGTGCACCGCCAACTGCTCGGGTGGCGGCGCTGTCCCTCGGCGGCGACGATCGGGCGAATGCTCCAGGCCGTCGACGGCGACGCGCTGGACCGGGCGGTGGGCGCCTATCTCGCCGACCGGCACCGCGCCGCCGCCAAAACGACCACCCAGCCGTCCGGTCCGCGGACCTGCGCGCGCCGAAGGCGATCCTGACCCACCCGTGCCTGGCCGGCCCGGACGCCGCGCTGGACCTGGACCGCCCGGTCGCACTGTTCCTGAGCGCCGTGGTGCACTTCCTCGGCGACGAGGACGACCCGTACACGGTCGTGCGCACGCTGGTGGATGCGCTGCCGTCAGGCGGTTGGCTGGTCCTCAGCCACCCCACCGCCGACGCGAGCCCGGACCAGGTCGGCCGCGCGGGCTCAGCGTACCGGAGCGGCGGCGTCGGCATCCGGCCCCGCAGCCGGGCCGAGGTGGCCCGCTTCGCGGAGGGCTTGGAGCTGGTGGAGCCGGGCATCGTGCCGCCGGGAGAATGGCGCCCCGAGCCGGGCGCGCCCGTCAGCGCGCTGACGCAGGACGGGTACGTCCTGGTGGCGCGCAAGCCGTAGGGCCTCTCCAGCCAGGTCAGCCCGGGTGGAGCGCCGCATCGCAGTCGAGGCAGTGGCGGCTGTGGTGCTCCGGCGGGTACCAGGGCGCGTCCGGGCCGGCCGGCGTGTAGGGCGGGCTCGGGTTCCAGGTCGTCGACGCCGAGGCCGCAGAGCGCGCGGGAGGGCGAGCCGCCGGGCGCGCCGGGGTCGGTCCGGGCGGCGTGCACGACGCGCACCCCGGCGCCGACGTCCAGCACCTCCGTCGCCGGCTCCAGCTCGAGCAGGACGATGATCGCGTTCACCCTTCGATCCTGCGCCGCCTGGGGGGGTTTGCCGCATCCGCTGAGGCGGGCCTGGACTCCCGCTGCCCACCGAATCCCGATACTCACCGGGCAGCGGAACCCGATTTCAGAAACTCCACGTACTGCCGGATGCGCAGCACGTCGTCGGGGAAGCAACTGTCCCAACCCTGATCCAGCCGCACCCAGACCGCCGGCTGTCCGGCCTCCGCGACGAGCGGCAGTCCCGGGTCGGCGATCGCCGCATAGGACAGCGACAGCGTCACCGGCAGACGCGGAAGGAACGACCGCACGGTCACCGCGGCGGGCCGCTCCATCAACTGCGGCCGCAACCCGGCCTCCTCGGCCAGCTCCCGAGCCGCGCCGTCGCGCGGACACTCTCCCGGCTCGACCTCGCCTCCCGGCGGGACCAGCCCGCGCACCGGATGTTCGACCAGCACGATCTGCTCCAGCGCGGAATCCAGAACCCACACCTCGGCGCCCAACGGCGGCACGACCCCGGCCAGCGCGGCACGCAGCCAGGACCGGGCCCCGTCGAACTCCAGGGTGGCGGCTGCGGCGTCGGCGACGGCGGCGTCGAGCGGGCGCTGCTCGAACGGGTTACGGATTATGGCGGCACGCTACCGGCCACCACTGACACCGCCCGGCCGCCGAACAGCCCCGGCAGTGTCGTCAAAGGGTCAGGCCCTCCGGCTGCGGAAGGTGTACCTAGCACCACCATCGAGTCGGGTAGGAGGGCTACTGCCTCGGGCGTGCGCGAACGACATGCTGATGTTGTGCCCGAGGGGCGGGCACGGGAGGGAGTCAGGTGTCATGGCGAGCACTCAGCTGACCGGCGTTCATTCGCCGCGTCTGGTCCCCGTGGACGCCGGTTCGGGCTCCGGTGTCCCGCGGATCCTTCCGAAGTCCGCGGCCGCTTCGACGTTCCCCCGGCTGCTTCGCCGGGCGGCCACAGTCCTCACCCTGCTCGGACTGGCGATGATTCCCTGGCTGGTCTTCCTGCACGCCGGGCTGCCGGCCACCGCTCAGGCCTCGCACTGGGCCTGGACGTGGACGGGTCTGGACAGCCTTGAAGCGCTCGGCCTGCTCTCCACCGGACTGCTCCTCAGGCGCGGCGACGGCCGGGCCTGCCTGACCTCCGCCGCGACCTCGGCCCTGCTGCTGGTCGACGCCTGGTTCGACACCATGACGGCTGCCCCGGGTTCGGACTTCAAGCTGGCGGTGCTGATGGCGGTCTTCGCCGAGTTGCCGCTGGCGGTGGCCTGCGCGGTTCTCGCGACCCGGGCCTTCCCTCGGCCGGGCCGCTGAGCGGAGAGCTCGGCGCAAGCAGATTGAACACAAACACAACTGATTGACCATCAGAGATCCTTTGATGGCCCAATCCGACATTTGGGGAGGAATTATGAAGCATTCGCGGGCATTGATCGGCGCGGGCGCTGCCGCCGCCGTCGCCACCTGGTGGTTCACCGACTCCGCGCCGTACCCGTACTCTCAGCGCTGGCTGCTCGACCTGCCGCTGCCGTTCCTGACTCTGAAGCGTCTGGACCACGTGCTGCAGGCCCGGGAGGGCGAGAGGATCCTGGAGATCGGCCCCGGAACCGGCCTGCAGTCGCTGCATGTCGCACCACAGCTGGGCCAGAACGGCCAGCTGGACATCGTGGACATCCAGCAGGAGATGCTCGACCACGTGGGCCGCCGGGCCAAGGAGCAGGCCGTCGACAACATCGTGCCGAACTGCACCGACGCACATGAACTTCCTTTTGCGGATGGCTCGTTCGATGCGGCTTACCTGGTGACGGCGCTGGGCGAGATCCCGGATCCGGCGCGTACGCTGGCCGAGCTGCGCCGGGTGCTGAAGCCGTTCGGGCGGCTAGTGGTCGGCGAGTTCTTCGACCGGCATCAGATCCGGCCGTCCTCGCTGATCAGCCTGGCGGAGGGAGCCGGGCTGCGGGTCGCCCGGCTGTACGGTCCGCCGTTCGCGTACTACGCGGTGCTGCGTCCGATCGCCGCCTGACGCGGCTCGGGCAGTCAAAGAGTCAGGCCCACATGAGGAGTGAGGCGAGGGTGGCTGCGGCACGAGCCAGCCGAAACGCTACCTAGCCTCACTGTTTCGGTTCGCCTCGGCTGATCTGGTGTGATCCGCATACTGGAGGTCCTGGGGCTGCGGTCGGGCGTTGGGCATGCCGAGGGCCCGGCGCTGTGGCCGGGTGCTCCTGGGTCCTCGGGTCGTGGGTGGTCGGGGTGGCGTCGTCGGTCACGTGGCCGGTCGGGGCAGCGCGGCCCGACGGTGGAACGCCGTGGTCAGTTCGTGGCGCCAGGGCCAGGTGGCGGCGATCCGCAGGCGGAGGCGGCGGGCTCCTCGGGTGATCCGGGCGGCGGCGTGCAGGAGCCGGTAGCGGAGCCTCTTGGGCTCGGCGGTGGCCAACTCGCCGTCAAGCAGCAGGGCCCTGGTCCAGGCGAGCAGGTCGATCGCGGTCAGCGACAGCTCCAGCCAGGCCTGGTTGATGGCGAAGCGGCGGGAGGGGAAGCGGCCGAAGCCGGAGGTCTTGCCGCAGCGGATGTGGTCCTCGACCCGGGCATGGGCCCGGTGGCGGACCTCCAGGTGCTGGAGCGAGCCGCCGCCGGCGACGGGCGTGTCGGTGAGGAAAGCCTGGTGGCGCATGCCTTCGTCCTGGTCGAACAGGGACAGCTGGGCGCCGGGGTGTGGGCGCTCGCACCGGACGATGATGCGGGTGCCGTCCGGGTATCCGGTGAGGTCGACCAGGCCGGTCAGCTCGGCGACATCGGCCCCGGCGCGAAGGGCCCCGTCCTGTTCCAGCGCGGGGTGCCAGACCCGGTCAGGCAGGACCCGGATGGCCTTGCGGACCGGTTCGGTGACGGCGTGTCCGACGGAGAAGGTGGTGCGGATCCCGTGCTGCCGCAGCCCACGCAGGGGGGCGAGGAAGGCTTTCGCGCTGCCCGCGCTGTCGGCACGGACGAGGATCGTGGTGCCGTGGCGGTGGGCGTCGGGGATCTGCGCGAGGGCCTGGTCGAGGACGGTGATGTGGTCGGCCGCGGTGTTCGCTCCGGCGTTGCCCGGTCGCAGGAGACCGGCGAGGGCTTCGCCGGTGTTGTCGAGGAAGCAGAGCAGCGGGTGGTAGCCGAAGCCGCGTTTGTAGGTGGGTGGGGGCGGCCTGTTCCTTCTCGGAGTGGCAGGTGACCAGGGTTGCGTCGATGTCCAGGACAAGGCCCGGGAGTTCACATCCTCCGGCCTGTGAGGCGGGGATGGGGTGTCCGGTCTCGTCGGCTTGCAGCCAGGCGACTTCGCGGGCTTGGGCCCTGGCTGCCCGCAGCGTGTTCAGGGCCGCCTTGTCGATGCCGGCCAGCATGCGCCAGGCGGTCGGGGTGGAGGCGACGGGGCCGAATACGTCGCGCTGGTCGCGGAGCACGGCCAGGTCGGCGATCGCCTGGCCGCCGTCGGCGAGCATCACCGCGAGGTCCACCGCGACGCGGCCGGGGTCGTGCCCGGTGCCGCGGGGTCGCAGCCGGTGCAGGGCGTTGCTGAAGGCACTGGTCAGCGTGGTGGCGTCGGCCAGATCCGCGAGCAGACGCGAGCCGGCGTGGTTGACCACCCCGTTCCCGTCGGCGCTGACGACGAGCTTGGGGCGCGACCGGGTAGTGTGCACGCAGAAAGTGCCTTCCTGCTGGAACGACTGGGACCTTAGACAAGCCTCATCGTTGCAGTTCAGAAGGCACTTTCGCTTTTTCGATCATGATCCGGACGCGACCCCAGATGAAACGCGCAGGCTAGGGGTCCGTGCCTGGGCTCGTTGGGCCGTGCCTCAGTAGGGGCGGCGGATGCCGTGGCTGTCCAGGACATCCTCGTAGTACCCCAGGATCTCGTCCAGCTTGGCCAGGAGGTACTGCGCACTTTCCAGCGCCTCACCCACCTCGCCCTGAGCACAAAGAGTCGTCACTTCTGCTACCTCGCTGCGAATGATCGACAGCGAGTCACCCTGGACCACAACCCCTGGGAAGCGTCGGCCGGGCAAACGAACCACGGTGGGGGCCAGCAGCTCTATCTCGATCCGCTCCATGAAGCCATCCAACCGAAGCTCGCCCGCGACCGACAAGGTCGACCACCCCTACTGCTGCCCTCCGCCTAGGGGCCTTGCCCTGATTTCGTCATCGCAACCGATGGCCAGGGCGGCTGCAGTGGCCACCCGGAGGAAGACGTAACGGCACTCGTCATCGCGGGTGGGGCTACCGCCTCGACAGGGGGCCACGTGATCACAGAACGGGAGCTTCTGGACTACGCCGAAGCCCTGGCCCTGCCCTGGCACGACATCGACGTCCAGCACACCGCCTCCGAGACCGGGCACGGCCGACGCGAATCCCGCTCGATCAAGACCTGCGCCATCGCCGACGGACTCGGCGGCATCGCCTTCCCCCACGCCAAGCTCGCCCTGCGCCTCCACCGCCGTCGCCAGGAGAGCGGAAAGCGGCAGAGCCGCGAGACCGTCTACGCCGTCACCAGCCTCGACGCCCACCAGGCCACCCCGGCGGACCTCGCCTTCGCGATCCGCGGGCACTGGGGAGTGGAGAACTCCTCCCACCACATCCGGGACGTCACCTTTGCCGAGTACGCCTCCACCGTCCACACCGGCACCGCACCCCGCGCGATGGCCACCCGCCGCAACCTCGCCATCGGCGCACTGAAGACCCTCGGAGCCGACAACATCGCCAAGACCACCCGAGCCATCAGCCGCGAACCCCAACGATCACTCTCGATCCTGGGCATCACCAACAACCCGGACGAACACGGAACTTGATCAAGCCCTGCAGGTGGAGTGTGCATGGAGGGTCAATCACGATTCGGGCATCGCCATGCGCCATCAAGATCAACTTCTTCTGACCCTGGGTTAGCCCGATAGCCCGACCGCACGAGCAAGCTATCCGGGCGATCGACGGACGCCCTGCCCTGGACTTACGGCAGGTTGCGCGCCATGACGATGCGCGGGACCTGGTGGGTGCCCCTCATAGATCCGGGCGGCGTTGGAGGTGCAGCCGGGCCGCTCGCGGCTTTGCGAAGGCAGCCGATTGACCCGCAGATATTCCCATTAACCCTTCTCAGGGCCTGCCACCATATTCTCAGGAGCCCACTCCTCGGCCCAGCCGTGGTTCTCCCCGAACTTCACCAGTTCCTTCCGAATCAGTAGGATCTGCTTTCCTGTCAGTTCCGGAGCCGCCTGCAGAAGGAGCTCGGTAACCTCCTTGGCGAAATCCTGCACGCTCAGCACATCGCACATCGACTCCTCGCCGTCCGCTCCCCTCGGCTCCGACGAACGCGTTGCCGACACAGCTCCCGCGAATGAGGCAGACGGTGCAGCCGCGAACGGCGTTGCCGCCATGGCGTCGGCTCCTGGGGCAAGTCGCACCGAAGATGACTTTAGCCCGCGATCGCCGTTCCCAACCTCAAATTCGACCGCTGTCCCTGAGCGCACAGAGGACTCAGGGATCAGTAGATCATTCGCATGGAGGAAGACATCTTCCCCGCCCAATTCCGGAGCAATGAACCCATAACCTCGCGTGGCATCAAATCGAACAACACGACCCATTACCATGCCAACCCCCAACAGAACCAAGCCCATTGCCCAAACAACCCTATGACAGACAGAAACCACCTTGCCAGAGAAGTGCAGGGACCATCAAGATCCCCTGAACAGTCACCCGCCGTAGAGTCCCAGGGCCCGTCAAGTCGAGGGCGGGGCGGCACACGAGTAGTCGTCAAGCCGTCCGGTTGCACGGTAGTCACCGCGCCAGGAAAACAGGGCAACCCCCCGTTGTCCGGCCCCGAGCCCCCCGGCGGAGTTCTCGAGATGGTCGCGGAGTTCCTCCGCCGGCCTGCTGCCCTCGGCTCGGTAGGTGTCGCCGCTCCACGTCGACAGGACCCGTGATCTGGAGCCGCCGACCGCGATCCCCCCGGCGTTGTTCGTCAACTCATCGCGGGCCACACGCTCGCGCAGCAGTCGGGCATAGGAGAGGTGGTCGAGCTGACAGCCGCGAGGCGGAGTCCTGCTGAGCCAGTCGGGGCTTGACAGATTGCGCTTCCGGGCGGCCACCCACATGGCCGGGACCCGCTCCTCTGCGTACACTGAAGTCGCCATCTGCTCACACATCCACAGCAGCCGCCCGCTGCCGCGCGTCGGCGCACATCGACGCCAGCGAACCCGTCGGCACAGGTCCGCGGCCACGATGGCACACCAGGGGGAACCGTCCGCAGGAACCTTGAGCACCTAGCCAATGAAGGTGGCGAGGAGCACTCTCAAGGACGGGAAGGAGGGTGGCGTAGGGGATTCCCTTGATCACGCGATGGGGCCGCGCGAAGACATCCGGGCTCCTCGCCACGATGAGCAAGCGCGCACGTGCAAGGTCGCCGTCTTCGTACGGCACATGCCCGTACGGTTCCGCCGTGCAGGGACCACTGCTATCGAGCCGTGACAAAGTCCCTCGCACCTGCAAGATGCCAGTTTGGGGACAACGGTGGACAGCAGCTCAATGAGTGTCTCCTCGGCCTCGTCCGCATCGGTGGGCACTGGGCGGTCAGCCAGTGCCGAGCGCAATTGATAACCGATGTGCGCAGACACCATGACACGAGCGGTCAGCAGTCCCAGTTCCGCCGCCTTGAGGGTGGCCAGGCCGCTGTCGACCTCCTCGGACCTGGCAAGATACCCCGCGCCTACGAGGAAGCTGACCGCCTGCCGCAACTGCCCAGCGCTGATATTGCCCTGATGATGCGCAAGGGTGCTCCTCCACCAGCGCTCGGCTTCTGCGAGCGAACCGACACGCCCTTGGACGACCTCAGCCAGCACCTGGTCGGGAAGGCTGGAACTGATCTGTGAGGCAACCGTATAGCCGCCGACCAGTTTGCGTTGCCAGTGCGACCGCTCGCTCTCATCGACGATCATGAATGCCCAGCCGACGCTCTCCCCTGCTCCCAGCCGTCCGGCCCGACCGAACATCTGCTGGACAGTGGCAACATCGATATCGCGCATGCCGATCTGGGTGTCGCGCACTACCACGCCGGATCCCAGAGGGCCTGTTGAAGCCGTCCCCGCGACGGAACTCTGCCAGGGCCTTCAGTGGAACGCCTAGGACAGGCGGCTGGCATGAAGTGTCCTGAGATCAAGTGTCATATTCGGAGCGCACTCATCTGACCACCTGCAGTGACGGCAGATTCGGCAATGTGTGCAACCACTGGATGCCGCTCGTGGGCCGGTCACCGCTGAAGCGAGACGGGCAATGTCTCCCAGCGGCGCAGAGTCAATCGGTCTCGGCGGACGGGTTCTCCGGCCCTGGTGATGACAGAGAATTTCTCCAGCAGGCGGGAGAAGGCTATCCGACCCTCCAAGCGAGCCAAGGCGGCGCCGAGGCAGTAGTGTGCGCCCCCGCCGAAACTGACCGGCTGGTTGGACGGGCGGTGCGGATCGAAGACATCCGGGTTGTCGAACCGTCGCGGGTCTCGGTTTGCCGCGCCGGCGAGAATGAGAACCTGAGCGCCCGGCGGTAGCGTTACGCCCTCCACTTCGGCGCCAGCTGGGGCCCAACGGCTGGCGAGTTGGACCGGGGAGTCATATCGCAGGATCTCCTCGACGAAGGCGGGCGTGAGGGCAGGGTCCGTGCGCAGCTCGGTCAGCACGTCCGGCCGGTCCAGAAGGAGTGAGGCCGTTCCCGAGGAGGTTGGTGGTGGTTTCGAAGCCGGCCACGAGCAGGTAGGCGAGGTTGACGAGGAGTTCGCGGTCGCTGAGCCGCTCCTCGTCGGAGTCGCGGGCCTGGACCAGAGGACTGACCAGGTCTTCCCGCGGTTCGGCTCCAGCGCGGGATCGTGCAGAGTGCGGCTGGTCCTGGTCCAGGAGCCAGGAGTAGTAAGGGTAGGGCGCGAAGCGACCTTCAGCGGTCATGAGAGCTGTGACGGCAGTGGCGGTGTCCATGGGCACAGCTTGTCGTCCCGCGACCGCATTGTCAGCGCCACCTCTGTGAGAGCCGCGCCCCCAAGCCGTCCGCGGATCGTCTCGGTGAGATCGGGGCCAGATGTCCGAAACGCACACCGGCACAGGCCACGGGCACCAGCGGATCGAGTGCTCGGCCAGGTAGGCCAGGGCAGGGCGTTGACTGTCAGTCACATGAAGCACTTTCAGTCAACCTCACACGCAATGTGTGAAGATATGTCCAAGACCATTTGCGGCTGAGGCGGGCCCGCGTGAGACTCGTGATCAAAGCTCGATGGTGCCGGGGGGTGCAGTGATAGAAGTCCTTGGGCTGGATGCCGTGTCCGAGTCTGTGTACTGGACGATGCTGGAGCTTCCCGTCTCGGGAGCGGCGCAACTGGCGGCGCATCTCCGGCAGCCAGAAGAAACGATTCTCCAGGCGCTGGAACGTCTCGCTTCGATGTCGCTGGTTCGGCGACAGGAGGACGCCCCCTCCGTGTGGCACCCGGTGAGCCCGGAGCTGGGCCTGGAGGCACTGATTGCTCGTCAAGAGGCAAGCCTCGCCCGCCAACAGGAGCAGGTCTCCGAGAGCCGAAATGCCATGGCGGCCTTCCTCGCACAGTGCACACCCCTCACCGCTGGCACGCCCAACGGTCAACTGGAGCGGTTGCAGGGGGAAGTGGAGGTGCGACTGCGGTTCGAACGGATGGTCCAGCAAGCCGACAAAGAGCTCATGGCCCATTGCGCTGGGAGGGCCACTCGCCGATTCCGTCCTGGAGACCTTCGAACCGCTCGCTGCGACGGCACTTGCCCGGGGGGGTGCGCATGCGCATCCTGTGCTTGGAGAGCGTGGGCAACGAGGCTGCCAGTAGCGCCCATTGCCGCTGGCCAACCGATTGCGGCGGCGAACTGCGCACCAGCGCGACTTTGCCCCTGCATCTGACGATCTCCGACCGACTGATCGCGGGGGTTCCATTTGACCCCGACCGCCCGCGTGAAGGTGCCGTGGTCGTGCGCTCACCCGGGCTCGTGGCGGCGCTGTGCGCCCTCTTTGAGCAGTGCTGGCATGCGGCTACCCCTTGGGGAGCGCCCCAGCAACGCGATGAGACCGGGCTGAGCGATCAGGAGCGGGAACTGTTGCGCCTCCTGAACAGCGGTCTCACCGACCAGAGCGCCTCAACCAAATTGGGAGTGTCACTCCGGACGGTCCGAAGGATCATGTCCGACCTGATGACGCGAACACAGGTGAAGAGCAGGTTCCAGATGGGACTCATGGCTGGTAAGCGCGGCTGGTTCTCCCCGACGGCAGATCGCAAGTTCACCGAGAGATGAACGGTGCCGCGGCGGCATGGACATGCCTCGGGAGGTTGGTACTTGTGGCCAGGTCACTTGCTGCCACCTGAAAGGTCCGGTGAGCTGACCCATGGGGTCATACGGTGGCCAAGACCGTGACGCAGACTCTGAACAGGATGGCTGAGCATGACGGATTCCCTCGGGGCCGACAGTCTGTGGTGTCGGCGTTTCAATCCGAGCGACAGGGGTGCACCCCGATTGGTGTGCTTCCCGCACGCAGGCGGGTCGGCGAGCTACTTCCACCCCGTGTCCGCCGCGCTGTCACCGGCCGTGGATGTGCTGGCAATTCAGTATCCGGGGCGGCAGGACCGACGAACGGAACGGGGAGTGGAGGACATTCGGTCGCTCGCTGATGGTGTGTTCCAGGCGCTGAAGACCTTGGCGGACCGGCCCTTGACGTTCTTCGGCCACAGCATGGGAGCTGTCGTGGCCTTCGAGGTCGCCCGCCGCTTCGCGTCCGAGGGCCTCGTCGGGCCGGCCCGCTTGTTCGTCTCCGGACGCCGAGCTCCGACTCGGCATCGGGACGAAGCCCTCCATCTGCGCGGTGACGACGCGATCGTCGCGGAGGTGCTGTCTCTGGGTGGCACCGATCTCAGGGTGCTGATGAACGAGGAACTGCTGAGCATGGTGCTGCCGGCGCTTCGCAGCGACTACATGGCAGTGGAGACCTACAGGGGTGAGCCCGACGCTGTGGTCCCATGCCCGATCACCGCCCTGGTGGGCGACACGGACCCCCGGGCGTCAATAGACGAGGTGCGCGCCTGGGAGACGCACACGGGCGGTGGATTCAGTCTGCATGTGCTTCCTGGCGGACATTTCTACCTGAGCAGCCGGGCGGCAGAGGTCCTCCAGGTGCTGGTCGAGCACTTCGGGGATCCGGCGGCGCCGCCCGTTCCCACGGGCGCACACAAGTGAGCTCCATGGGGGGTGCTGCGTCCGGCAGACTGCTCGCGGTCAGTGACCTGCATGTCGCTTATCCCGACAATCGCGCCATCACGGAGGGGCTTCGACCGGAGTCGGAGGACGACTGGCTCCTACTGGCCGGGGATGTCGCAGAGCTAAGTACCGACTTCGAGCGGACGCTGACGCTGCTGAGCAAGCGGTTCTCCACCGTCTTGTGGGCTCCCGGGAACCACGAATTGTGGACGCATCCAGAGGATCCACTGACACTGCGGGGCGAACACCGGTGCCGGCACCTTGTGGACTTCTGCAGGAGTGTCGGGGATGTGACCCCGGAAGACCCCTACCCAACCGGGAGGGGCGCAGGCGGCCCCGTCACCGTGGCCCCCTTGTTCCTGCTGTACGACTACTCCTTCCGCCCGGCCGCAGCGACCACCAAGGAGGAGTCGCTCCGCCTGGCCTACGAGGCCGGAGTGGTTTGCAGCGATGAGTACTTCTTGCATCCTGACCCCCATCCCAGCCGCGAGGCATGGTGTTACGCCCGGGTTCGGGAGACCGAAGGGCGATTGGCGGCCTGCGACTCTGCCTATCCCGTGATCCTCGTCAACCACTTCCCCCTGCTGAGGCATCCGACGCGAGTCCTTCGTTACCCCGAGTTCGCGCAGAGGTGCGGCACCGAACTGACCGCGGACTGGCACCGCCGCTTCCGAGTTTCAGCGGTGGTGTATGGGCACTTGCACATTCCTCGGCTCACCTGGCACGACGGAGTCCGGTTCGTGGAAGTGTCGGTCGGATACCCCCGCGAGTGGCGCCAGCGCCCGCAGCCTCCCGTGCCGTTGCGCCAGATCCTTCCGGCGGTGCATCCGTGATCGAGGAAATCGTTCCTGTAGCGGTTGCGACAGCCGAGGCGTTCACCGATCCGCCTGACGCCTTCCTCTACCCGCAGGAACGGGCAGCCGTGGCAAGGGCCGTAGACAGGCGCCGACGCGAGTTCGCCACCGCGAGGCTCTGCGCTCGCCAAGCGCTGGAGACCCTCGGGCTCCCTCCGGTCCCGATCGTCCCGGACAGCTCGGGCGCTCCACAGTGGCCGACCGGAGTCGTCGGCAGCATGACCCACTGCGAGGGCTACCGCGCCGCAGCCCTCGCGCGGTCCACCGACATCAGCACCATCGGCATCGACGCCGAACCGGACAGGCCCCTGCCGGACGGTGTACTGGAAGCCATCGCATTGGCGCAGGAGCGCGACCGGATCTATGAGCTCGAGCTCAGTTCCAAAGAGCTCTGCTGGGACCGGCTGCTCTTCTGCGCCAAGGAGGCCGTGTTCAAAGCCTGGTACCCGCTGACGAGACGCCCATTGAAGTTCGAGGACGCGGTTGTCGAGATTGATCCAACTGCCAACACATTCCGCGCACGGCTAGTCGTTCCGGGACCCGTGGTGGCCGGGCGGCAGGTGAACAGCCTTCTCGGGCGCTGGTTGGCGGCCCACGGACGGATCGTGACGAGCATCATTCTTTTGCCGAACAGCGGGCAACTGCGGGACCGAGGAGCGGGCGAGCGGTCCTAGCGATCGGATTCGGCAAGGTACCAGGCGACGTCGGACAGGTCACGGCCTGTGGTCACGGGGAACCGCGCATTGGCCCATCCCCGCGTCGCCGAGGCATACGCGGGGGTACACCGAAGACGACCGGTGAGAACGTCACGCTGAGCGAGTCCGTCCCGTCGATGCGGGGGTGATCCGTCGTCCGGCCGCGTCCCGAGGTGGTGGACGACGTATGTGCAGGGTGCGGGAGTTGCTGAAGACGGGGGCACTGGGCACGACCCCTGCTCTGTCAGGGATCAGCCCTACAGGGTGGGGACGATGTGTTCGCCGTAGGCGTCGATGGTCGGTTCGACGGCGTCGTGCATGGCGTAGATTGCGAACTGGTCGACGCCGAGGGATCGCAGGTGCTCCAGCTTCTCCAGGTGCTGCTGCGGCGTGCCGATGAGGCAGAAGCGGTCCACGATCTCGTCCGGCACGAAGGCGGTGTCCGGGTTGCCCGCGCGGCCGTGGTGGGAGTAGTCGTAGCCTTGGCGCTCCTTGATGTAGTCGGTGAGCGCGTCGGGCACCATGCCGCTGTGCTCGCCGTACCGGGAGACGAGGTCGGCGACGTGGTTGCCGACCATGCCGCCGAACCAGCGGCACTGTTCGCGGGCGTGGGCGAGCTGCTCCGCCGAGCCGTCCGTCACGTAGGCCGGGGCGGCTACGCAGATGGTGACCGAGTCGGGGTCGCGACCTGCGTCGGTCGCGGACTGGCGGACGTGCTTGATCATCCACTCCGTCAGGAACGGGTCGGCCAGCTGGAGGATGAACCCGCCGGCCTGGCGGCCGGTCAGCTCCAACGCCTTGGGGCCGTACGCGCCCATCCAGATCGGCAGCTTCGGGTCGCCGCTGATGCACGGGATGTGCATGACCGTGCCGTCGACCTCGGCCTCCCGGCCCTCCGCCAGTTCCTTGATGACGTGCATGGCGTGCGAGAGCCGCTCCAGCGTCGCCGGCTTGCGCCCGGCGACCCGCTGGGCGGAGTCGCCGCGGCCGATGCCGCAGACGGTGCGGTTGCCGAACATGTCGTTCAGCGTGGCGAACAGGGAGGCGGTGACCTCCCAGGTGCGGGTGACGGGGTTGGTGACCATCGGGCCGACCGTCAGCCGCTCGGTGTTCGCGAGGATCTGGCTGCAGATCACGAACCGCTCCTACCACAGCACGCAGGAGTCGAACGTCCAGCCGTGCGTGAACCCGGCTCGTTCGGCGCGGATCATCCGCTCCACCAGCAACTTCGCAGGCGGGTCGGTCTGGAGCACGAGGCCGATATCCATCACAGTCCTCCTTACACCTTTTGTTGACGTCTCGCAGACGTGAAAATCGGTGGTGGGTCGCCCGTCAACGCCGGTCGGCGCTTGGCCTGTCGAGCTCGCATCACAGTCTGGTGAGGGAGTGGCCCGAGGGGGTCGCACACTGTTGCCTCGCGCACGCTGTCCAGCTTCTCCGTTCCCCTCTCGCTCCCCGGGTGGCCCGTCCGCGCGCGAATGCTGGGTGGAGGGGAGGGTTGGCGGTGGAGGAACAGACGGAGGAGCCCGAGGGTGGGACGGTGGACCGGGTCGCGGCCATCGACATCGCGAAGGCGTCGGGGATGGTCTGCGTGGTGCCGCACGAGACGGTCGAGGGGCGTCGGGTGCAGCAGGTGTGGACGGCAGCCGCGACCACGAATGCGATCTGGGAACTGGGCGACCAGCTGGTCTGCCACGGCGTCCAGCACGTGGTCATGGAGGCGACCGGCACGTACTGGCGGCCCTTCTTCTACCTGCTGGAGGCCCGCGGGCTGCAGTGCTGGCTGGTCAACGCCCGCGACGTGAAGAACGTCCCGGGCCGACCGAAGACCGACAAGCTCGACGCGGTCTGGCTGGCCAAGCTCGCCGAACGCGGCATGCTCCGGCCCTCGTTCGTGCCACCGCAGCCGGTGCGGCAACTGCGCGACCTCACCCGGACCCGGACCGTCTTCACCCAGGAACGCACCCGGCACAAGCACCGGGTCGACAAGGTGCTGCAGGACGCGCAGATCAAGCTCTCCGGCGCCGTCTCCGACCTGTTCGGGGTTACCGGGCGGGCGATACTGGACGCCCTCGCGGCCGGCGAGCGCAGCCCCGGGGCCTGGCCGACCTGGCCCAGGGGCGCCTGGTCCCGAAGAAGCCGCTCCTTGTCGAGGCCCTCACCGGACAGTTCGAAGACCACCACGGCCGGCTGCTCCAGATCCTGCTGGACAGCATCGACCACCTCACGGCCCAGATCGCCCGGCTCGACCAGCTCATCGCCCAAGCTCTGGAGCAGCTGCCCGAACCGCGGCAGGACGAGGGCCCGGGCAGCCCGCCCTTGTCCAGCGGGACGACCCTGGCAGAGCGCCTGGACGCCATCCCCGGCGTCGGACCGGCGACCGCCCAGATCATCCTGGCCGAGATCGGCACCGACATGAGCCGCTTCCCGACCGCAGACCACCTGGTGTCCTGGGCCAAACTCTGCCCCAGAACCATCCAGTCCGGACCCAAGAACCGCGGCGGACCGGCAGGGAAGGGCAACCCCCGGCTCAAGGGCGCACTCGGTGAGGCCGCCACCGCCGCGTCGCGCACCGACACCTTCCTGGGAGCCCGCTACCGACGCATCGTCAAACGCCGGGGGCATGCGAAGGCCGTCGTCGCGGTCGCGCGCTCGATCCTCGTCATCGCGTGGCACCTGATCGACGACCCTGCCACGCCTACCAGGACCTCGGTCCCGAGTGGCACCGCCGCCACCTCGACAAAGCCCGCAAGACCCGCGACCTCGTCCGCCAACTCCAGGCCCTCGGCCACGACGTCACCCTCGCCCCCACCACCTGAGAGAGCAACCGTTTCCGTCCGTTCCGCTCCGCGCAACGGACGCTGCCGCCGGCCCTCCCGAACCCCGATTTCCAGTCCAGCACAGATTAGATCGGCGGTAACAGTCGTTCTTCACGCTGTCGGCCCCCAAGGGTGGAGCCCCCTGCCAGATGGCTGTGGAAGGGGCCACCGCAGTTTCGCTCGCTGGTGCCGCAGGGGTTCAGCTGTTCGCCATGGCCTCGATCAGGCTATTCGGGCGCAGGTCGGTCCAGTTCTGCTCGATGTAGTCCAGGCAGTCCTGCCGGAGTGCCTCGCCGAACACCGAGGTCCAGCCGGCGGGCACTTCGACGAAGACCGGCCAGAGGGAGTGCTGGCCCTCGTCGTTGACGAGCACCCGGTAGTTGGCGTCCGGGTCGTCGAACGGGTTCGTCACTGCATTGCCCTTTCGGAAGATGTGGGCTGGTCAGGCGTCTGCCTGGGCCCTGATGAAGCGCGCCAGTCGGCCGATGCCGTCGGCGATCTGGGCGTGGGTCAGGTAGCTGACGGACAGGCGCAGGCTGCGCTCGCCGCCGCCCTGGGGATTGAAATAGGACATCGGCGTCCAGATGACGCCGAACTCCTCGGCCGAGCGTTCCAGCGCGGCGTTGTCCGCCCGGAACGGCACGTTGACGGCCAGGAAGAAGCCGCCGCTGGGCTCATTCCAGCGCACGCCGAGCGCCGCCCGCTCCACCTCGGGAAAGTGCGTCGCCAGTTGCTCGAGGGTGACCCGCATCGCGTCGCCATAGTAGGCGGCGGTGCGCGTGTTGAGCACCGAGGCCCGTCCGTCGGCGGCCAGCAGCATGCCGGCCACCACAGCCTGGCTCACCGGGGAGGTGTTCACCGTGACCATGCTCTTGATCTTGGTGAGCTCGTCCGCCAGCAGCCCGGTGGCGCCGGAGCCGTCCAGCACCGGCTGGTCCGCAATCGCGAAGCCCACCCGGGCGCCGGGGAAGAGTGTCTTGGAGAGAGAGCCCAGGTGGACGACCCGTCGGTCGCGGTCGAGCGCCTTCAGGGTCCGCAGCTGGGTGCCCGGGCTGACCAGTCGGTACGGACTGTCCTCCAGGATCAGGATGTCCTGCCGGGCCGCCACGTCGAGCAGCTCCCGGCGGGTCGGCTCGGACATGGTGGTGCCCGACGGGTTGGAGTGGTCCGGGATCACGTACACCGCGCGGGGGCGGCGGCCGCGGGCCCGCTCGGCCAGGATCGCCGTCTCCAGGTCGGCGCAGCTGAAGCCGTCCGGCCGCTCCTCGACCGCGGTCAGCGCGACGTCCAGCAGGCTGGCCACGCCGGTGATTCCGACGTAGCAGGGGCTGGAGACCAGCAGCACGTCCTCGGGGCCGGAGATCAGCGCGCGCACCGCGAGGAGCATCGCCTCCTGGGCGCCGACGGTGACCACGATGGCCTCCGGGGAGACCTCGATGCCCTCGTCCTGGCGCAGCCAGTCGGCGATCAGCTCGCGGATCTGGCCGCTGGTCGGTCCGTACTGGAAGAGCGCGGCGCGGACCTGCTCCGGCGTCGCCCCGCCCTGCTTCAGGTGGTCGAGGTAGCGGCGCAGGCATTCGAAGATCTGCTCGGTCTCGAAGAAGCCGTCGTAGGGCCGTCCCGGTGCGAAGGAGACCGCCTCGGGATAGCGGTAGGTGACTTCGTTGAGGAAGTTCATGGTGTCGAGCACCGGGTCGGACAGACTAGCGTGCAGGTCGTCCTTCCACAGGCCCGGGCCGCTCGGCCCGGGCCGCTCAGCGGCAGCCTGAACGGGAGGCCGGGCCACGCTGGGAGCCTCGGTCGGCCGCTCGGCAGCGGTGCCACCCCCTAGCAGCTCCGGTCCGGCGACGGCGACCGAGCGGGTGCCGGTGAGGGCCATCGCCTCGGTCAGCTCCTCGGTGACGATGCCCAGCACCCTGGCCGCGCCCGTCTCACCGTCGACCGCGAGGCCGTGCAGCACCGGGCGGCCCAGCAGGACCGCGTCGGCCCCCGAAGCGAGCGAGGCCAGCACGTCCCTTCCGCACCGGACCCCACCGTCCACCAGCACCGGGCAGGCCCCGGCGACCGCCATGGCGATCTCGGGCAGCACCTCGAGGGTGGCCGGGGCACCGTCCAGCTGCCGGCCGCCGTGGTTGGAGACCACGATGCCGTCCACCCCGGCCACCAGCGCCCGCCGCGCATCGGCGGCCGTGAGCACGCCCTTGACCAGCACTGGCAGGGAGCTGATCGAGCGCAGCCAGTCGATCACGGACCAGTCGAGGGTCGCATCGAACTCGGTGGCCGCATGGCCGCTCGGCGACGAGAAGCCGTCTCCATCCAGATTGGCCGGGGTGATCCCGGTCGGCAGTCGGAAGTCGTTGCGCAGGTCGCGCAGCCGGCGGCCCAGGTGCGGGGCATCTACGGTGAGGACCAAGGCTTCGAAGCCAGCCCCCTCGGCGCGTTCGATCAGCCGCCGCGTAACCGAGCGGTCCTGGAAGCAGTAGACCTGTAGCCACAGCGGGGCCGACGCGGCCGCGGCGATCTCCTCGAAGGCGCGCCCTGCGAAGGTGCTCACCACCAGCGGGAGGCCCGCGCGGCCGGCGGCTAGCGCCGTGCTCACCTCGCCCGCCGGGGCGAGCATCGTGTGGTAGGCCATCGGCGCGATCCCGACCGGGGCCGCCCAGGTGCGCCCGAGGATCTTGGTCTCAAGGTCCGGGCGGCCAGCGCCTGCCAGCACCCGCGGGGCCAGCCTGACGCGGTCAAAGGCGTCCAGGTTGGCGGCAAGGGTGCGCTCCTGGCCCGCGCCGCCCTCGATGAAGTCCCAGACGGCGCGGTCGAGTCGTGCCTCGGCCGCGGCGGCGTAGTCGGCCAGGGTGAGCAGGCCCGCCGGGTCGACGTCCGGGCCCGTCACTGGGAAGCCAGCCGGTCGCGCTCGACCGCCTCGTACAGCGCCCGGATGTTGGCGCTGCCGAAGCCGCGCGAACCCTCGCGCTGGATGAGCTCGGAGAAGAGCGTGTTGCGCTCGTAGGGCGAGCGGCTGAACAGCTGCAGCAGGTGGCCCCACTCGTCTCGGTCGGCCAGCACCTGGGTCTGCCGTAGCTGCGCGATCCGCTCTGTCATCTCGGGGATGCGCTCGGCGAGGGCGTCGTAGTAACTACCGAGCGTGGTCAGGAACTCTACGCCGCGGTCGCCGATCTCCCGGACCGCCGCGGTGATGTTCGCGACCAGGAACGCCAAGTGCTGCACCCCGGCGCCGCAGTTGCGCTCCAGGTAGGCGCCGAGTTGCCCGGCATCCTTGGCCGCCGGGTCCGGCGCGACCAAGGTGAAGATCACGCGATCCGAGGCGCTGCGGACCACGATCGAGTCCATCGCCTGGGCGCCGACCGCCACGTACTCGGAGGAGTAGCGGGAGAACCCGAAGGCGTCCCGGTAGAAGTCGGCGAATTCCTGCAGGCTGCCGCCCTCCAGGCAGACAGCGACATGGTCCAGCGAGGAGATCCGGCCAGTTGCCGGGGACGCCGGCGTCGCGGTCCACCGGCGCCCAGCGGGAGCAGTTGTCACCGGACTAGCCGTCAGCGGCAGCAGGGTGTACGTAACGTCCCCGAAGGCCGACACCACCGGATGCTCGCGTACCGGGCCGACCAACTTGGCGCCGGCCGCCACAGCCGCGTCGGCGGTGGCGGCCGGGTCGTCGCAGGTCAGGGCGATGTCGGCAACACCATCCCCGTGCTCGTCCAGGAACTTCCAGACCCCGCGGCCCGAGGTGACGACCAGTTGCACCCCGCCCTGCCGGAGCAGCACTGAACTGCGGTCACTCTCAACGGCATCCGCGACGCGGGTGAACCCCATGGCCGAAACGAAGTAGTCGACGGTAGATAAGTTGTCCCGCGTGTAGATCTCGGCGAATGCCATGTCCTGCACAGCCACGGGATACCTCCTGAAAGGCTGTTGGCCAAGAGACGGTCGGTTCGTGTCAGGTATCCACCGGCGCACCTCGCCGGGACCGACGGCCGAGGTCGTGTCGCCGGTCCTAGGCGACCATCAGCGCCACTCCTGCCGCTCCTCCGCCGCTCGGCGGATTCGACAGCCTCGACGGTGTGGTCGACGATGTAGCGGCTGAAGATGTCGATGATGACGTAGGCGTGATACCAGATGCCCTTCACGGGGCCGGCCGCCTTGGTGATGTCCCACTGCCACATCGCCGCTCACGAGGACAACGGCATGATGAGCTTCGTCAACGTGGTCCAGTAGACGCTGCCTTAGGGTGTCCCACCTGCGGAAACGCGGGTGGGACATACCACAGGAGCAGCGGTTCCACCCAGGCCGTGGGCCTGGCCGACCATCCGGGGTCAGCAAAAGGTCAGCATCAGTCCCCGGGAGTCGGTCAGCCATAGCCACCCGATCCGCGCCCGTGAGCCCGTACTCGGCCTGCATCCACGCCAACCGGTTCACGATCCCGCGTGCGGTGCCGGTGCGGGTGGGCGTCACAGGGTTTCGGGTTCTGCGGTCAACCGCCGTACCGCAGGATCGAGTTCGGTGTGCAGGGCAGTGATCTCGCCGGCCAGGAAGCGGTCGCGCATCGCGGCGCGCTGGATCTTGCCGCTGGTGGTGCGGTGCACGCTGCCGCGCCGCACCAGCAGGACGTTGCGGACCGGCGCACCGGTAGCGGCGGTGAGGCGGCGGATGATGGCCGCCGCCACGGTGCGCAGTTCCTCGGCCGGCAGGGTCGGGCTGACCTCGTGCACCAGCACGATCCGCTCGTCGGGGGCCTGGACACCGAAGGCGGCGCCGAGGAACCCCTCCAGCGCGGGGTGGGCGGCCCGCGCCTCGTGTTCGATGTCGTGCGGGTAGAGGTTGCGCCCGTGGACGATCATCACCTCCTTGAGCCGGCCGGTGATGAACAGTTCGCCGTCCGCCAGGGCGCCCAGGTCGCCGGTGCGCAGCCAGCCGGGTCCGGTGTCGTCGGCGCCGGCGGGACGGGCGTGGAAGATGCGGGCGGTGAGGTCGGGCTTGTCCCAGTAGCCCCGGCCGACACTGTCGCCGCGCAGCCAGACCTCGCCGACCTCGCCGGCGGGCAGGGGGCGCAGGGTGGCGGGGTCGACGATGAGGGCGTCGAAGGCCTTGGGGCGTCCGACGCCGGTGATCTCCTTGCCGCGGCCGTCATGGGCGGGAACCAGCGCGGGGTGGTCGGCGTCGGCGAGGCGCTGGGGGTCGACGACCAGGACGGTCGGCTGGCGCGGGATGGGGGTGGTGCAGGTGTAGACGGTGACCTCGGCCATGCCGTAGCCGGCGGCGATGGCTTCGGGGCGCAGCCCGATGTGTGCGAACCGCTTGGTGAACGCGGCGATGGTCGGGGCGTGGATCGGCTCGGAGCCGTTGCACAGCCAGCGCAGCGGTGACACGTCGAGCCCGTCGAGTTGTTCGTCCGTGATGAGGCGCTGCGCGATGCCGTACGCGAAGTTGGGAGCGGAGCTGGCGGTGGTCCGGAATTCGTTCATCATCCGAAACCATTCGACGGGCTTGCGGGCGAACGTCACCGGCGGCATCAGGACCGTTGTCGCGCCGTGGAAGAGTGCGCAGCTGAGCTGAACGAAGAGACCGAAGTCGTGGTGCAGCGGCATCCAGCTGCCGAACGAGTCGTCCCCGCCCAGGCCGATGACGGAGTGCAGGGCCTCGAGGTTCGCCTGGACGTTCCGGTGGGCGAGCATCACGCCCTTCGGGGTGCCGGTGGAGCCGGAGCTGTACTGGAGGACGGCGAGGGCGTCCTGGTCGATGTGGCGACCGCGGAGCGCCGCGGGGAGTGCCTCACCGGCCGGCACGGGGGCGGCGGCCCGGACGGGGACGTGGCCCAGGCCCTGCGCTTGGAAGCGCTCGGTGAGGGTGCCGAGGTCCCCGGCGGTGACGAAGACCAGTCCGGGCGTGCAGTCCACGGCGATCGCGGCGACGCGCTGGGCGGCGGCGGTGGAGCCGGTCGCCGGCGGGGCGGGCACGGCGATGACACCGGCCAGCAAGCAGGCGAGGTAGAGCTCGACGAACTCGGTGCCGGTGGGCAGCGCGATGAGAACGCGCTCACCGGGGGCCAGGTGCTGCGCCAGGTCGGCGGCGCGCAGGCCGGCCCGGCGGGCGAGTTCGGCGTAGCTGAGGCTATCGTGCGCGGCCTCGGCGGAGTTGCGGTAGATGGTGAGCGCGGTCTTGTCGGGATGTTGGGCGACACGCGCGGCGAACGCGTCGCCGAGGTTCCGGTAGCTGGTCAGCTCGAAGGCCATTGCTTCCCCCTGGGCTTGGCGCTGCGTCGGTCCGGGCGGCGCGCGGACATGCGCGGCGGCGCGCGCCGCGCGGTTGGGCGGTTGGGCGGTGCCGTTCTCGACTGTCGCGATCAGGCTGTCCGGCCGCAGCTCCACCACCCACGGTTCCTCGGTCCGGTCCAGGCTTCCTGACGTCCGGCCTCGCCGAACTCCGTCGGTTCCTGGCGACGCAGACCACTATGCCCCAACCACTGGCGATGGTGCGGGTGTTCAACCCGGCGCAAGTGATCGGCACGGGTGTTCAACCAGCACCGTGCGTCACTTGAACAACTCACCGTTCCCGGCCGGGAGATCACCCGTCCCGTGCGCCCGCTACGAGGCGGGTGCAGGCGAGCCGTTCGGGCTCCAGCCATAGCGCCGGACGCCAGATCGAGGGGACCCCGTCGACCCGGGTGGCCCGTGTGTCGGCCAGACACTGCAGGAAGCGGAGCGGCAAGCGCAGCTGGTCGCGCGGCACGGGCACGACGGCGGCGCCGCTGCTCAGAGCGAGGCCGATATCCAGCAGCGAGAAGTCGAACTGCAGCGGCGAGGTGGTTGCCACCCGGTCTTCGCTGGTGACGATCCGGTGGTCCATCAGTCCGCGGTAGAAGGCGAGCACACCCCGGTGGCTCATGACGATCCCCTTGGGTCGCCCCGTCGTGCCGGACGTGAAGATCATGTAAGCGGTGTCGGTGGTGACCGCAGCGCGACGGTGCCGGGTACGGGGCGTGGGCGCCCGCTCGACCGTCAGTCTGGTCGTGTCGAACCGTGCCGTCGCGACCGAATCAGGCAGGCAGGCTCGCGCGACCGCGGCGGCGCGCGTGTGGAGTACGGCCCCGGAGGTGTCCAGGACCGAGAGCAGCCGCTGGTCGGAGGTGTCCGGGCTGACCGGGACGAAGGTGACACCGTGCATCGAGCAGGCGAGGAACATGGCGATCGCTGGGCCTGTTGTCCGCCTCAACGAGCACCCGGTCACCTATGTCCAGACCCGGCCGGTCCATCTCGGTCGCGCACGCGACGGCGAGGCTCTCAAGCTGACGATAGGTCATGATGTTGAGCTCACCGCTGTCGGTGTAGTCGATGACCGCGGGTGCCTGCGGGGTCACCCGGGCTGCGGCCAGTAGCAGTTCGTGGACCTTCGCCGCGGGGGGAGCTGCCGGAACGAAGGCCGCACGCGTCTCACTCACGTGGCACTCCCAAGGTTTGTCTTGTGGTTGGCGAACGTGGCGCCGCCGGGCAGCGCTGCCAGGGTCCGAGCAAACCAGGTCGATCTGGAACACCTGGTCGACGTACGAGGCGCCACATCTCGCCGAAGGCAGGACCCCGGACCGAAGCCGCCGCGGCGGTGAGTCGCTCAGTGCGCATACGGGCATTGTCCCCGGCTGCGAGCACGCGCCTGGTCGTCAAGGTAGAAGTTGGGGCGTTGCTCGGTGTCGTCGTAGTAGCGGTGGAAGACGGGCGTGATGCCGCCGGAGATCGGGGGAACGATCCAGCTCCAGTCCGCGGAAACAGTGCGGCCGTTACGCCCTTCCCGGGCCAGGTGGGTGAGAAAGTGCCGGGATTCCGTGTGGTGGTTGCTGATCGTGACACCGGCGGTGGTGAAAGAGTGCAAGACTGCAACATTCAGCTCGACCAACGCGCGATCACGCCACAGGGTGATTTCGCTGCTGATATCCAGGCCGAGGCACTCTGCCACGGTCAGCAACAAATCGAACCGGTCCTCGTCGACCAGGTTGCGCGCGCCGATCTCACTACCCATGTACCAGCCGTTGAACGGGGCAAGGGGGTAGTCGATGCCTCCGATGCGCAGACGCATGTTGGAGATCGCTGGCACGGCATACCAGCGCAACGCCAAATCGGCGATCTGTGGATGCTCCGGGTGGATGATGGGCACTTCAAGGATCAGATCGGAGGGCAGCTCGAAGATCTGCGGCTTGTCATCGGCGGTCTCTATGACCAATGGCAATACATCGAAGAGGCCTTGGGGGGCCGACCATCCAAGTCGGCAGACGGCCTCAGTGAAGTCCACCAACGCTGGGTCACCAAGAATGGTCCCGTCCTGCCGGCGGTAGCCGGCGTAACGGATGAGCTGGTCGTTCCATACTCTGGGGGCGGCCCGCTCGGGGGTGTCGGGGGCAAAGATCGAGATGACGGGGCGGATGCGTCCGGCGTTCGTCGCCTGACGCAGATGCTCACAGAGGCATCGGTAAATCGCCTCGGACGTTTTCGCGTCCCGTCGGTCCATGACGCGAAGGCTGTTCCAGTACAAGCGACCGATGCAGCGACTGGAGTTACGCCAGGCTACACGGGCGCCGAAGGCCAGTTCCTCGGAGGTGTGTCGATAGGCGCCCGTATTGTCGATCTCGATGAGGACCTGTCTCAGACGCGCTGTGAACGGGACGGGCTGCTCGGGCTGCTCGGTATGGAACTGGCGCAGGAACTCCTCCGCTTCTTTGGGGTCAGCGGCACTGCTGGAGCGGCGCGCGGGCACGGAAGCCAGGCACGTCGGTGCCGTGCCAGCCGTGGCGGTGGGGGCGCAATGGTCAAGGGTGCTTGCTGGAAGTGTTTCGGCATCCATGGGTTTCCTCGCGGCCTGGCATGCACTTTCCGCTGCGGCCCCACTGCCAGGGTGAATACTTGGCTGGCCACACGCGAACGAAGAGTTCTCAGTTCCTCAAGCTCAGTCGGTCCCATTCCGCCGGCGGCCAGGGTGCCGGCGCGCTCCTCGCGGCGCACCCAGCTCCGTAGGGTCTCGCGGTTGACGCCGAGTTCGGTGGCGACGTCGGCGATGGTGCGGTGCGGACCGGAGCGTACGAGGGCGACTGCGTCGCGCTGGAACTCCGGGGAATGACGGGATGGACGTGGCATCCAGGGCCCCTTCTTCTTGGATTATGGAGGAACCAAGTATCGGGGTGTCTACTCACCGGGGGACGGGCCAAACAGCCTGACCAGGCTTCACTATGAAGGCGCCATGTCCGAGTACCCCCTTACCGAGGCGGGCCGACCCCCTGGCCGCTTCGCGATGAGCGGTTTGCCGAGCTTGGCCGCCGGCCTTCGCATCTGCACGAGGGCACGGGGCGTCATGACAGAACCCCTATCGTGTGACGCGAAATCCCCCGTGCGGTTCATTCGCCACGCAGAAGCAGTCCATCAGCCCCGTGCCCCGGATGACGGCTCGTCAGGCCAGGAGCAGTGGCAGGGACCGGAGCGACCGGAATTCAAGGTTGCTGTTCCATTCGGGGTCTCCCGCCAGCCGGATCATCGGGAAACGTGCGAAGAGAGCAACGAAGAACCACTTGATTTCGAGGCTAGCTATCTGCCTACCGAGACACGCGTGCGGCCCGAAGCCGAACGACAGATTCTTGCCACTGTTCTGCCGACCAAGGTCGAACTCGTTCGGACGGGCGAAGACGTTCGGGTCCCGATTTGCCGCCCCCAGGAACAGGGCGACCCTCTGCCCCTCCTTGATACGAACACCGCGCAGGTCCACGTCCGTCGCCGCGACGCGCCACGTAAACTGGTTCGACGCGTTGAAGCGCACCACTTCGTTCGCCGTGTTCTCAACGCACTCGGGATTCTCCAGGAAGCGTGCGATCTGATCGGGGTTCGTCGCGAACGCGAGCATGCCGCTACCGACGGATCCCGGCGTCGTGGGCGCAAACAGCGCGATCAACAGAAGCACCAGCTGATGTACGGTCTGCTGCGGCGTGACCTCGGTCTGGTCCGCCAGGCTGGCCGCGAGTCGGGCGATGACCGTGCCCGGAAGGACCCTTCCTCGCTTGCCCTGAATGAGTTCGAGTGCGTAGGTGTGGAGGTCCGTGAGGTGCTCGAGCAGGTGCTCGAGCTCCAGCGGCTGCTCTTGCGGCCCCGACCAGTAGGTCATCACCTTGGCTACGCTGGGTATCACGGCGTCAAGATCCTCTTCGGGAACTCCGAAGGCGTGAACAGCTGCATTCACGGGAAGCTTTTCGGCCAGCGCGGCGACGGCGTCGATCTCCTTCACGCCGTCCGGGATACTGGCGACCAGGTCGTAGGCGACACGTTCGATCACCTTGCTGTAGAACTCATGGGCCTCGCGCGTGAAGCCGGCGTGCGTGGACTTCCTCAGTGCGTTGTGTTGCGGCCCATCCGTGTACATCATCACGTTCTTGGTGAACTGGTGATAAACATTCTCGGTCGGCAGTTCCCGGCCGTCGAACTTGCCACTCAGAATCTCTTCCATGCGTTCGGCCTTGAATTGGGGATCCTTCAGCGCGCTCGCGCAGCCCTCGTATCCCATGACGGCCCACGCGTTCAAGCCCTCGCACCAGTGGACCGGCTCCTGCTCGGCAAGGCGCGCATAGGTCGGGTACGGATTCGGGACGATGCCAGGATCCGAAAGCGGCGACAGATCTTCCACGGACTGCTCCCTTTAATTTGTTTCCCTGGTTGCGGATATGGGTCAGGACGATGCGGCCAGGTTATCCATGGCGTCCATCAGGCTCTTGGGTCGCATATCCGTCCACGTGCCTTCGATAAACTCCACGCAGGACTTCCTGTCCGCCGGACCGTGCGCCACACTCCATCCCGCGGGTACCTCGTTCGTGGGTTCCCCTCCGACTCGTGCACTCTGGCTAACAGAGTTTTAGCGATGACCGCTAACAGCTCAGGGGGACATCATTTCCCCCGACTGTCGCGATCAGGCTGTCCGGCCGCAGCTCCGCCACCCACGGTTCCTCGGTCCGGTCCAGGCTTCCTGACGTCCGGCCTCGCCGAACTCCGTCGGTTCCTGGCGACGCAGACCACTATGCCCCAACCACTGGGGATGGTGCGGGTGTTCAACCCGGCGCAAGTGATCGGCACGGGTGTTCAACCAGCACCGTGCGTCACTTGAACAACTCACCGTTCCCGGCCGGGAGATCACCCGTCCCGTGCGCCCGCTACGAGGCGGGTGCACGGGACGGGCGGGTTGCGCGGCCGGGCAGGGTCAGCGGCCCTGCCATCGGGGTTCGCGCCGCTCGGCGAAGGCGCGCGGGCCCTCGACGGCGTCCGCGCTGTCGCGGCGCCGCTGCTCCCACGGATAGGCAGCGGTGAACGCCTCGTCGAGCGGGAGGTCCACCGATCGCATCACGGCCTGCTTGATCGCCCGTACTGCGAGCGGGGCGCTGCGCAGCAGGTCGTCGGTCCACTCGGCGACACAGTCGTCGAGCTGGTCGGCCGGGACGACCCGGTTGACCAGGCCGAACCGCAGGGCGGTGTCGGCGTCCATGCGACGGCCGGTCAGCAGGTAGCCCATCGCCGTCTTCAACGGTAGCTGGCGGGCCAGCCGGAACGCCCCGCCGGCGCCGGGGACCAGCCCCAGCCGGGCCTCGGGCAGCGCGAAGATCGCCTGGTCCGAGGCGATGATCAGGTCGCAGGCCAGGGCGAGTTCGAAGCCTCCGCCCAGGGCGTAGCCATTGACCCGGGCGAGGACCGGCTTGGAGAGGTCGAACCGCTCGGTCAGCCGCGGCCACCCGGGCTGGCCTCGGCTGCCGAAGCTGGTGCGCGGCACTCCTGCCGCGTCCAGCCGGGCCCGTTCATGCAGGTCCTGGCCGACCGTGAAGGCCCGGTCGCCGGCGCCGGTGAGCACCGCGACCCGGACGTCGTCGTCCGCCTCGACGTCGTCCCAGATCTGCGCGAGTTCCTCGTGCATCCGCAGGTCCATGGCGTTGAGCACGGCGGGCCGGTCGAGCGTGATGCGAGCGACGCGGTCCTTCTTCTCGTACCGCACCCGTGGCTCGTCCGGGCCACTCACTCCGCCCACCCCCGGGCTTGGTCCCGCTCCTGGCGGCGGCTCTGTTCGGCAGTGAAGCGGCCTACCTTGTGGATGACATCTCCGCTGTACAGGCGCAGCGCCTGCTGGAGTGCGAACTCCGCCATGTAGAGCCGGAACGCATCCATCGGTTCCTCGGCGATGTTGATCATCCGCCGGTTGGCCACCACGGCCTGGCCGCGCATCCGGTCCAGGCTCCGCTCGATGGCGAGGTCGAGCTCGTCGGGCTCGTGGACCTCGTCGATGAGCAGGGCGGCCTCCGGTTCGCCCGCGTGGACGCGGCGTCCGCTGAGGATGACCTGGCGGGACAGCCGGGGCCCGCCGATCGCGCTGAGGCGGAAGTTGGCGGCGCCTGGCACGATCCCCTCCTTCGCGGCGGGCAGGCTGAGGTAGGAGTCGGTGGCGGCCAGCACGTGGTCGAAAACCAGCAGCAACTGCATGCCGCCGCCGATCGCGAAACCGTCGACGGCGGCGACCCAGGGCTTCTCCACCCTCGCGGGGCGCCAGCTGGTGCTGTCGCCGGTGATCAGACCGCGCTGGATCTTGTGGATGTAGCCGAGTTCGCGGCGCAGCAGGAAGTCGACCAGGGAGATCCCGCCACCGGAGAGCGCCTTGAGGTTGATGCCGGCGCTGAAGATCCGCCGACCCCAGTAGCGGGGGTGGGTCATCTCGCCGCCGCGCAGCAGGCAGACCTCAACCTCGGGGTCGAGCATCGCGAGGTCGACGGCGGTCTCCATGGCGTCGACCTGCTGGTTGTCCTCGGCGTTGAGCCGGTCGTGGCCGGTCATGGTGAGCCGGGCGACGGGGCCGGTGCGTTCCAGCCGGACCGGCCCGAGGTCGATGCGGCCGGTGGCGGCGTACTGGTCCAGCAGGTCGAGTGCGCGCTGGGTGGGGCGCAGCATCGACTCGAGCAGGTGCGTCCCGGCGACCGGCGAGCGCAGCAGGTGGCTGAAGAAGAGGCCCTGGTCGATCTCGTGGCCTTCCTTGCCGGCCTGGGTGCGGGTGCGTTCGTCGTCGAGCTGCGTGGCGGTGGGCACCAGGCCGGGGAAGGCGTGGGCGGCGGCCTCGGCGAGTTCGGCGAGCCGCAGGTGGCGGGTGCGGCCGGCGGTGAGTTCGTCGTGGACGGCGTCGATGTGGGTGCGCAGGAACATCTCGCGCAGGGTCCGCGTGACGTCGATCGCCTCGGCGGCGGCGGTGCGCTGGCAGGTGGTGCGCACGGCCGGGACGGGCAGGATCGCCAGCAGGCCCTCGGAGTGGGCTGCGGCGGCGGCGAGGGCGGCACGGGCGGTGGCGAGGTCGCCGCGCATCGCGCGCAGGTCCTCCTCGGGTGCCGGCGGGTGGCCGGCGGCGTTCGGGGCCTGGCGGGTGGTCACGAGGCGGCTCCGGCGACAGCGCGGCGCAGGGTCCGGTCGACCGCTGCGAGGTGGACTCCGAGGGCCTCCTCGAAGCTGGTGGTGGCCGCGTCGGCCATGAGCTGGCGCCGGATGGCCAGTTCGGTGCCGCTGATGCCGCCGGCGCGCAGGGCGACGGTGGCGAGGGCCTCGGTGACGTCCTCGGTGAGTTCGTCGAGCAGGTGCAGGGCGAGTGCGTCGCCCGCGTCGACCGGGGTGCCGAACAGAACGGCGCGGCGGATCGCGGCGGCGGTCGCACCGTGCTGGGAGATCCGGTAGAGGGCCATGCCGGGCCAGGTCGCGCCGCCACCGACGGGTACCACCAGGCGCACCGAGGTGGTGGCGATGCGGTAGTCGGCGGCGAGCATCGCGTCCAGGGCGGTGCCGCCGCAGTCGCCGTCGGCGATGGCGATGGTGGCGGCGGGGAGCCGCTCGAGGCGGCGCAGCGCGCGCTCCCACTTGCTGACCAGTGACACCGTCAGATCGGCGGCCCAGGTGCCGCCGGGGACACCGCCGAGGCGCAGGACGACGCGGCCGCTGCCGGCCCGCTCCTCGACGCGGTCGCAGACGGCCGTCACCGCCGCGACGGTGGCGAGGGTCAGCGGCTTGGCGCCGTCGATGACCAGGTCGATGTCCTCGGGGCCCGCACCGAGCCCGGTGGTCCTCGTGTTCTCTGCCATCTGCTTCTCCCTCACCACTGCAGCAGCGCCGTTTCGATCGTGGAACCCGGTCCCATGGTCATCATCACGACGTGGTCGCCAGCCCTCGCGACGCCCTCGTCGAGCAGCCGCTGGTACGAGAACAGGAACGAGCCGCTGGACAGGTTGCCGTAGTCGCGCAGCACGCTGGTGGTGTGCCGGACGTCGTGCCGGGTCAGGCCCAGGTTGACCCGGACCGCGTCGATGACCTTCTTGCCGCCGGAGTGCACCAGCCACTGGCTGATGTCGCTGCGGCGCAGGCCGGCGCCGGACAGCAGCCGGTCGACGACCTGTTCGGCGTTGGCTCCGACCACGTAGGGCACGTGCGGGTCGAGGTAGAAGCTGAACTTGCCCTGCTCGTCGTCCCAGTCGTAGCGCATCGCGCCGATGGCGTCGGTGATCAGGTGGCTGGCGAAGCCGAGGATGCGCGGGCCGCTGGTGCCGGGCGGCACGTCGGTCGGGGCGTAGGCGCTGTCCGGCGGGTCGGCGATCAGGGCGATGGCGGCGGCGCCGTCGCCGAAGAGGCTGTTGACCACGGCGGTGCGCATGGTGCCGTCGATCACGTAGGCGGCCGAGCAGGCCTCGGCGCAAAGCAGGACGGCGACCCTACCGGGGTTGGCGGTGGCCCAACTGGCGGTGGCGTTGAGGGCGTTCAGCCCGGCGTTGCAGCCCATCCCGACCACGTCGATGCGGCTGGTCTTCGGCAGGATCCCCATCTCGCGGATCAGGTGGGCGCTCAGGCCAGGGGTGAGGAAGCCGGTTGTGGTGGTGCAGCACAGGTAGTCGATGTCGGCCGGCTCGAGTCCGCTGTCCTCGAGGCAGGCGCGGACCGCCCGGGCGCCCATGTCCAGGGCCAGTCGCTTGTGCTTGTCCAGCAGTTCGCCCTGAGCCTCGGAGAGCACGGCGCCGTCGGCGTCCCTCGGCGGGACGGTGAGGTAGCGGCGCTCGATCGCGCTGTTGAGGAAGATCGAGCGTACCTTGGGGTCGGTGATGCGGAAGATGTCGAGCAGTTCCCGCTGCGAGTAGGAGTGCTCGGTGTTGGCGGTGCCGACTCCGACGATCCGGGCGGCGTTGGGGGTGTTCTTGCCTTCGAGGGCCGGCTGGTCCAGCGTCCCGGTCCCCGGGTGGGCCGGGCGCCGGGGCGGAGCCTGGCGGGTTCGGCTCGGCGTGCGGCTGTTGCTGGTCGTCATCGGAACGTCCACCCCCACATGCGGGTCTTGCTGCGGACTCGGCGTACTAGGGCCGACACGGCTGGTACCTCCGTCTGGAGCGGTGTGTTGTCTGTCGACGTGCGGAGCGACCCCGGCGGCGCAAGGTCGCCTCGGGGCCGACCCGGTCGGGTGGACCTGTCAGTTCTGGGACACGGCCTCGACCAGGCTTTTGGACCGCGTGTCGGTCCGGTCCTGCTCGATGTGGTCGCAGCACTCCTGGCGGACCACCCGGCGTTCAGTGACAATCGTGGGCGACCAAAAGAGGGCTCTGGAGAGATCCCCCTGCTGCCCGCCACGGGCACGAAGCCCCGCCTCTCGACAGCAGCATGGCCTCAGTCCCACCGAACCAACAACTCCAGTCGTGCTGGCCAGCGTTCAACCGCCGCGCGACCACCGTTGAACACAGGTGCACGACTCGACGCCCAACGTCCCAATCACCAAGGAGATATCCCCCATGAGCGTTCAGCAGGGCTGGGCACCGCAACGGATCACGCCCGAGAACACCGGCGCCGGCGCGACCCCCCAGGGACTGACGGAGTACCTCGACTCAGTCGCGGTCGACGAACTGCTGGGCCGTCACCAGGCCTTGCTGTTCCGGGGTTTCGATGTCACCGAGGCGGGCCTGGCGGACGTGATGCCCGCCCTGCTGCCCGAGCGCCTCGCGTACGTGCACGGCAACACGCCCAGGACCAAGGTCTCCGACAACGTCTACACCTCGACGGAGTACCCGCCCGAGTACGCGATCTCCATGCACAGCGAGCTCTCCTACGCCCACGCCTGGCCCTCCCGGCTGCTCTTCTGCTGCGTATGGCCGGCTGCGACGGGAGGCGCCACTCCACTGCTGGACGGCGCCACCTGGCTGGCAGCACTCGACGACCGGATCCGTGCGGACTTCAGCGGCGGTGTCTGCTACCGGCAGTACCTGCACGGCGGCCGGGGCTTCGGCAAGAGCTGGCAGGCGACGTTCGAGACGGACGACCGGGCGGAGGTCGAGAAGCTGCTGGCCGAGGCGGGCGTGGGCTGGGACTGGACCGCCGGCAATGCGCTGCGGACGCGCCAGGTCCGGCCCTCGACGGTCCGCCACCCGGTCACCGGTGCGGAGGTCTGGTTCAACCAGGCGGACCAGTGGCACCCCGCGACACTGGGCGAGGAGACCATGCGCGAGCTCGCGGCCATCGTCCCCGCGGACGAGCTGCCGCAGTCGGTGACCTTCGCCGACGGCTCCCCGATCCCCGACGACTACGTGCTCGAGATCCGCGAGAAGGGACTGGCGCTGGCCGTCGACGTCGACTGGCGCCAGGGCGACGTCCTGGTCATCGACAACGTCGCCGTCGCCCACGGGCGCAGGGCGTTCTCCGGGAGCCGCCGGGTCCTGGTCGCCATGGCGCGCTGAGAGCACCGGTCAGAGCGCGGGAGCCCTGGTCCGCCGTTGGTGGGCCAGGGCTCCCGCTTCGGTCGGTGGCCGAGCCGGGCGTCACTCGGGAGGCGAGACGATCCTCGCCTCATGGGCGGCGACGGCGAGTTGCGCCCGGTCGCGTGCATTGAGCGGGAGGGCCGCCGCCCGCGGTGCGGATGACAACACTCCCGTTCGCTTCCGGCGTGCCTACCGCCGTGCCCGTAGGAGACCGCTACGACCGGCCCGAGCCCAGCCATCCCTCGACGGCGGCCCACACCTGGCCCAGTGTGTCAGGCCGCACCAGGTCGCGGTGCGTGCAGGGAAGGCTCACCTCGGTGATCTTCCCGGAGATGTACGGCTCCCACCGCTGCACCCACGGCACATCGGTCGCCCTGCCCTCCGCCGCGACCACCACCAGGGCATCCCCGCCGAACCGACCGGCCCGGTGCTCCTCCTGCAGCTGCTTGTTGTTGTCGAAGACGTGAACGATCCGGATCAGCTCCTCGTCCGAGACCCCGCCGAGGACATGGCCCACACTCGCCCGAAGCTCCCGGAGCCTCTGGGCAAGAACGTCGTTCTCGTCGGACGTCGACGAGCCCGCCGGGTCGTCGGACCCGTCCGCCTCCCCGGCGTCGCGGGATGCCTCGCCGACCGCGGCGGGATCCGCGTCCCGCTGCACCGGGAAGGTGTCCAGGATGACCAGCGCGGCCACCTGCTCACCCGCGGCCTCCAGTTGCACCGCGATCTCGTGCGCCACCGTCCCCCCGAAGGAGTAGCCCACCAGATGGTAGGGGCCGCTCGGCTGCACGGAACGAATCTGCTCGATGTACGCCGCGGCCATCTCCACAGCACCGGAGGCGAGTTCACTCGTGCCGTCGAGCCCGTCGGCCTGCAACCCGTAGAGCGGATACTCCTGCGGGACGTACCGGGCCAGCGGCAGGTAGCACCAGCTCGACCCGCTTCCGGGATGCACGAAGAAGAACGGCGGCTCGCTGCCGCTCGACCGGATGGCGAGCATGCCGCAGAACGCGTCCTTGACCGACGACAAGGACAACGTGCTGAGCAGCCCCGCCACGGTCGGGTTGGTGATCAGGTCGCGCACCGACACCGACACACCACGCGACCGCAGTTCCTCCACCAACGACACCGCCAGCAGCGAGTGCCCGCCCAGCGCGAAGAAGTCGTCGTCGACCCCGACGCTCTCCAACCCCAGTACCTTCGCGAACGCCTCGCACACGCTCTGCTCGAAGGCACTGAGCGAGCCACCGCCCTGGAGGGCCTGCGCACTCACGGCGTACTGCGGGGCCGGCAGGGCCGTGCGGTCGAGCTTGCCGTTCACGGTCAGCGGCAGCGCGTCCAGCAGCACGACTGCCGACGGCACCATGTAGGACGGCAACCGCTCACCCGCGAACTCCCGCAACAGGGCGACGAGTTCGTCCGGCGGTGTGTCCGAGCCGGCCGGAACGGCGTACGCCACCAGGCGGATGTCTCCCGGAACGTCCTCGCGAGCGACGACCGCGATCTGGGCCACGGCGGGATGGGCGGCCAGGACGGCCTGGACCTCGCCGGGCTCGATCCGGAAGCCGCGCACCTTCACCTGCTCGTCCGCGCGGCCCGCGAACACCAGCTCTCCGTCGCCCGACCACTTCGCGCGGTCGCCCGTGCGGTACAGCCGCCCACCCGGCACCCCGAGCGGCGACGCCACGAACCGCCCCGCGGTCAGCCCGGGACGCCCCAGGTACCCGCGCGCCAACTGCCCGCCAGCAACGTACAACTCACCCGTCACACCTACCGGAACCGGCTGCAGGAACTCGTCCAGCACGTACACGCCCAGGCCCGGGATGCCACGCCCGATCACGCTGTCCGACCCGCCCTCACCCGGCGCGAGCTCGCGGAACGTCACCATCACCGTCGTCTCGGTGATGCCGTACATGTTCACCAACCGCGGACCGGCATCACCGTGGCGCCCCCACCAGCCGCTCAGCCGGCCCAGATCCAGCGCCTCACCGCCGAACACCACCGCACGCACCGAGGCCACCGACCCAGGCCGCTGCTCCTCCGCGGCAGCCAACTGGTAGAACGCCGACGGTGTCTGACTCACCACCGTCACCCGCTCACGCTCGATCAGCGCCAGGAACTCCTGCGGCGACCGCGACTCCCCAGACGGGACCACCACCACCCGACCCCCGTGCAGCAGCGCACCCCACATCTCCCACACCGAGAAGTCGAACGCGAACGAGTGGAAGCACGACCACACGTCATCCGCCCGGAACCCGCCGAACAGCGGCCCCGCCTGCGCGAACAACTCGGTCACACTGCCGTGCGACACCACCACGCCCTTGGGCCGACCCGTCGACCCCGAGGTGTAGATCACGTACGCCGGATGCCCCGGCAGCACCGCACACTCCGCCGCCCCGCCATCCAGCGCCGCCAACTCCCCCACCACCGATGGCTCGTCCAACACCGCCACCCCGACACCGAAGCCACCCAACCGATCCGCCAGCTCAGCACACGTCAGCACCAGACAGGCGCCCGCATCACCCAAGGTGAACCCGATCCGGTCGTCCGGATACACCGGATCGATCGGCAGATACGCACCCCCCGCCTTCACCACCGCCAGGATCGCCACCACCGCCTCGACCCCGCGCTCCAGACACACCGCCACGACCGACTCCGCACCCACACCACGCCCGACCAGCAACCGCGCCAACCGGTTCGCCCGCTCGTCCAACTCCGCGTACGACACCTCGACACCCTCGAACACCAGCGCCACCGCATCCGGCGTCCGCGCCACCTGCGCCGCGAACAACGCCGGCAAGGTCGAGGACGCCACCTCCAGCGCCGTCTCGTTCCACTCCTCCACGATCTGCCGGCGCTCAGCCTCACCCATCACATCCACCGCGCTCAACCGGGTCCCCGGCCGCGCCGTCACCGTCTCCAGGACCTGGACCCACCAGCCCGCGATCCGCCGCACGGTCTGCGCGTCGAACAGATCCGCAGCCGCGATCAGCGTGACGCGCAACCCCGCCGGCACGCCCTGCGCATCGAAGACCTCACCCACACTCACTTCCAGGTCGAACTTCGCCGCCGACGCAGCCGCAGCAACCGCCCAAGGCCGCACCCCGGGCAAGTCCAACACCGCCGCAGCCATGTTCTGCACCGTGAGCATGACCTGGAAGAGCGGGTGCCGGGCCATCGACCGGACCGGCGACAGTTCCTCCACCAGCTTCTCGAACGGCACGTCCTGGTGCTCGAACGCCCCGAGACTGGCCTCCCGCACCCGCTCCAGCACCTCGTCGAAGGTCGGGTCACCGGACAGGTCCGTGCGCACCACCAGCGTGTTGACGAAGAACCCGACCAGGTCGTTGAGCGCCTCATCGGTACGCCCGGCGATCGCGGAACCGATCGGGATGTCCGTGCCCGCCCCCAGGCGGTTCAACGTCACCGCCAACGCCGCCTGCACCACCATGAACAGGGTCGCCCCCCGCTCCCGGGCCAGCGCCGCCAGTCGCCGGTGCGTCTCTGCGGAGACGGTCAGATCCACACTCTCGCCGCGGTGCGAAGCCCGCGCCGGACGTTGGCGATCCGCCGGCAGCACCAACTCCTCCGGCACCCCCGCCAACGCCTCGCGCCAGTACGCCACCTGCCCGGACAGCACACTGTCCGGATCCTGCTCGTCACCGAGCACCTCCCGCTGCCACAGCGCATAGTCCGCGTACTGCACCGGCAGCGCGGCCCAGTCGGGCTTCCGGCCCTCCACCCGAGCGGTGTACGCCCTGGAGATGTCCCGCCCCAGCACACCGAACGACCAGCCGTCACCAGCGATGTGGTGCACCAGCACCACCACCACATGCTCCTGCGGCGCCACCGCGAACACCGCCGCCCGCAGCGGAACCTGCACGGCCAGATCGAACAGGTGGCTGGCGGCCTCGGCCACCGCCGCATCCAGCCCGTCCGGCCCGACCACCAAAACCGGCACCTCGAAACCGCACTCCTCCAGCGACAGCACCCGCTGATACGGCTCACCGTCCACCACCGGGAACACGGTGCGCAGCACCTCGTGCCGACCCACCACATCCCGCAACGCCCCAGCCAGGGCCTCCCGGTCCACCTCCCCGGTCAGCCGCAGCGCCATCGGGATGTTGTAGGTCGCACTCGGGCCCTCCAACTGCCCCAGGAACCACAGCCGACGCTGCGCGAACGACAACGGCACCCGTTCCGGACGCACCACCGGCACCAACGCCGCACGACCCGCGCCGGCCCCACCCAGCCACGCCGCCACCGCAGCCGGCGTCGGGCCCTCGAACAGCACCCGCAACGGCAACTCCACACCCAAGACCGCACGCACCCGGCTCACCAACCGCATCGCCAGCAGGGAGTGGCCGCCCAGGGCGAAGAAGTCGCCCTCCACGCCGACCCGCTCCAGGCCCAGCACCTGCGCGAACGCCTGGCACAGCAACTCCTCCCGCACCGTCGCCGAAGCCCGCCCCGCATCCGCCAGGCCCGTGTAGTCCGGAGCAGGCAGGGCCTTACGGTCCACCTTGCCGTTCACCGTCAGCGGCAGCTCGCCGAGGACCACCACAGCGGCCGGAACCATGTGGGACGGCAACCGCCCGGCCACGAAATCACGTACAGAAGCCGGAAGTTCATCGCCCGCAGCGCCGGTGCCCACCACGTAGGCGACCAACTGCGAGTCCTCGCCCACCTGGTCCTGGCGGGCCACGACCGCGGCCTGCGCCACGCCCGGGTGCTCGGCCACCACGGCCTGGACCTCGCCCGGTTCCACCCGGAAGCCGCGCACCTTCACCTGCTCGTCCGCACGGCCCAGGTGCACCAGTTCGCCGTCGGCGGTCCACCGCACCAGGTCACCCGTCGCGTACATCCGCTCGCCGACCACCCCGAACGGACAGGCCACGAACCGCCCCGCCGTCAAACCGGCACGCCCCACATACCCGCGTGCCACCTGCGGACCAGCCACATACAACTCACCCACCGCACCAACCGGAACAGGACTCAACGACCCGTCCAGCACATAAGCCCGGGTGTTCGCCACCGGCACCCCCAACGGCACCACACCCCCAGCCACCCACTCCCGGCCCAGCCGGCCCGCCACCACACCGATCGTCGTCTCAGTCGGCCCATAGTGGTTGAACACACCACGACCACCCGCCACTTCGAGCAGCCCCGCGACCAGCGCCGGCGACGCCGCCTCGCCACCCAGCACCAACGCCCCCGCCGG
>NZ_JBGCCR010000040.1:0-66744 GCF_041262485.1 Streptacidiphilus sp. BW17 | reverse complement strand
GGCCCGCTCCGCCGCGCACTCACCGCCGGACGCGGCATCGGCGAGACCACCGTCGAACTCTCCGGCGACATCGACGTCCACATGGTCACCCACGAGGAGGCCGGGCGCGGACGCCACATGCCGACCGCCCCGGGACGACGCGGCGGACGCTCGACTGCCCGCCGCTGGGCGGGGATCGCCTGCGGGCTGGTGCTGCCTCCGCTACTGACCCTGATCCTCTGCCACACCCGCCACGCCATCAACCTGACCAGCGACACCCTGCTCTTCCTGGCAGTGGTGGTGGGCATCTCCTGCCTCGGCGGTCTGGTCTCCGCCCTGGTCGCGTCGCTGACGGCGTCACTGCTGCTCAACTACTACTTCATCCCGCCGATCCACACGTTCACCATCGCCGAGCCCAACAACGTGCTGGCCCTCTTCGTCTTCGCGCTGGTCGGCCTGGTGGTCGCCGGGATCGTCGACACCGCGACCAAACTCTCCGGCCGCGCCGCCCGTGCCACGGCCGAGGCCGAGACGCTCTCCGGCCTGGCCGGAAGCGTGCTGCGCGGCGACCAGGCGGTGCCCGCACTGCTCGACCGGCTGCGCGAGACCTTCGCCATGGACAGCGTCGAGCTGGTCGAACGCGTCGTCGAGCCGGACGAGTTGGCCGCCATGCCGGGCGCGGAGGCGGTCCCGGTCGGCGTCGGCGCCTCGCTGGTGCTGCGCGGCCGTCCGCTGCCCGCCTCCGACCGCCGCGTCCTCGCGGCCTTCGCCGCGCACGTCGCCGTCGCCCTCGAACGGACCCGGCTGGCGGAGGCTGCGGCCGAGGTCGAGCCCGTCAAGGCCGCCGACCGGCTCCGCACCGCGCTGCTCGCCGCCGTCAGCCACGACCTGCGCACACCGCTGGCCGTCGCGCTCGCGTCGGTCTCCTCGCTGCGCAGCGACGACGTCGAGTTCACGCCCGAGGACCAGCAGGAGCTGCTGGCCACCGCCGAGATCTCGCTGGAGAAGCTGACCCGACTGGTGGAGAACCTGCTCGACATGAGCCGCCTCCAGGCCGGCGCGCTCTCGCTCCAGCTGCACCCGACGCCGCTGGAGGACGTGGTGTCGCTGGCGCTGGACTCGCTCACCTCCATGACCGACGTCGAGGTCGACACCCAGGGCCTGACCGAGACCCCGGCCGTCGTCGTCGACGGCCCGCTGCTGGAACGCGTGGTGGCCAACCTGGTCGCCAACGCCCTGCGGCACGCCGACGGCAAGCCGGTGCTGCTCAGCGCCAGCACCCTGGGCGAGCGGGTCGAACTGCGCGTCGTCGACCGCGGCGTCGGCCTGCCCGAGGAGGACCGGGACCGGATCTTCCAGCCGTTCCAGCGCCTCGGCGACAACGACAACGAGACCGGCGTGGGCCTCGGCCTGGCGCTGGCCCGCGGCCTGACCGAGGCCATGGGCGGCACGCTGACCCCCGAGGACACCCCCGGAGGCGGCCTGACCATGGTCCTCTCCGTCCCGGCGGACACCGCCGAGCACGAGCATGACGACCTTGAGCTCCACCCTGAGCTGGAATCCGAACCGCACTACGACGCAGAGGGGGAACTGTCGGCATGACCCGAGTCCTCGTCGTCGACGACGAGCCACAGATGCTGAAGGCCCTGCAGATCAACCTCCAGGCCCGCCGCTACACGGTCGCCACCGCGACCGACGGCCGCCGCGCGCTGACGGAGGCGACCCGCAACCCGCCGGACGCGATCATCCTCGACCTCGGCCTGCCGGAGATCGACGGCATCCAGGTCATCCACGCGCTGCGCGCCTGGAGCGCGGTCCCGGTGATCGTGCTGTCCGGCCGCGCGGACTCCGCCGAGAAGGTCAGCGCGCTGGACGCGGGCGCGGACGACTACGTCACCAAGCCCTTCGCCATGAACGAGCTGCTCGCCCGGCTGCGTGCCGCGCTGCGCCGCCCGACCAGCGAGGACCTGGTCACCGCGCCGGTCCGGCTGGGCGACTACCTGATCGACCTGAACAGCTGCGTGGTCCGCCCGGCGAGCGGCGACGGCACGCCGGTCCGGCTGACGCCGACCGAGTGGCGGATCCTCTCCGTCCTGGTCCAGAACCCGGGACGGCTGGTCACCGGCCGCACCATCCTCCAGCGCGTCTGGGGGCCGGGACGGGACGACAAGACCAACTACCTGCGCGTCTACTTCGCGGGCCTGCGCCGCAAGTTGGAGCCGGACCCGGCCCACCCCCGGCACCTGCTCACCGAACCGGGGATGGGCTACCGCTTCGAGCCGTGAGCTCAGGCCGAGGCCTGCGGCTTCTCGTAGACGGAGACGTGGTTGCGGCTGGCGGCGGTGAGCGGCGTGCGCTGCCACGTCTCGTGGCGCTCGCGCAGCCGCAGCCCGGCGAGGCGGGCCATCAGGTCCAGCTCGCTCGGCCAGCAGTAGCGCATGCGCAGCGGACG
The DNA here is from genome assembly GCF_041262485.1 of Streptacidiphilus sp. BW17. NCBI lineage: Bacteria > Bacillati > Actinomycetota > Actinomycetes > Kitasatosporales > Streptomycetaceae > Streptacidiphilus > Streptacidiphilus sp. BW17. The sequence continues at coordinate 64,313 of NZ_JBGCCR010000040.1, read as the reverse complement.
GAGCGTGGTGCGGCCGTCGGCGTCGATGGTGATCCGCTGGTAGGTGACGGCCTGCTCGACCGGGTCGTGCAGCTGGACGTCGAGGAAGACCGAGTCCTCGCTGATCGCCCGCGTCTGGGTGCGCTGGCCGCGGTCGAACTCGCTGACGTCCTGCACGTAGCACTCGATGACGAACAGGCCGCCGGGCTCCAGGAGTTGGGCGACATCGCGGAAGCAGTCGAGCTGCCGTTCCTGGGTGGGCAGGTTGAACAGGGTGTTGTAGACGAGGTGGGCGAGCGGGAACGGGCCTTTCACCGCGTCGGCGGCGTCGGCCATGTCGCCGACGGCGGCCGGAATCGCGGCGCCGCCCGGCTTGGCGTGCAGGTGTTCCACCATCGCGGCGGAGCCCTCGACGCCCTCCACCGCCAAGCCGCGTGCGGCCAGCGGGATTGCCACGCGGCCGGTGCCGATGGCCAGTTCCAGGACGCGGGAGCCGGGCGGGACGAGGTCGGCGAGGAAGTCGACGGCGGGGGTGGGGTCGAGGGGGTGTCGTGCGTCGTACTCGTGGGCGTAGTGGTCACCGAAGAAGGACGGATCTGCGAATCCACTCATGGCGGACCATCACATACCTTGGCCGACGCCCTGACAAAGGAATTTCCGGGACGCGGAGTTTCCCTGGTGTGTCAGCCAGTCCGGTTATGTCCGGTCGAGTCCGGTCAGTTCCAGGCGGAGGGGTGGCGTCGGCTCGGCATCTCCGGCTCGAACGATTCCAGCGAGGCCCGCCGGAACCGGGACCGCGCCGTCCACAGCCCCACCGCCGCGCGGACCAGCGCGGGCAGAGCAGCCATCGCGACCAGCGCGGCCAGCCGCCAGGCGTCCGTCCAGCCCGCCCAGCCCAGCGTTCCGTCGCGGTGCTCCACGAACCCGTCGTAGAAGAGCCAGAAGACGGGGACCACCACCAGCGCGGCCCGCAGCCCGCTGCCGCGCCGGGTCACCACCGCGCACGCCAGCCCGACCATGACCAGCCCCACCACCGCATGCCGCGGTGAGGTCACCGCCCCCGCGAACAGCGCCGCCACGGCCGCGATGCCGAAGGCGAGGACGAAGAGCAGCGATGTCGGCAGCGGCGCCGCAGCGGCGGCCGAAAGGTCGGGCGGGGAGTCCTGGAACACCCGCTCATCAGAACCGGGCCGGCCGGTCGTGCCGGTCAATCTTGACGTCTTCCATACGCATCGGGGCCGCATCCATACGCGTTCTTGTCGCCACCTGATGCCGCTGCCGGGCGGGCAGCGCGGTGAGCAGCGCGGGCGGCGGCACGGCCAGCACCCGGCACCCGGCCCGCTTGACGCAGAAGCGGGAGACCGCGCCGTGCAGCCACCGTGCGGGCCAGCCGCGCTCGCCCGCGCCCAGCACCAGCAGGTCGTCGGGCCGGTCGGCCAACTGCACCAGGGCGTGGCCGGGCTCACCGCGCACCACCAGCCGGGTCAGTCCGCCGGTCAGCTGCGGCATGGCCGCGAGCCCGCCGAAGGCGTCGTCGAAGCTGCCCTCCAGCCGGTCCACGGCGGCCTGCTCCCAGGCCTTCAGCAACTCCGGTACGGGAGCGCGTCGGTAGCCGATCTCGCCGCCCGGCGGCGTCCAGGCCAGCACCGTGACCAGGCTCCGCCCGGTCCGGTGCGCCTCCGCGGCGCCGACCCGCAGCGCTTCGAGGCTGCTGATCGTCCCGCTGACGCCGACGACGACGCGTCCGCCGCCCTGGTCGTCGCGCCGCTCGTCCACCGTGTCCATGGCCCTGCACTGCCTTCTTCGAGTGTCTTCGAGGGAAGTCCGCTGACTGCCTCTCGATTGCACACCCGTTCGGCGCATGGACCGGGCGGCCCTGACTGCCTCCATACGCCGGGACCGCCCGTATTGACGCCCCCTTACCGGCTGCCTCAGCGGGTGGGCTCACTGAGCCGCAGACGCAGTCGGCAGACGGTCGCGTCCGTGCGGCGGCGCACGGCGCGGGAGATCAGCGCCCCGCGCTGGTTGTGCAGCGGCCAGGTCCACCAGTGCTCCGGCTCGACCTCGGGGACCAGCACGGTGACGCGGTCGTAGGCGTGTTCGGCGCGCAGCGTGCGCAGGTAGCCGACCAGCGGCCGGGCCAGCTCGCGCCGTGCGGCGGGGATCTCGACCAGCGGCACGCCCGGCTGCCACAACTCCCAGTCGCGGCGCAGGTTCTCGGCCGCGGCCCGCTCCTCCGCGTCGGACTCGGCGGGGACGACGGTCACCGCGACCACCTCGTCGCCGAGCGAGATCGCCGCCGACAGCGCCTCCCGGGTCAGCCGCGACATCGTGCCGACGGGCACCACGACCAGCGAGTGCCGGGCCTCCGGCGCGGCCGGGACAACGCCCAGCTCCAGCTTGTCGCCGATGTTCCGGTAGCCGCGCCGCACCGCGCCGAAGAGCAGCACCAGGGCGGGCAGCAGCACCACGACGACCCAGGCGCCCTCGGTGAACTTGGTCAGCGTCTCGACCACGGTCGCGCAGGCCGTCAGCACCGCGCCGAACCCGTTGATCAGCGCCTTGCCCTTCCACCCCGGGCAGCGCACCAGCCACCAGTGCCGCACCATGCCCACCTGGCAGATGGTGAAGCCGACGAAGACGCCGATGGCGAAGAGCGGCACCAGGCTGTCGACGTCCCCGCCCGACGCGACCAGCAGCACCGCGGACGCGCCCGCCAGCGCGAGCACGCCGTGCCGGTACACCTGGTGGTCGGCGCGGAGCGCGAAGACGTGCGGCAGATGGTGGTCCCTGGCCAGCAGCCGCAACAGCACCGGCAGCCCGCCGAAGGAGGTGTTGGCGGCCAGCGCCAGCAGCACCATGGTGGCGAACTGGACCAGGTAGAAGAAGAACCCGTGCCCGAACGACGCGTCGGTCAGCTGCGCCAGCACGGTCACGCCCTCGACCGGCTGCAGGTGGAACCGGCCGATCAGCACCGCCAGCCCGATCAGCATGATCCCGAGCAGCGCGCCCAGCGCGATCTCGGTGTGCTGGGCCCGCTTGACGCGCGGCGTCCGGAACGACGGCACGGCGTTGGCGATCGCCTCCACGCCGGTCAGCGCGGAACAGCCGGACGCGAACGCCTTGAGCAGGAGCAGCACCCCGACCGAGCTCGCGTTCGACGCCACGTCGGACGCGTGCCCGGTGGCCAGCAGCGCCACGGGGTGGCTGCGCAGCAGACCGACGACGACCACGCCGAGGATGGACGCGATGAAGACGACGGTCGGGATCATGAACGCGCGCGCCGACTCGGCGATCCCCCGCAGGTTGACCCCGGTCACCAGCACCAGCACGGCGAGGCAGATCCACACCCGCTCCCCGTAGAGCCAGGGGAACGCGGACGTCAGCGCGGCGACGCCGGCGGTCACCGAGACGGCCACGTTCAGCACGTAGTCGATGACCAGCGACGCCGCGGCGATCAGCGCGGTCCGCCGCCCGAGGTGCGCCTTGGCCACGGCGTAGGCACCACCGCCGTCCGGGAACGCGGCGATGACCTGCCGGTAGGAGAACGTCAGGAACGCCAGCAGCGCGGCGATCGCGAGCGTGACGGGAAGCGTGTACCCGAGCCCGTGCGCACCGGCCGTCGCCAGCACCAGCACGATGGCCTCCGGCCCGTACGCGACGGACGCCATCGCGTCGAGCGAGAGGGCGGCGAGGCCGCCCATGGCCGAGAGCCGGTGCTTCTCGCTCTCCTCGGAGGCGACGCCGTCCGCCTCCGGTATCGGATGTGACGCGGACTCGTCGGTGGCTGCGGGTGCCGACATTTCCCCTCCCGGGGGGCGGTGCGGGTCGTCTGAATGCGTCCCCATGCTGACCGCGTACGGGACGGAGCCCGCGCCATCCTGATGCGCTCGTAACGCGCTTTGACGTGGTCCATACGCGCTCCATACGGCTGCGCTGTCAGAGCCCTGCGCCCCTGGATGCTGCGTGGTCGCCTCGCCGCACCTGGGCCGTCCGCGCGGCGAGATCAATAGAAATATCCGTTTTAACCTAGTCTCGATCTGTGGTGAACATCCCTCAGATGATGAAGCGCTTGGTCATCGGCCGAGCCATGCGCAGCGAAGAGCTCGGTGAGACGCTCCTTCCGAAGCGCCTCGCGCTTCCCATCTTCGCCTCCGACCCGCTCTCCTCCGTGGCCTATGCCACGCAGGAGATCCTGCTGGTGCTCACCGTCGGCGGGACCGCCTTCCTCTACCTCACGCCCTGGATCGGCCTCGCCGTCGTCGTGCTGATGGCCGTCGTGGTGATGTCGTACCGTCAGGTCGTCTACGCCTACCCCAGCGGCGGCGGGTCCTACGAGGTCGTCTCCACCAACCTCGGCCCCAACGCCGGCCTCGTCGTCGCGGCCTCACTGCTCGTCGACTACGTGATGACCGTCGCCGTCTCCGTCGCGTCCGGCGTGGACAACATCATCTCGGCGTTCAACGGCCTCGCCGGATACCGCGTCCTGATGGCGGTCCTCTTCGTCGCACTGCTGGCCGCGGTCAACCTGCGCGGGGTGCGTGAGTCCGGGAACGCGTTCGCCGCGCCGACCTACCTCTTCATCGCGGGCATCGTGCTGATGGTGGTCACCGGCTTTATCAAGATCGCGCTCGGCCACAGCCCGGTGGCGGAGAGTGCCAAGTACCCGATCACGCCCGAGGGCCACCAGAACACGCTGGCCGGCTTCGCCCTGGTGATGCTCGCGCTGCGCGCCTTCGCCTCCGGCTGTACCGCGTTGACGGGTGTCGAGGCGATCTCCAACGGCGTGCCCGCGTTCCGGAAGCCCAAGAGCAAGAACGCCGCCCAGACCATGGTGGCCATGGGCACCACCGCCGTGGTCATGTTCTCCGGCATCACCATCCTGGCGATGACGTCGAAGATCCACCTCACCAACAACGGCTGTCAGCTCGTCGGCTTCCCCAACTGCAGCAGCGCGCCGCAGGAGACCGTCATCGCGCAGCTCGCGGCGGCGATCTTCGGCGGTGAGCACAGCCTGCTCTTCTACTACATCCAGGCGGTCACCGCGCTGGTCCTGGTCCTGGCGGCGAACACCGCCTTCAACGGCTTCCCGCTGCTCGCCTCGATCCTGGCCCAGCACCGTTACGTGCCACGGCAGTTCCACACCCGGGGCGACCGGCTCGCCTTCTCCAACGGCATTCTGGCGCTGGCCCTGGTCAACGTCGCGCTGCTGGTGGCGTTCAAGGCCAACGTCACCAACCTGATCCACCTCTACATCCTCGGCGTCTTCACCTCCTTCACGCTCTCCCAGATCGGCATGGTCCGGCACTGGAACGAGTTGCTGCGCGACCCCGCCGCCGAGTCCGGCGCCAAGGCGGCGGCCAGGCGTTCGCGCGTGATCAACGCCTTCGGCGCGGTGGTCACCGGGCTCGTGCTGGTGATCGTGCTGATCACCAAGTTCACCCAGGGCGCGTGGCTGGCCGTGGTCGCGGCGATCTTCCTCTTCGCCAACATGAAGGCCATCCGCCGCCACTACGACGCCGTCGCCGAGGAGCTGGAGGTGACCGAGCCGGACGAGGAGCGGACCCGTCCGGCCAAGGTGCACGGCGTCGTCCTGATCTCCAAGCTGCACAAGGCCACCCTCCGCGCCCTCGGCTACGCTCAGGCGCTGCGCCCGGACACGCTGGAGGCGGTCACGGTCTCCGTCGACCGGGACGAGGCGGTCGAGCTGGAGCGGGAGTGGGAGGAGTACAACCTCGACATCCCGCTGAAGGTGCTGGACTCGCCGTTCCGGGAGATCACCCGGCCGGTCATCGGCTACGTCCGCGCGCTGCGGCAGTCCGCGCCCAGGGACGCGGTCGCCGTCTTCATCCCGGAGTACGTGGTCGGGCACTGGTGGGAGCAGCCGCTGCACAACCAGTCGGCGCTCTGGCTCAAGAGCCGGCTGCTGTTCATGCCGGGCGTGATGGTGATCAGCGTGCCATGGCAGCTGGACTCGTCCCGGGCGGCGATGCGGCCGATGCGCCGCGCGCCGGGTGCGGTCCGACGCGGGTTGCCGCCGGTCAGTCCTCGGAACCTGCGGAAGTGACCCGCAGGTGCGCGACGTGGTAGACGGCCTGGTCCAGCAGGGCGGAGACGTGCTCGTCGTAGAGCGCGTACTCCACGGAGCGGCCCTGCCGGGCCCTGGCCACCAGCCCGAGGTTGCGCAACAGCCGTAGCTGGTGGGAGCAGGACGACTGCTCCATGCCGATGTCGGCGGCCAGTTCCTTCGGCGTGCGGGGCCCCTGCCGCAGCCGGGAGAGGATCAGCAGCCGGGACGGCGTGGCCAACGCCTGCAGCGTCGCGGCGACCCGCTCGGCCTCGGCGGTGTCCAACGCGGTGGCGGCAGGCGGTGCGGCGGCTGGGGCTGTGGCGTCAGCCGGAGGCGCGGCGTCGACTGCCGCGTCGACTGCTCTGGGGACCATGGTTTTCATCGTACTCAGGCCCGCGCTCAGCGCGGCGCGAGCCACTCCTGCAGCTCGACGACGTTGCCCTCCGGGTCCCGGACGTAGGCGACGTTCAGCCGGTCGCCCATCGGGGCGGGGCCGGCTTCGACCGTGCCGCCGCGCTCCCGGATCCCGGCCACGACCCGGTCGAGATCGTCGACCCGCAGCGCGATCAGCGTACGCACGTCCGTGGCGGTGCCCTGCGCGACGTCCGGGAGCAGCGCCGCGATCTGGTCCCCGGCCTGCAGGGCGATCGCGGCTGCGCCGCGTGCGGGGCTGAGCTTGGCGTAGGGACCGTTCTCGTTGTCGAACTGCGGCGTGAGCCCGATGACGTCCCGGTAGAACCGGTAGACGGCGGGGAAGTCGGTGACCAGCAGGCGTATCTGCGTCAGCTCCATGGCCCTGACCTTAAGCGTTGCGCCTTCCGCGGCAGGCTGGAATGCAAGACTGACGGAGTGACAGATGATGCTCCCGCCCCTCCCCTGAGCAACACCCTCACCGACGTCCCCGGTTTCCGGGTCGGTCACGCGCAGCGCGTCGGTGACGGGTGGCTGACCGGCGTCACCGTCGTGCTCGCGCCGGAGGGTGGCGCTGTCGCGGGGGTGGACGTGCGCGGCGGTGGGCCCGGGACGCGGGAGACCGACGCGCTGGATCCGCGCAATCTCGTCCAGCGCGTCGACGCGGTCACGTTGACCGGCGGCTCCGCGTTCGGGCTGGACGCGGCGGGCGGGGTGGTCGCGTGGCTGGAGGAGCAGGGGCGCGGATTCCGGGTCGGGCCGGAGGCGTCGCAGGTCGTGCCGGTGGTGCCGGCTGCCGCACTCTTCGACCTCGGGCGCGGTGGCGACTGGAAGGCCCGCCCGGACGCCGCGTTGGGCCGGGAGGCGGCTGCCGCCTGCCACGACGGGCCGGTTGCGCAGGGCAATGTCGGCGCGGGGACGGGAGCCGTCGCCGGTGGGCTCAAGGGCGGGATCGGGTCGGCGTCGGTGCGACTGCCCTCCGGAGCCACGGTGGCGGCGCTGGTCGCGGTGAACGCCGTCGGCTCGCCGGTGGAGCCGTCGACAGGCGAGCTCTACGCGGCCCGCTTCGGCGAGCCCGGCGAGTTCCCGGCCCTACGGGCGAAGCCCACCCATGGGCCGGACGCCCGTCCGCTCAACACCACCCTCGCCGTCGTCGCCACCGACGTCACCCTCACCAAGGCGCAGGCCGCCAAACTCGCGGGCACCGGGCACGACGGCCTGGCCCGCGCCCTGCGGCCGGTGCACCTGCTCTCCGACGGGGACACGGTCTTCGCCCTGGCCTCCGGTGCGCGTCCGCTGCCGGTGCCTGAGGGGGATCCCGCCTTCGCCGTGCACACGGAGGCGGCCGCGCTCAACGAGCTCTTCGCGGCGGGCGCGGACGCGGTTGCCCGGGCCATCGGCCACGCGGTGCTGGCGGCGGAGACGGTAGGGGAGTTCGAGGCCTATCGGGACAGGAGTGCGAACCGGCCGGAATGAGAGTGATCGTCCGGCAAAGTCCTGCCAACCTCGCGCAGCGCGCCGCACACTGGCAGGCATGCGTGTGGAGATAGCGGGGGAACCGCAGCGAGGAGATCGACCCACCGAGGATTTTGTCGCGTCGTCAGGCGACGCCTTCGTGCTGCTCGACGGTTGCAGCGCACCTGTGGCGATGGAGAACGGCTGCGAGCACGGCACGGCCTGGTACGTGCGCCGGCTCGGCGTCCACCTGCTGGCCCGGCTCGTCGACCGGCCGGACCGGACGATGGCGCAGTGTCTGAGCGACGCCATCGCAGAGACGGCCTCCCTGCACGGCGCGCGGTGTGACCTGTCGCATCCCAACACCCCTGCCGCGATGGTGGTTGCGGCCCGTGGGCACGGGCCGGCGCTGCAGTACCTCGTGCTCGGGGACTCGCAGCTGGTGCTGGACCGGAACGGCAGCTTCGCGGTCATCGGCGACAACCAGCCGTTCCCGGCCGGAGAGCCGTTGCGGCGTCAGGTCCATGCGGCCACCCACGGCAGCCCGGAGCGCGCCTCCCTGCACATGCGCTATGCGCTGGCGGTGCGCGCCGCACGCAACACGGGCCACGGCCCGTGGGTCGCGGCGGCGTTGCCGCGTGCGGCCGAACACGCGGAGACGGGTTCCGCCCCGCTCGCCGAGCTCCGCGCGTTCGCGGCGCTCACCGACGGGGCGGCCCGGTTCGTCGACCGCTTCGACCTCGGCGGCTGGCCCGACGCGATGCGCCTGATGGACCAACGCGGCGCGGCCGAGGTGGTACGCCGGGTCCGTGAGGCCGAGGGCCAGGACCCGACGTGTGCCCGCTGGCCGCGCAGCAAGGGCCGTGACGACGCCACGGTCCTCTACGCGCGGCTGCGCTGAGGGCTGTCGCCCTGGTGACTCAGTTGACGACCTTGGCGTACTGCCAGGTCCAGTTGGAGGCGGAGTTGGTCGAGTCGCCGGCGAAGGTGATCGCCTCGCGGAGCGTGGTGTTGGCCGGAACGCCCGTCAGGTAGACCGCGACGGCGCTGGGCGACACCAGCTTGAACCAGACCGTCCGGAGCGACACGTTCTGCCACGAGCTGCCCGTCCACACCTGGATGTGCATCTCCACCCACTCGCCGGTCTTGTTCGGCGAGACCTCGGCGGCGATGGTCGGGTTCTGCGTGTGGTGGTAGTGCGTGTAACCGCCGGAGGTGTAGGCGCCCTGGACCATCCGGCTGGAGACCTGGGCCGCGTCCTGGACGAACACGCTGCGGCTGACGGCGGTGTCGCGCGCGTCGCCCGCGAACTTCGCGGTGAAGGTGGCGTCGTGGGCGAGCTTGGCCCAGGCGGACAGGTTGCCGTTGCGGTCGACCGTGCCCTTCTTGAGGACCGAGCCGCCCAGGTCGATCTCGACCGTGCGGTTGCTGGCGGTGCGGCCCAGGTGGGCGTTGACCTCGACCCACTGGTTGTAGCTCGCGTGGGTGGTGCTCGCGCTGATGCTCAGCGCGGTGTTCGCCTGGGTGGCCGGCGCGGTGGTGGCCGCGTTGGCGGGAGCCGTGCCGAGGGCGAGGACGGCGGCGGCAGCGGCCACGGCGGTGGCCACGGCGGTGGCCACGGTGGTGCGGAGCTTCATGTAGAGAACTACCCCCAGAGAAAGGCGTGTTTCTGGGCACGCCTGACTAACCCCCTGTACGCAGGCGCGGCGCTGCAGTCGCCCTGCCATGTGCAGGAAATGTGAATGGTGTGAACGGTAGTGCATGGGTCTGACAGAGACGACCGAGCCCCGTCCACCGATGCGGTGGACGGGGCTCATCGGTCTCCCGCGCGCTTACGCGCGCTTACGCGTGCGACGGCGGGATGACGCCGAAGCGGCCGGAGTTGAAGTCCTCGATCGCCTGCTGCAGCTCCTGGTGACTGTTCATCACGAACGGCCCGTAGTGCGCCACCGGCTCCTTGATCGGCTGGCCGCCGAGGATGACGACGTCCATGTTGGGCGAGCGGGACTCCTGCATCGCCGAGGCCTGGATGGCGATGCCGTCGCCCTCCCCGAAGACGGTCGCCTGACCCATGTGGATCGGACGGTTCTCCTCGCCGACCGTGCCCTCGCCGTTGAGTACGTAGGCCAGCGCGTTGAAGTCCTGCCGCCACGGCAGGGTGATCCGCGCGCCCGGGCTGATGGTGGCGTGGATCATGGTGATCGGGGTGAAGGTCGAGCCCGGCCCCTCGTGGCCGTCCAGCTGGCCGGCGATCAGCCGCAGGATCGCGCCGCCGTCGGGCGTGGTCAGCAGCTTGACCTCGCCGCCGTGGATGTCCTGGTACTTCGGCGTGATCATCTTGTCCGAGGCGGGCAGGTTCACCCACAGCTGGAGGCCGTGGAACAGGCCGCCGCTGGCCACCAGCGACTCGGGCGGGGTCTCGATGTGGAGGATGCCGGAGCCGGCCGTCATCCACTGGGTGTCGCCGCCGCTCAGGTAGCCGCCACCACCGGTGGAGTCCTGGTGCACGAACTCGCCGTCGATCATGTAGGTGACGGTCTCGAAGCCGCGGTGCGGGTGCCAGGGGGTGCCTTTCGGCTCGCCGGCGCCGTACTCCACCTCGCCCATCTGGTCCATCATGATGAACGGGTCCAGGTACTTGGTGTTGATCTTCGCGAAGGCGCGCCGGACCGGGAAGCCCTCGCCCTCGAAGCCTTCCGGTGCGGTCACCACGGTCAGGACCGGGCGGGCGTTCGTCGTCGCCGGGTCCGGCGACCCCACCCGTGGCAGGACCAACGGGTTCTCAACGGTCACTGCGGGCATGGCAGCCTCCTCGTTCTTGCCTCTCGACACGTCCAAGGTAGTTGAACGTTGAACCTCTAAGCAAGTTGAAGCGTCAACTAATTCCCGCCCCGGTGTTCAGTTGTCCTGAGGCCTACTGCCCCAGTCGATGGTCTGCCCTCAGCCGTACATCCGCCGCATGGTGAAGTCGACCATCTGCTCGACGGCCTTGGCATCGAAGACCATCCGGTGCTCCCCCTCCATGTCCATCGCGAAGCCGTAGCCCGTCGGCAGCAGGTCGAGGACCTCCGCGCCGGTCACGGTGAAGTACTTGGAGTCCTTGCCGGCGTAGCGCCGCAGCTCCTTGAGGGAGCTGAACATCGGGATCACCGGCTGCGGGGTGTTGTGCAGGGCCAGGAAGCCGGGCCGTTCGCCGCGCGGGCAGTAGACCTTGGAGGTGATGAAGATCGACTGGAAGTCCTCGACCGACATCCCGCCCGCGGTGAACATCCGGATCGCATCCGCCAGCGAGGGCGGCGTGGGCTCCGGGTAGGGCTGCTGATAGCCGGGGTTCGGCGCCTGCTGGGGTTGCTCGTAGCCGTACACGGGTCCAGGCTAGCGAGACTTCGGCGCCGGGTGTGACGCAGATCCCGCCCGATATCGGCCCGAGATCGGCTCCGGATCCGCTCAAGGGGGTTGATCTAAGTTACCCTTGGGTAGCATCATGGAGGCTACTTGCTGGTAGTCGGTAGATCGCGCTGGTGGATGCCGGATCCCCCTTGGATCCTGCAGGATCTCCCCGGTGGATCGCGTCGATCGAGTATGAGGGTTCACGACTATGGGTCACTACAAGTCCAATCTCCGCGACCTGGAGTTCAACCTCTTCGAGGTGCTCGGTCGTGACGAGGTCTACGGCACCGGGCCGTTCGCCGACATGGATGTCGACACGGCGAAGTCGATCCTGGCCGAGATCTCCCGTCTCGCCGAGAACGAGCTGGCCGCCTCCTTCACGGACGCGGACCGCAACCCGCCGGTCTTCGACCCGGAGACCAACACCGCGCCGATACCCGAGACCTTCAAGAAGAGCTACCAGGCGTACATGGACGCCGAGTGGTGGCGTCTGGGCATCCCGGAGGCCATCGGCGGCACGCCCACCCCGAACTCCCTGATCTGGTCCTACGCCGAGATGGTGCTGGGCGCCAACCCGGCCATCTGGATGTACTCCTCCGGCCCGGCGTTCGCCGGCGTCGTCTTCGAGGAGGGCACCGAGGAGCAGCACAAGGTCGCCAAGCTCATGGCCGACAAGGGCTGGGGCGCCACCATGGTGCTGACCGAGCCCGACGCGGGCTCCGACGTCGGCGCCGGCCGCACCAAGGCCGTCCAGCAGGCCGACGGCAGCTGGCACATCGAGGGCGTGAAGCGCTTCATCACCTCGGGCGAGCACGACATGTCCGAGAACATCATCCACCTGGTGCTGGCCCGCCCCGAGGGCGCGGGCCCCGGCACCAAGGGCCTCTCGCTCTTCATCGTGCCGAAGTACGACTTCGACTGGGAGACCGGCGAGCTGGGTGAGCGCAACGGCGCCTACGCCACCAACGTCGAGCACAAGATGGGCCTGAAGGCTTCCAACACCTGCGAGATGACCTTCGGCGCCAAGCACCCGGCCAAGGGCTGGCTGCTGGGCGACAGGCACGACGGCATCCGCCAGATGTTCCGCATCATCGAGTTCGCCCGGATGATGGTCGGCACCAAGGCCATCGCCACCCTCTCCACCGGCTACCTGAACGCGCTGGAGTACGCCAAGGAGCGCGTGCAGGGCCCGGACCTGGCCGAGTTCCTGGACAAGGCCGCGCCGCGCGTCACCATCACGCACCACCCGGACGTGCGCCGCTCGCTGCTGACCCAGAAGGCCTACGCCGAGGGCATGCGCGCGCTGGTCCTCTACACCGCGTCGGTCCAGGACGAGGTGCAGCTGCTCAAGGCCCGCGGCGAGGACGCCTCCGCCGCCGAGCGCCTGAACGACCTGCTGCTGCCGATCGTCAAGGGCTACGGCTCGGAGCGGTCCTACGAGCAGCTGGCCCAGTCGCTGCAGACCTTCGGCGGCTCCGGCTACCTGCAGGAGTACCCGATCGAGCAGTACATCCGGGACGCCAAGATCGACACCCTCTACGAGGGCACCACCGCCATCCAGGGCCAGGACTTCTTCTTCCGGAAGATCGTCAAGGACCAGGGCCAGGCGCTGACCGCGCTGTCCGAGCAGATCGTCAAGTCGATCGCGGGCGGCATCGGCGGCGAGGAGCTGGCCGCCGAGCGCGACCTGCTGGCCGCCGCGGCGGGCGACCTGGAGGCCATCGTCGGCACCATGCTGGCCCAGCTCGGCTCGGTCGAGCAGGACACCCGCAACATGTACAAGGTCGGCCAGAACACCTCCCGCCTGCTGCTCGCCTCCGGCGACGTGGTCGTCGGCTGGCTGCTCATGCGCCAGGCCTCGGTGGCCCAGGCCAAGCTGGCGGCGGGCGCCTCCGAGAAGGACGTGCCGTTCTACCAGGGCAAGATCGCCGCTGCGCGCTTCTTCACCCGCAACGTCCTGCCGGGCGTCCACACCCAGCGGCAGATCGCCGAGGGCATCGACAACGCGATCATGGACCTCCCGGAGGAGGCGTTCTGATCGCCGGTTGATCTCTGGTCGTTCGCCGACTGATCACCGAATGATCGTCGGCTGATCACCGGCTGACCGCGACCGTCCTCGCGGTCGGCCGGAACAGGCCGGGAACGAGCACGGAGCAGGCCCGGACCCTTGGGGTCCGGGCCTTTCCCGTTCCCGGCCTATGCTCGACCACAGACCGAAAGGTCGAGACTGAAAACCGTGTCACGTCGCCCGGTGGCTCCCCACGAGCCGCCGCCCTGCTCGTACCCCGAGCGCGCCAACCCTCAGCACCCAGCACTTCTGGAGCAGCTTTGACCCCCGCCGCAGCAGTCGGTGCCCATGGCTTCGACCGAGGCCACACCGACGACCTCATCGCCTACCTGCAGTCCAGTCCCTCCCCTTTCCACGCGGTGGCGAGCGCGGCGACCCGGTTGGAGAAGGCCGGGTTCCGGCAGGTCGACGAGTCCGCAGCCTGGGACGACGCGTCCGGCGGCCGGTACCTGATCCGCGGCGGCGCGCTGGTCGCCTGGTACGTCCCGGAGGGTGCGACCCCGGACACCCCGTTCCGGATCGTCGGCGCGCACACCGACTCGCCCAACCTCCGCGTCAAGCCGATCCCGGACACCGGCGTCCACGGCTGGCGTCAGGTCGCCGTCGAGATCTACGGCGGCGTTCCGCTCAACACCTGGCTCGACCGCGACCTCGGCCTCTCCGGCCGCCTCGCGCTGCGCGACGGCAGCGTCGTCCTGGTCCAGCTCGACGAGCCGCTGCTGCGCGTCCCGCAGCTCGCGATCCACCTCGACCGCAGCGTCAACGACTCGATGACGCTGGACCGGCAGCGGCACCTCACCCCGATCTGGGGCCTCGGCGAGGTCGACGAGGGCTCGCTGATCCGCTACGTCGCGGCGGCGGCCGAGGTCGCGGCGGACGACGTGGTCGGCTGGGACCTGATGGTCCACGACGTGCAGCCGCCCTCCTACCTGGGCCGCGACCGCGAGCTGCTGGCCGCACCGCGGCTGGACAACCTGCTCTCCGTCCACGCCGGTACCGCCGCGCTGGCCGCGGCCGTTTCGGGAGATGACAAGGGGCTGACCCACATCCCGGTGCTGGCCGCGTTCGACCACGAGGAGACCGGCAGCGAGTCCGACACCGGCGCGCAGGGCCCGCTGCTGGGCACCGTGCTGGAGCGGATCGTGTTCTCCCGTGGCGGCACCGTGGAGGACCGCGCCCGAGCACTGGCCGGGACCGTCTGCCTCTCCTCGGACATGGGCCACGCCGTCCACCCCAACTACAGCGAGCGCCACGAGCCGGGCCACCACCCGATGCCCAACAAGGGCCCGATCCTCAAGGTGAACGTCAACAACCGCTACGCCACCAACGCCATCGGCCGCCAGGTGTTCGCCGCCGCGTGCGAGAAGGCGGGCGTTCCGTGGCAGACCTTCGTCTCCAACAACTCGGTGGCGTGCGGCACCACCATCGGCCCGATCACGGCGGCGCGGCTGGGCATCTCGACCGTGGACTGCGGCATCGCGGCGCTGTCCATGCACTCGGCCCGCGAGCTCTGCGGCGCGGACGACCCGTACCTGCTGGCGGCGGCGCTCCAGGCGTTCCTGGAGAGCTGAGCCCGTCCTGAGCGTGAGGGGCCGGGCAACTGCCCGGCCCCTTCGCGTGTGGGTCTGGTCCTACTCGTCCTCGTCCATCCCGGCGAGCACCAGCGCCAGGCGCGCCGTCCCGGCTCCGGTGACCCTGACCGGCACGCCCCAGTCCTGCTGGTGCACGTGGCAGGTCGGGAACTCGATCGCCGGGTCCGCGTCGCACGACGCCGCCATCGCCGAGACGTGCAGCACGCCCTCGGTGACCTCCGGGTCGAGCGTCAGCTCGCGGCGCAGCCCGGTGTCCGCGCCCGCACCGGCGCTGATCAGCTCCGGGGGAGTGGAACTGACGAGCAGTCGGGTGGCCGGGCCGTAGGTCTCGTCCAGTTTCTGGCCGGTCGGTGGCGTGAAGACGACGTCCAGCGTGAGTGTGCCGGGCGCGACCTCCGTGGCCGGGCGCTGGGTCCGGTGCGCGGCGGCCTCGACCCGCACGGCCTCCTCGGGCAGCCGCAGCCGGGTCAGCCGGTGCCGGGCCGACTCGATCACCACGATCTCAGCCGCCCGGTCGCCGTCCGCGGCGACCGTTGCGCCGGACGGCTCCCGCAGGTCGGTCGCGAGCGTGCTGACCTGGCCTGTCTGGGGGTCGAAGCGGCGCAGCGCGTGGTTGTAGGTGTCGGCGACGGCGACTGAGCCGTCGGGCAGCACGGTCACCCCGAGCGGGTGCTGCAGCAGCGCCTGGTCGGCGGCCCCGTCCCGGTGCCCGAAGTCGAACAGGCCGGTGCCGACGGCGGTGTGCACCTCGTGCGTCCCCGGGTCGACCCAGCGCACGGCGGAGGTCTCCGAGTCCGCGACCCAGAGCCGGCGCCCGTCCGCCGCCACGGCCAGCCCGGACGGTTGCGCGAACCACGCCTCGGCGGCGGGGCCGTCGACCAGCCCCTCGTTGGTCGTCCCGGCTTCGACCTGGACCGTGTCGGTGTCGGGGTCGTAGCTCCACAGCTGGTGCGTGCCCGCCATCGCGATCCACACCCGGCCGTCGAACCACGCGACGTCCCACGGCGAGGAGAGATCCACCTCGCGCGCGGGACCGCTGGTCGCGGAGTTCTGCCACCACTGCCGCCCGGTCCCGGCCAGCGTGCTGACCTCGCCGGTCGCCAGGTTCACGCCGCGCAGCGCGTGGTTGACGGTGTCCGCGACCACGACGTCATAGGGCCGGCCCGCGCCCGCGCCCTCGACGAGTGCGAGCCCCTGCGGCTCGCTGAACCGCGCGTCCTCCGCCTTCCCGTCGGTGAAGCCGCGCTCCCCGCTGCCGATCCGCCGGACGACGGTCTCCCCGTCCTCGGCGAACTCGACCAGCGAGTGGTGCCCGGAGTCCGCCACCAGGAACCCGCCCCCGGGCAGCCGCACGGCCTTCCCGGGGAACTTCAACGCCCCGGCCACCGGCTCCGGCGCGACGTACGGCCCGTCCCCGCGCCGCAGCGTCCCCTTCGCCTCGTGCTCCGCCTCCAGCTCTGCGACCAGCGCGCCGATGGCGTGCGCGTGCCCCTCCCCGGCGTGCTGCGCGACGACGTACCCCTCGGGATCGATCACCACCAGCGTCGGCCACGCCCGCACGGCGTACTGCTTCCACGTCGCCAGCTCGGGATCGTCCAGCACGGGGTGCTCCACCTCGTACCGCGCCACGGCGTCGACGACGGCCTGATGCTCGGCCTCGTGCACGAACTTCGGCGAGTGCACCCCGACGATGACGAGGGTGTCCCGGTGCGCCTCCTCCAACTCCCGCAGCTCGTCGAGGACGTGGAGGCAGTTGATACAGCAGAAGGTCCAGAAGTCGAGTACGACGATCTTCCCTCGCAGGTCGAGGAGCGACAGCTCCTCCCCACCGGTGTTGAGCCAGCCGCCCTTGCCGACCAGCTCGGGGGCGCGAACGCGTGCACGTGATGCCATACCTGCATCCAACCGCATCGGGCTGTGGACGCATTCCGGGCAACTGGCCCCGGCTGTCAGTTGTCGGTCTCGTCGGTCATCTGGGCGACCGATCCGGGGCCGGAGCGCAGTGCGGCAACGGAGGAGCGAAGGCCGGAGCGTTCCATGTGGCCGAGCACATCGTCCACGGTTTCCGGAGGGTTGCGTCGGGACTCCGCGATCTGGCTGACGCACGAGTAGACGACCCGGTCGTCAAGGCCGAGCAGATCGAGGATGAATGAGTCTGCCGTCCGCACCTCGACGTCCCACTCGGCGAGGGCACCCGCGGGGAAGTCCTTCACGTTGTTCGTGACGGATCACTTGAGCCTTGGCCTTGATCGCTGCGGCGAGCACGTGTCGATCGTCGGGATCGGGCAACTTGACTGCTGTCACCAGCGGTTCGTATCCGATGACTCGGACGTCACGGATGGAGTTGCTCATGAGACGGCGAAGGCGCTCCAATCTGTCGGGAGCGGTTCCTCTCTGCAAGTGAAGAGCCCGGCTCATCTCATCCAGGATCAAGTCGGTCCACTTGGCTTGGACCATCCCGGCTTGCGCCACTCGAATCAGCAGGTCACGTACTACGTTTGGGTACAGCACGCACGAGTCGTAGACAACGACGAACGCCATGGTCTCAGTCCAGCCCCAGCTCCTGGCCGAGCTGGGCCAGGGCGTTCGCTGCGTCGTGACGGCGTTGGTCGTCCACGCGCTTGTAGCTCATGAGGTCCTCGAAACGGATGCGGCGGTGTCGTCCGACCCGGCGGTAGGGGATCTGGCCGTCCTCCAGGAGTCCGATGAGGTACGGCCGGGAGACGTTGAGCATCTCTGCAGCCCGCTGAGTGGTGAGCTCGGCGTCCACGGGCAGGACCTGAACGCCCTTGCCGCTCGCCAGCGCCGCCAGCATTGCGGCGAACATCTCGGCGACTGGTCGCGGCAGCACCAGGGCTTCGTCCTGTGCGCCGACCTCAAGATGCACTCGGATGTCGTCGTCGCTGCCTTCGGTGCAGGCGAGGTACTCGTTGACCCGGCGCAGCGCGCGCTCGGCGTCCTGCGTGTTGATGACACCGGGTTCCAGCTTCCGGCTCTGTGCTGTGGTAGCCATCAGGTTCGCACTCCCTCCAGTCGCCCAACTGAATTATTCGCAACAAACGAAGTAAACGCAACAGGGGAAGTCGGCGAGCCTCAGCTTGGAGGCCCCAGTCCCAAAATGCGGTGCGTGCTTGCGGATCTTGCGTTCTACTCTCGCGCGAGCGTTCGAGCAGCTGCGGACGGTCGTGCCCGTGGGGAGTCGGCCGAGGCGTCGGCCTGCTGTCTGATGAGGCGATGGCGGGCGCATGTGGGTTGGTCGAATGGCTTCGGCGTCGGACGGGCTTTTCGGCGGCCTTCGGGATGCGGGTGGGCGCGGTGGCCTCGATTGGTGCGGCCGGCGGCGGCCTCTAACAACCGCTCACTCCCGGAAGTGGACGAGGATCCGTCCCGGGTTCTTCGGGTCGGGCTCGTGGCGGGTGTAGAGCTTGCGGATGTGCTTCTGGTCGAGGAAGGCCAGGACGCGGCGTTTGAGTTGCCCGGAGCCTTTGCCCGGGATGATCTCGGCGACGGGGTCGCCGGACTGCGCGGCGGTGAAGAGAAACTGACGGAGAGTCAGTTCGATGTCGCGGTTGTTGCGGAAGATGGGGTGCAGGTCGAGGCTGCGCATGGGGCGGTCCGTCCTTTCCGCTCCGGCTCCGAGCCGGGTTGGGGTTGAACGTACCCCCGGACGGTGGGTTGGGCGACGTGGCAGGTGAGGGCAGGTGTCGGAACTGTCGCCGCCTGCTCTCGGTTCCGTTGCGAAAGGTTGTGAAGGACGGGGATGCCGAGGTCAGGCGCGCGCGGTCGGCCATGGTGACCCCCTGATCGAGCTGATCGACCGACTTCGTCCGTGGGGGCCTCATGAACTGCAGCCGTCTTCTCCGTGCCGTTGCCGGGCTCGCCCTGGCGGGCTCGTTGACGGGGTGCTCCGTGATCAGCTTTGGGTCCGGAGGGTCTGGAGGGTCCGGAGGACCTGGAACGTCCGCGGCGACGTCTACCCCGGGCGCGAACGCGACCGGCACCTCGAGCGGCAGCTCGGCCGCGGGAACTGCGGACGCGCGGGCGTTGCTGGGCGACATGGTCCCCTACCCCTCCGGAGCCCGGCCCTGGACCCAGAACAAGACCGGCGCGTTCGGCCTGAGCGACTTCATCGGCAGCTTCTACCTGGCGAGTGCCCAGGCGCAGGAGACCCCGATCGTGCAGCGCCGTGGCTTCACCGGCGCGGCCCGGCACGGTTGGTTCACCGCGGACGGCTCCCAGGCCGAGGTCTGGCTCGTCGACTTCAGTACGGACAGCGGCGCTCAGAGCATGTACCTGGGGCTGAGCAACAGCTGGAAGGAGGAAGCGTCGTCAGGGGTCAGCTATCAGGACACCGCCGTGAACGGGATGGGCATGTCCAACCCGACGCTGGACTCCCAGGGCAACGCGTGGGTCAAGGAGGCCGCCCGGGTCGGCCGCACGCTCGTCTACGTCATCACCTTCGCGCCTGCCACGCCGGACAAGGCGGCGGCGGAGGCGCTGATCAAGCAGCAGGTCGGCCGGATCTCCGGCTGACCGGCCCCGGAACGCGACCGACCCCGGAATGCCGACGGCCGCGGAGCACGGGCCCGGTCAGCTGAGCAGGCCCGGCAGCACCCGTCGCAGCATCTTGCGGAAGAGCGCGTCGCGCTCGGCCGGGCTGTCGACCGGGGGCGGACCGGCCGCCGTCAGGACGGCGAGCAGGTGCGGGTGGCGGCCCTCCGCTGCGACGGAGGCCAGGTAGGCGCCCTGCGCCGACGGTGCGGGGGCCGCGCCGGAGCCCGGGGAGGCGGCGAGGAGCTCCTGGCGGGCGAAGAGCGAGGCGAGGCCGCCGACCAGGCCGATCGCTTCCAGCTTGGCGCGGCCGTCGCCGGGGGCGGGGGCCAGCACGGCCAGCGCGTGGTCCAGGTAGTCGATCGCGCGCGGGCCGAGGACCTGGCCCCGCTGGGCGGCCAGGTCGAGCATCCAGGGGTGCCGCAGGTAGACGGCCTTGGACTGGACGGCGAGTCCGCTGAGGTCGTCGATCCAGTCGCCGGTGGGCGCTGCGGAGAGGTCGATCTCGCCAGCCACCGTGTCGGCCATCAGGTCGAGCAGGTCGTCGCGGCTCGCGACGTAGCGGTAGAGCGACGCCGGGCCGGTGCCCAGGAGGTGGGCGATGGCCCGCATCGAGACGGCGGCGAGGCCCTCGGCGTCGGCCAACTCCACGGCCGCGGCGGTGATCTGGGGACGGCTGCGCTCGGGCGCGGGGCCGCGGGCGCCGCGTTCGGGGCGTTGCCAGACGGCAGGGCGTGCGGGGTGTGCGGGCTTGTCTGACATCGGGTTGTCCTCCTCCACGCCACCAGGGCTCCATGCGAACGCACTGAACGCACTGAACGCACTGACGCAGTGCAGTCTATTACTGCGAATAGCGATCGCAGATTCACGCTGGGCGCGTCGTTTGCGGACGGATGGAAGCATGGGCGCTGACGTCCGGTCGGCACGGACGCCGGTCGGAACTCCGACCGGGACGCCGATCTGAGGACCAGTGAGGGGAAACGCACCATGAAGTTCCTGATGCGCGAGCGGATCTTCGGCTTCGGCGACGACCACTGGATCACCACCGAGCACGGCGAGAAGGCCTACCTCGTCGACGGCAAGGCGCTCCGCGTCCGCGAGACCTTCGAGCTGAAGGACCATCACACGGGCGAGGTGGTGGCCGTGATCAAGAAGAAGATGCTCTCGGTCCGCGACGCGATGGTCGTCGAGCAGCACCACGGCGGAAAGCTCGCCACGGTGAAGAAGAAGCTGCTCACCGTCTTCCACGACAAGTACCTCGCCGAGCTGGACGGCTCGGTCGGCGGCGGCGAGATCGAGATCGTCGGCAACTTCACCGACCACGAGTTCCGTCTGGAGCAGGACGGCCGCCGGGTCGCGGTCGTCAGCAAGAGCTGGTTCAGCGTCCGCGACCACTACGCGATCGACGTCGCCGACGGCGAGGACGTCCCGCTGCTGCTCAGCATCGCCGTCTGCGTCGAGCACCTGGACGCCGAAGAGCACCACTGAGGGGCGGGGTTCACACCCCTGGCCTCGGCTGACAGCACTGCCTTCCATAACCTTGAGTGGAATAGACTCAACTTATGTCATGCTGGATACGGCAGACATCGGCGCGGGTCGGAGGAGGACCGAACACACGTGGACGCCAGCAAGCTCACCACCAAGGCCCAGGAGGCACTCTCCGCGGCGATCCGGCAGGCGTCGGGCGCGGGCAACCCGGACGTGATGCCCGTCCACGTCCTGCTGGCCCTGCTGGAGCAGCCCGAGGGGATCGCCCGCCCGCTGCTGGAGGCCGTCGGGGCCGACCCGGTGCGGCTGCGCGCCGCGACGGAGCGGCTCGTGCAGGCGCTGCCCAGCGCCCAGGGGTCGACGGTCGCCGCGCCGCAGCTCGGTCGGCCGACGGTCGCGGTGCTCAACGAGGCCGCGGCCCGCGCCGCCGAGCTGGACGACCAGTACGTCTCGACCGAGCACCTGATGGTCGGCCTCGCCGCCGAGGGCGGCCCGGCCGCCGACGCGCTCAAGGCCGAGGGCGCCACCGCCAAGGCGCTGCTGGACGCGTTCAAGGAGGTCCGCGGCAGCGCCAGGGTCACCTCCGCGGACCCGGAGGGCAGCTACAAGGCACTGGAGAAGTACGGCACCGACCTCACCCAGGCCGCCCGCGACGGCAAGCTGGACCCGGTCATCGGCCGGGACCAGGAGATCCGCCGCGTGGTCCAGGTGCTGTCCCGCCGGACCAAGAACAACCCGGTGCTGATCGGCGAGCCCGGCGTCGGCAAGACCGCCGTCGTCGAGGGGCTGGCCCAGCGCATCGTCGCGGGCGACGTGCCCGAGTCGCTGCGCGGCAAGCGCCTGGTCGCGCTCGACCTGGGCGCGATGGTGGCCGGCGCCAAGTACCGCGGTGAGTTCGAGGAGCGACTCAAGGCCGTCCTGAGCGACATCAAGGCCAGCGAGGGCCAGGTCATCACCTTCATCGACGAGCTGCACACGCTCGTCGGCGCGGGTGCGGGCGGCGACTCCGCGATGGACGCGGGCAACATGCTCAAGCCGATGCTGGCCCGCGGCGAGCTGCGCATGGTCGGCGCGACCACGCTGGACGAGTACCGCGAGCGGATCGAGAAGGACGCCGCGCTGGAGCGCCGGTTCCAGCAGGTGCTGGTCGGCGAGCCGAGCGTGGAGGACACCATCGCGATCCTCCGCGGGCTCAAGGGACGTTACGAGGCGCACCACAAGGTGCAGATCGCGGACGCGGCCCTGGTCGCCGCCGCGTCGCTGTCCAACCGCTACATCACCTCCCGGTTCCTGCCGGACAAGGCCATCGACCTCGTCGACGAGGCCGCGTCCCGGCTGCGGATGGAGATCGACTCGTCCCCGGTCGAGATCGACGAACTCCAGCGCGCCGTCGACCGGTTGCGGATGGAGGAGATGGCGCTCTCCAAGGAGTCCGACGCCGCCTCCGTCGCGCGGTTGGAGCGACTGCGCCGTGATCTCGCGGACAAGCAGGAGCAGTTGGGCGCGCTGACCGCCCGCTGGCAACAGGAGAAGGGCAGCCTCAACAAGGTCGGCGAGCTGAAGGAGCGCCTCGACGGCCTGCGCGGCCAGGCAGAACGCGCCCAGCGCGACGGCGACTTCACGACCGCCTCCCGGCTGATGTACGCGGACATCCCCGCAGCCGAGCAGGAGCTGGCCGAGGCGCAGGACGCGGCGCGCACCGAGTCCACCACCTCGTCCATGGTCAAGGAGGAGGTCGGCCAGGACGACGTCGCCGACGTCGTGGCGTCCTGGACGGGCATTCCGGCCGGACGGCTGCTGGAGGGCGAGACGACGAAGCTGCTGCGGATGGAGGAGGAGCTCGGCCGCCGCCTGGTCGGTCAGTCCGCCGCCGTCCGGGCCGTCTCCGACGCGGTCCGGCGCTCCCGCTCCGGCGTCGCCGACCCGGACCGGCCGACCGGCTCGTTCCTCTTCCTCGGCCCGACCGGCGTCGGCAAGACCGAACTGGCCAAGGCGCTCGCCGACTTCCTCTTCGACGACGAGCGGGCCATGGTCCGCATCGACATGAGCGAGTACAGCGAGAAGCACAGCGTCGCCCGGCTGGTCGGCGCCCCTCCCGGCTACGTCGGCTACGAGGAGGGCGGCCAGCTCACCGAGGCGGTCCGCCGCCGTCCGTACGCGGTGGTGCTGCTGGACGAGGTGGAGAAGGCCCACCCCGAGATCTTCGACATCCTCCTCCAGGTGCTGGACGACGGCCGTCTGACGGACGGTCAGGGGCGGACGGTGGACTTCCGCAACACCATCCTGATCCTGACCTCCAACCTCGGCTCGCAGTACCTGGTCGACCCGTCCCTGGACGACGCGGTCAAGAAGGACCGGGTGCTGGAGACGGTGCGGACCGCGTTCAAGCCGGAGTTCCTCAACCGGCTCGACGACATCGTGGTCTTCGACCCGCTCGGGGCCGAGGAGTTGACTCGGATCGTCGACCTTCAGGTCCAGGCGCTCAGCCGTCGTCTGGAGGAGCGCCGGCTCACGCTGGACGTCTCCGCCGCGGCCCGCGACTGGCTGGCGATCACCGGCTACGACCCGGCGTACGGCGCCCGCCCGCTGCGCCGCCTGGTCCAGTCGGCGATCGGCGACAAGCTGGCCCGCGCGATCCTCGCGGGCGACGTCCGGGACGGCGACACCGTCCTGGTCGACGCCGACGAGGGCGCGGACGAGCTGACGGTCGCCCGCAAGGAGGCCTGACCGTCGGACCGTCCGACCGGTAACCGAGCCAGGGTCCGCACACGTCCCGTGTGCGGGCCCTCGCCCTGTGTGGAGCACCTGGAAGCAGCGGTGGAGCACTCTTGTGCTGTGGCAATGCGCGGCACGGTAAGACCCCCTTCCGAGGGGGCGACGACACTGGGCGCTGCACCCCCGGGTGAGGCAGGATGAAGACCGGCAAGCCGTAACCCGAAGGGAACCTCTCTCGTGAGCATCGACCCGTCCGCCATTCCCAACTTCGGCGGGCCGAACCCGCAGCCCCAGCCGCAGCAGGGGCCGCCGCCGGTCGTCATTCCGGACGCCGAACTGGTCAAGCAGCTGCTGGACCAGATGGAGCTCAAGCACGGTGTGGACGCCGAGGGCGACGTCGTCGCGCCCTGGGAGGAGTTCCAGGTCTACTTCATGTTCCGCGGCGAGCAGAAGGAGCTCTTCGCGGTCCGCGCCTTCTACAACCACGCCCACGACCTCGGCGCCAAGCCGGAGCTGCTCGAGGCGCTGGACGAGTGGAACCGCGAGACGCTGTGGCCCAAGGTCTACACGGCCACCCAGGACGACGGTGTGCTCCGCGTGGTCGGCGAGGCGCAGATGATCGTCGGCATGGGCGTGAACATCAACTACTTCGCGGCCATGGTCGTCAACTGGGTCCAGGCCTCGGTCACCTTCAACCAGTGGATCAGCGAGCGCCTCGGCCTGGTCAAGGAGGTCGACGGGGACGGTGCCGCCGATGGCGAGAAGCCCGGCGACAACGATGGAAACAGCACCGAGTCCTAATCTTGACCTTTGCTTTACATGCTGCCTGCAACCGCTTGCGTAGGGTTCGAAGTCTGAGGACGTGTCGGGACGTCCGGTGACGATGTGGCGTGAGCGGAGCAGGTGGCGTGGGACGCGTGGGGCGGATCAAGAACACCATTGGTATGGCGCTGTTGGCCGGCGCCGTGCTGGCCGGAGCGAGTGGCTGCGGGGGCAACGCCTCCGCTGCGGCGTCCAAGGGGACGTCAACCTCGCCGGTGGCCGGCGCGAGTGCGAGTGCGAGCAAGCCGGCCAAGCCGACTACCAGCCCGTCGCCGACGCACCCGGCCGGGCCGCCGCTCGAGCTGGACTCCATATCCCCGGTCGACGGGGCCCAGGTCGGCGTGGCGATGCCCATATCCGTGGTCTTCTCCAACCCGGTCGCCAGCTCCGCCCGCAAGGCCGTCGAGCAGGCGCTGAAGGTGACCTCGTCGACGCCGATCGTCGGCGCCTGGCACTGGTACAGCGACACCCGCGTGGACTTCCGGCCGCAGAGCTACTGGCCGTCGGGCACCCACGTCTCGATCAACGCCGACCTCGACAACGTCGGTGACGGCAACGGTCGTTGGGGCACCCACAACTACCACCACAGCTTCACCATCGGGGCGGACACCGAGACGCAGGTCAGCGTCCCCGGCCACTCGATGAAGGTCTACCGCAACGGCCAGCTGGTCAAGACCATGCCGATCGACGCGGGCAGCCCGGACTTCCCGTCCTGGGACGGCACCATGGCCGTGATCGACAAGCAGCCCGAGGTCCGGATGACCTCCTGCAGCGTCGGCATCACCTGCGACAAGAGCAACCCGAACTACTACGACCTGACGCTGCCCTGGGACGTCCACCTGACGTTCTCCGGCACCTACGTCCACTACTCCACGGGCGACCCGTACCCGGGCCACAGCTACGGCTCGCACGGCTGCGTCCACCTGTCGCTGAGCGACGCGGAGTGGTACTACAACTACGTCGAGGTGGGCGACCCGGTCACCATCTCCGGCTCCCCGCGCGGCAAGGCGGCCGGTGACAACGGCTACGCGGCGTTCAACCTCAGCTGGAGCGACTGGCTGGCGGGCAGCTCGGCCGGTCAGGTCACGACGACCGCGAGCTGACCAGCTGACAGGCTGACAGTTGAGCAGTGATTCACGGCGACGGCCGGTGCGTTGAACCCACCGGCCGTCGCCGTTCCGTTCAGGGCAGCAGCACGGTCTTGCCCACGGTCTCCCGGCGTTCGATCGCCGCGTGGGCGGCCGCCGCGTCCCGCAGCGGGAAGGTCTGGCCGACCAGCGGCCGGACGCGTCCCGCCGCCACGGCGGTGAGCAGGTCGCGGGTCTGGCGGTGCTGGACCTCAGGGCTGCGTGCACCCGTCGGCGGCCCGAAGTAGTCGAGGGTGGTGACGCCGCGCTGCTCGGCCTCGCCGGGCGCGATCGTCGTCCCCGCACCGCTGCTGAACCCGAACGCGATGAACCGGCCACCGGGCCGCAGCAGTTCGAACGCCTCCCGGCCGATCGTGCCCCCGACGCCGTCGAAGACCACGCTGACCCCGGCGTCGCTGAGCGCCGCCGACCAACCGGGCTCAGCGTAGTCCAGGACGGTGTCCGCGCCGAACTCCTTGGCCAGCGCCAACTTCCGCTCGCCCCGGGCCAGTCCGACCACCCGGCGGACGCCGGCCTGCCGGGCCAGCTGCACCAGCAGCGTGCCGACGGCGCTCGCGGCCGACTCCACCAGCACCACGTCGTCCGGGCCGACCGCGGCCAGTTCGGTCAGGCCGACCGCGGTCCGCCCGGTGCCGAGCAGGGAGACGGCTTCGGCCGCGCCCAGCCGTTCCGGGATCGGATGCGCGTCGTGCTCGCGCAGCAGCGCCGACTCGGCGTAGCCGCCGCCCTGCCCGGTCCGTCCGGTGACCCGCGCGCCGACCAGGGACGGATCGACGCCCTCGCCGGTGGCCACCACGGTGCCCGCGACCTCGCTTCCCGGTACCCACGGCAGCGAGGGCGGCGCGAGCGGCGTCCCGGCCATCCGGCCCGCCCGCACCTGCGTCTCCACGAACTGCACCCCGGCCGCCTCGACCCGCACCAGCAGCTCGCCCGGCCCCGGGACGGGATCCGGCACGTCCTCCAGCCGCAGCTGCTCCGGTCCGCCGTACTCCCGCACCACGCTCGCCAGCATCTCCGCGCTCCTTCGTCGTAGGCCCGCAGCCCTGTAGCCCCGTAGCTCCGTAGCCCCGTAGTTCCGTTGCTTCGGACGCTACGCGTCGATGTCCGCCACGACCTCGGCCGTCGGACCGACTCCGACTCGGACCTTCCGCCGAGGGCCCGGGCAGGCCCTATGCTGCGCTCATGAGCAACAGGCCGCTGTTGAACCGCCGTCTGGCGGGCATGGGGACGACGATCTTCGCCGAGATGTCGGCGCTGGCCACCGCGACCGGCTCGATCAACCTCGGGCAGGGCTTCCCGGACACCGACGGTCCGGAGGAGGTCC
This sequence comes from Streptacidiphilus sp. BW17, assembly GCF_041262485.1. Lineage (NCBI taxonomy): Bacteria > Bacillati > Actinomycetota > Actinomycetes > Kitasatosporales > Streptomycetaceae > Streptacidiphilus > Streptacidiphilus sp. BW17. Next base: position 37,300 of record NZ_JBGCCR010000040.1, on the reverse strand, counting down.
GCGAGGCGGCGGTCCGGGCGCTGCGGGAGGGCCGGGGCAACCAGTACCCGCCCGGGCCCGGCGTCCCCGAGCTGCGGCAGGCGATCGCCGAGCACCAGCAGCGGTTCTACGGTCTCGGCTACGACCCGGACACGGAGGTCCTGGTCACCGCCGGTGCCACGGAGGCGATCGCGGCCTCGCTGCTGGCCCTGCTGGAGCCGGGCGACGAGGTCATCGCCTTTGAACCGTTCTACGACTCCTACGCCGCCTGCATCGCCATGGCCGGTGCGACGCGGGTCCCGCTCACCCTGCGCGCGCCCGATTTCCGCCCGGACCTGGACGAGCTGCGCGCCCTGATCACCCCGCGCACCCGCCTGCTGCTGCTCAACACCCCGCACAACCCGACCGGCACCGTGCTCGCCCCGGAGGAGCTGTCCGCGATCGCGGCGCTCGCCGTCGAGCACGACCTGCTGGTGGTCACCGACGAGGTCTACGAGCACCTCGTCTTCGGCGCGGCCGTCCACCGGCCGATCGCCGCCCTGCCGGGCATGCGCGAGCGCACGGTCTCCATCTCCTCGGCCGGGAAGACCTTCTCCTTCACCGGCTGGAAGGTCGGCTGGGTCACCGCCACACCGGAGTTGGTCGCGGCGGTGCGCACAGCCAAGCAGTATCTGACCTACGTCTCCGCAGGCCCGTTCCAGTACGCAGTCGCCGAGGCGCTGCGCCTGCCCGACGCGTACTTCGACGGCTTCCGCGCCGACCTCGAGCGCAAGCGCGACCTGCTGGACGCGGGCCTGCGCGCGGCCGGGTTCGAGGTCTACGAGCCGCAGGGCACGTACTTCATCACCACCGACATCGCCCCGTTCGCCGAGAAGGACGCCTACGCCTTCTGCCGCGCCCTGCCGGAGCGTTGCGGCGTCGTCGCGATCCCCAACTCGGTCTTCTACGACGACAAGGAGGCGGGCCGCAGCCAGGTCCGCTTCACCTTCTGCAAGCAGGACGCCGTCCTGGAGGATGCCGTCAGCCGCCTGCAGCGCCTGCGCGCCTGAGCGTCCGGACATGGCTGGGCCCGGCCGCTTCCGACCGGGCCCTCCGCCTGCAGTACAGGTGATCTGTCGGTCCGTCAGTCCCGGACCAGGTCCTGCGTACGTGCGCCGGGGGCGCCGGGGACGTCGGCGTCGGACGACGCGACCGGGCTGGCCGGGTGGCCTGCACCGGGAGCGGCGTGGCGGCGGACCAGGGCGAGGACCAGGACGCCGGCGACCAGGCCGGTCGCGCCCGCGGTGAGGTAGACCAGGTCCAGGCCGGAGGCGAACGACGCACGCAGCGACGTCCCGTGGAAGTGGCGCTGGAAGATCGTGCCCAGCACGGCGATGCCGAGCGCGTAGCCCAGCTGCCGGGCCGTGCTGAGCGCGCCGCTGGCCATGCCCGCGCGGGCGGGCGGGACGGCGGCCAGGGCCGTCGACATCAACATCGGCGTGGAGAGGCCGACGCCGACACCCGTGACCAGCAGCCCGGGAAGCAGCGCGGTCCAACCGGAGGACGCGGTGACCGCGGCCAGCATCATCGTTCCGCCGCCGATCAGCAGCAGGCCGACGCCGATGGGCGGTTGCGGGGTGACCTTGTGAAGCGCCTTGCCGCTGACCAGGGCGACCACGAAGGCGGACAGCGCCATGGGCGACACCGCCAGACCCGCCGAGAGCGGGCTCAGCCCCAGCGCCTCCTGCAACCAGAGGGAGGTGTAGGTCAGTTCGGCGAACGCGGCGGCCGTGAGCAGCAGCCCGGCGAGCATCAGGCCGAGGAAGGTGCGGTTGCGCAGCAGCGACAGGTCGAGCAGCGGGTTCGCTCCGCGCAGCTGGATCACGGCGAACGCGATCAGCGCGAGCACGCCGACGCCGATCGAGCCGAGCGCGGTGAAGCTGCCCCAGCCCTTGTCACCGCTCTCGATCAGGCCGTAGGTCAGCGCCGCCGCGAAGAGGGTGAAGCTCGCGGCCCCGGCCACGTCCACCCGGCCGCGGGACGCGCCGGTTCCGCCCTTGAGGAAGCCGACGGTCATCGCGACGGCCACGACGGCGACCGGGACGTTGACGAAGAAGATCGCCCGCCAGCCGAACTGGTCGGTCAGCAGCCCGCCCAGGACCGGACCGACGGCCGCAGCCGCGCCGTTGACCGCGCCCCAGACGCCGAACGCGGTGCCGCGGTCCCGGCCCTGATAGGCGGAGGCGAGCAGCGCCGTGGTCGAGGTCATCATGGCCGCGCCGCCGATGCCCTGCACCGCACGCGCGGTGATCAGCATGGCCGCGTTGGGGGCCAGCCCGCAGGCGAGCGAGGCGGCGGCGAAGACGACCAGGCCGGTGAGGTAGAGGCGGCGGTGGCCGAGGCGGTCGCCGAGCGAGCCGAGCGCCATCAGCAGCGCGGCCAGCGTCAGCGCGTAGATGTCGACGACCCACTGCAGCGAGGTGAACGAGGAGTTCAGGTCGGCCGCCATCTTCGGCAGGGCGACGTTCACGATGCTGACGTCGACCAGCAGCATGAACGCGCCGAGGCAGACGGCAGCCAGGGGTATCCACTTACGCATGGAGGACTCCAGGACGGACGAAAGGATGGGATCGGGCGGTGTCGCCTGTTCCAGTGTCGGCGTCCTGCTGCCCGTCCTCCACGTCGATTCGGCTTTACTGGCAGATTCCGACACCGCCGTAGGCTGGTGGCATGGAAACCGACATCACTGCACGCGCTGCCGCCCGAGCGGCCGAGGACGGCTACGACAGGCTGGACCGGCAGCTGGCCCAGGCGCTGCAGCTCGACGCCCGTGCCCCGTTCAGCCGGATCGCCGAAGTGCTCGGCGTCTCGGACCAGACCGTCGCCCGCCGCTACGCGCGCCTGCGCGACCGGGGCAGCGTCCGCGTGCTCGGCCTGAGCGAGGCCACCGCGCTCGGCGAGGTCCGCTGGCACGTGCGGGTGCAGTGCATCCCGGGCGCGGCGCCCGCCGTGGCGGACGCGCTGGCCAGGCGGGAGGACACCACGTGGGTCAGCCTCGGTTCGGGCGGTGCGGAGATCAACTGCACCACGCGGGCCCATCCGGACGCACAACAGGACAGCCTGCTGCTGCAACGGCTGCCCCGCACGCCGAGCGTGGTCGGGGTGAGCGCGCACTGCGTGATGCACACGTACTTCGGCGGCGCGCACAGCATCGCGCTCAAGTCCGGTGCGCTCAGTCCGGAGCAGGTCGCGACGCTGCGTCCGGGCGGCTTGCCGTCGCCCGTCGGCCCGGCGGGAGGCCCGGCGGTCGGTGCCGCTGCCGACCCGGCAGTCGGCCTCGCGGTCGGTCCCGGCTCGGTGGGCGTCGACGACGCCGACCGGCGGCTCTTCGAGGTCCTGGCCGTGGACGGCCGGGCCGGACTGACCGAACTCGCCGCCGCCACAGGCTGGTCGGCGAGCACGGTGCGCCGTCGGATGGCGGAGCTGGAGGCGGCCGACGTGCTCTACTTCGACCTCGACATGGACTGGCGGATCTTCGGTATCCGCAACGCCACGCTGCTCTGGCTCTCTGTCGCCCCCGCCGAACTGGACGCCACCGGTGCCGCGTTGGCTGAGCACCCCGAGGTCGCCTACGCCTGCGCGACCACCGGGCCGACCAACCTGCACGCGGTGGTGCTGACTTCGGACGTGCAGGGCTTCTACACCTACCTGACCACCCGGATCGCCGCGTTGCCGGCGGTCCGTCAGGTGGAGACCGCGCCGGTCATGCGCAACGTCAAGGGCCCCGGACCGGTCGCGCTGCCGCTGCGCGGCGCGCACCGACCGCTGCGACGGGCCCGAAGTTGACCGCCTCCGCGACGCCGACCGCGATGCCGGCTGCGACGCGGCGGGCGCAGGCGATGCGCAGCACTCATGCGAACGGGTGAATGCCGAGCGGGCTAATGACGGCGGAGCGCCCCGTTCGGGTGGCACACGGAAGGGTGAAGACGGCAGGCGTAGATATGGATGTATATGCCGTGGGAATGAGCGGCACGCACATGTCCGGAACTCCTCCTCGGATCGTGGCACGTCACGGGCGCGGACCGGTCATCGGTGAGAATCTACGGCGCGGTGATGGGGGCGCGGCGAAAATGGGTAAATCCCCTACGGACACGGAGTATTCGTGCTTCCCTGCTTCCTGAGTCCCCCGAATGTCCCTCCGTCGCGGCAGCATCGTTCCCACAGACCGTAAGGGTTGTCCCGGCGTCATCGAAGGACCCGAGTACGCGGAGCCGAGAATGCTCACCACCCTCCACACCCACTACACCGACACCCGTGCTGGTGACCTGGCCTGGTGCCTGGGCAGCAGCCTGCTTCCGGCACTTGCCGTACTGGACCTGGACCTCGGCCCGAACAGCATCCAACTCCGCCTGCTCGGCGCATCGCACCAGGTCATCCTGGGTGCGGGAGAGGAGGAGTGCGTGGAGACGGTGGCCTGTATGCCGGGCCGTCGCACCCCGCTGCCCGCCCGGGTGGCCGAGCGGGTCCGGGGCTGGGAGTACGAATTCGCGGCCCGGGTCGAAACCCTCTCCTCACACGAGTTCGCGGGCCGGGCACAGGAGTTGCTCGCCCTGGTGGAGAACCATCCGCACGGCCTTGCCGGGGTGTTCCCCGGTGATCCGAATGCGTTCACCGCATTGCTGGCCGGCGGTGACGAGAGCGGCATCCTGTGGCGCACCTGGCATGCATATCCGCAGGAGGGTCAATTGGTGTGTACGCGGTCAACATTGCGCGCATTCGGCTGACAATCCATCAAATACGGCTGTAGGAAGTGGACGGAAGTGCTGGCGGCCTGCTCGAAGGCCGCGCCAGGGCGGGCAAGTTGCACGAACGGGCGTGCGACATGTCAAGGCGACACGATGCGCCGCCACTCCCGTGGGCGACGAGGTTGTCCGCCCTCGTCGCCTAGCGTTTCTGCGTGATCAACCCTTCTCCCCGCGCCACCCGGCTGCTGGTGCTGCTCGCAGCTTTCGTCTGCGCCGCATGCGGGTTGGTCTACGAGCTGGACCTGGTCGCCCTCGGCAGCTACCTGTTGGGCGACTCCGTCACCCAGGCGTCCGTCGTGCTCTCGGTGATGGTCTGCGCGATGGGCGCCGGGTCACTGCTGGCGAAGCGATTCACCCGGCGCCCGGCGTCCGCGTTCGCCATGGTCGAGAGCGCGTTGGCGCTGATCGGCGGTCTGTCGGTGCTGGCGCTCTACGGCTGCTTCGTCTGGTTCGGCCACTACCAGGTCGCGTTGGTCGCGGTCGCCTCGCTGATCGGGCTGCTGATCGGCGCGGAGATCCCACTGCTGATGACGCTGATGCAGCGGGTCCGGCGCCAGGAGGCCGGGCGGGCCGTCGCCGACCTGTTCGCGGCCGACTACGTGGGCGCGCTGATCGGCGGGTTGGCCTTCCCCTTCCTGTTGCTGCCGACCCTCGGCCAGCTCACCGGCGCACTGGTGACCGGGGTGGTCAACACCGCTGCGGGCGGCCTGATCGCGCTCTGCATCTTCCGCAAGGAGCCCGCGCCCCGGGCCCGGCTGCTGCTCTGGCTGCTCAGCGGCGCGGTGGTCGTGATCCTGCTGCTGGCGTGGGCGGGCAGCAGCGCCTTCGAGCGGGCGGCCCAACGGCGGCTCTACGGCGGCCCGGTACGGGTCAGCGAGCAGAGCCGTTACCAGCAGATCGTGGTCACCGGGGGGCTGGGGCCGGCGGGCGGGCCGGCGGGCGGGCCGGTCGGACCGGCCGCGTCCGGCGGTGCGGCGGCCCGACAGCCGGGCGTCGTACTCGACGGGGCGCACATCGGTCCGGGACAGCTGGTGGACGCTGCCGCACTGACCTCCGTCCGCGTCTACCTCGACTCCCGGCTCGCCGTCTGCGGCCGGGATCAGGCCGCCTACCATGCGGCGCTGATCGGCCCCGCGCTGGTCGGCCCGCACGCCCGGGTGCTCGTCCTCGGCGGCGGTGACGGCCTGGCGGCCCGTCAGGTGCTCGACACCCCCGGCGTCCGCAAGGTGACCCTGGTCGAGCAGGACCCCGACCTGCTCCAGCTGGCCCGGACCGATCCGGTGCTCTCCGCCCTCAACCGCCACGTCCTGGACGACCCCCGCTTGGACACCGTCACCGCGGACGCCTTCGGCTGGCTGCGCACCGCGCCGCTCCAGGAACACCCCTACGACGTGATCGTCGCCGACCTGCCCGGCCCCCGGCTCGACGACGCCGACAAGCTCTACACCAGTGAGTTCTACGGTCTGGTCCGCCGGATGCTGGCCCCCGGCGGACGGCTGGTGGTGCACGCGGGCAGCCGTCTCTGGTCGGTGACCGACACCATCCGCTCGGTCGGCCTCTCCGTCCTCGCCTACGACGCCGACGGCCGTGGCGGCTGCGGTCCGGTCACCACGCCCACCTGGAGTTTCGTCCTCGCCTCGGCCGCCCCGGCGCAGGGCGGACAGACCCTCACCCTGCCGAACGGGCCGTCCCACGGACTGCCGGGACCGCTGGGACTGCCCGCCCTCCACCTCCTCACCGAGCCGCGCGGGCACGCCGACCGGGTCACCACGCTGCTCGATCCACGCTGAACCGGCGCTTCCGGCGCGACGGGTGGGTAGGCTCACCAGGCATGGAGCATGAGGTTCTGGTACCACTGTCGCCGCGGACCCTCCAGCGGTCCCTGGGCCGACCCGAGCTGCTCGCGGTCTGTCTGCCGGGATTCACCCCGGACCAGACCGCCACCGACACGGCCGTGCCCGAGGTGCCCGCCCAGGGCGACGGGTCCGACGCGGCGCGTGCGTCGGGGACGCCGTTGCTGGCGGGACGGCTCAAGCTGCGCGTCGGCGGCTCCTCCATCACGTACCGCGCCCGACTGCGACGTCTCGACGACGCCGACGACGCCGACGAGGGCGACGCCGACGGCAGTCTCGGCTTCGAGGTCGACGGCGAGCAGTCGGTCGGCAGCGGCAGCATCACCGGTACGGTCCGGGTTCGGCTGGAGCCGGTGGCGGAGGACGCGGCCACGACCCGGGCGGCCTTCCTGACGATGCTTCAGGGCAAGGGCCGGATCGAGGAGTTCTCGTCCTCGGCGTTGGCGACGGCGGGTCGCCGTCTGCTGGACCGATTCTGCGCGGAGCTGGCCACCCGTGGGGAGCAGATGGAGGACTTGGCGGTGGAGGCCGACGAGTTGGACGAAGCCGGCGCTGCAGAAGCGTCCGACCCGCTGGAGGAAGGTTTCGACGACGACGCCGAGCTCTTCCTGGTCCAGGGCTTCGGCGAGTTGAACGACCTGAGCGAGCTCGGGGACCTCAGCGATCTGAGCGATCTCGGTGAACTCGGCGAGCCCGCCACGGTCGAGTCGGCGCGGCGCAGCATGGTCGGCCGCTCCGCCGAGGAGGTCGACCACGCGCCGCCGCGCGGTCGGTACGCCCCGGTCCTGCCGCCCCGCAGCGCCCGCTCCCGCGCGTCGGCGCGCTGGGGCACGACCGAGCGGCGGATGGGCGAGCCCCCGGTCGCCGAGCTGGACCGCCCGCGCGCAACGTGGTTGGTCGGCGGCGTCGCCCTGCTCGGCGGCGCGGTCATCCTGGTCCGCGCCCTCCGCCGCCACTCGCGCTGACCGACTGCCGCTTCGACGGCGACCGCCCACTTTCGACGGCGACCGCCCACTCTCCCACGGCGACCGCCCACTCTCCCACGGCGACCGCTCACCGCTTCGACGGCGACCGCTCACCGCACCGATCCGAAGGGAACCACCCGTGCACCACCCCGCCCCCGTCCTGCTCGCCGCGGGCGACGTCGCCGTGACCGTGCTGCCCGGCGACGGCTGCCGGGTGGGCAGCCTGCGGCTCGGCGACGTCGAACTGCTCCGCACCGCACCGGAATCGGCAGCACGCGCGGCAGCGGAGGGGGACGTGCGGGACGTCTTCGGCCACGGTTCGTTCCCGATGGCCCCGTGGGCGGGCCGGGTGGACCGGGGACGCTTCAACAACGGCCCGATCCGTCACCAGCTCCCGCTCGACCTGCCTCCGCACGCCGCCCACGGCACGGTGGTCCGCCGCGCCTGGCGCGCCGCCGCGCCCGTCGTCACCGGTGCGGACGGCACGGAGTTCTCCGGCAGGGAGGTCCCGGAGGGCACCGTGACGGCGGCCTTCGTCTGTGACCTCACCGACCCCTGGCCCTACCCGGGCCGGGTCAGCCAGCTGTTCGAGCTGACCCCGGAGCAGCTGCGCATCACTCTCGCCGTCGAGGCGCTGCAGGACTCGTTCCCGGCGCAGGCCGGGTGGCACCCCTGGTTCCGCAAGCAGCTGCGGGCGGACGGACCGACCGCCGTCCTCGACTTCACCCCGGCCTGGCAGGAGGAGCGCGGCTCCGACCACCTCCCGACCGGGCGGCGGATCGACCCGCTCCCGGGCCCGTGGGACGACTGCTTCGCCCTGCCGGACGGCGTCCTCGCCACGCTGCGCTGGGCCGACGAGCTGACGCTGACGGTCACCAGCGACTGCACCTGGCTGGTCGTCTTCGACCAGCAGGACGACGCCGTCTGCGTCGAACCGCAGTCCGGCCCGCCGAACGGCCTCAACACCGCGCCGCACCTGGTCACCCCGATCGAGCCGCTCGAAGTGACCACCACCTGGAGCTGGCAGCGCGGCTGAGCGGCACTCCTTCGCCGGACCGGGCTCAGACAGGGCCTAAGCTGAAGTCTCATGAGTACCTCGCGTGACGCGCTTCTCGAAGAGATCAAGAACAAGGCCGTTGTCCACGGCAAGGTGACCCTGTCCTCCGGGCTGGAGTCCGACTACTACATCGACCTTCGCCGCATCACGCTGGACGGCACCGCCGCACCGCTCGTGGGCCAGGTCATGCTGGACCTGACCAAGGACCTCGACTTCGACGCGGTCGGCGGGCTCACGCTCGGCGCCGACCCGGTCGCCACCTCGATGCTGCACGCCTCCGCCGCGCGCGGTGAGCGCCTGGACGCCTTCGTGGTCCGCAAGGCGCAGAAGGCGCACGGCATGCAGCGCCGGATCGAGGGCACCGAGGTCAAGGGCCGCCGGGTCCTGGTCGTCGAGGACACCTCCACCACCGGCGGCTCGCCGCTGACCGCCGTCGAGGCCGTCCGCGAGGCGGGCGGCGAGGTCGTGGCCGTCGCCGTGATCGTCGAGCGCGGTGCCGCCCCGACCATCGCCGAGGCCGGCCTGCCCTACCTGGCCGCCTACCAACTCGCCGACCTGGGCCTCTGAGGCGCCGAGACTCCGACGAAGGGGACGTCACCGCTTGCGGTGACGTCCTCCGGTGCCGGTGCCGGTGCCGGTGCCGCTGCCGGTGCCGGTCCCGCTTCCCGTCCCCGCCGTGACCGGGGCCCGCCCCGACTCCGCGCCCTCACCGGACGCGGACGCGGACGCCCCAGTGCCGCCTGCTGCCGCACCGCCGCCCCCGCGACGGCCCTTCAGCACCTCGATCAGGATCGGCGTCAGCGAGAGCAGCACGATGAGCAGGACCGCCGGAACCAGGTACTTGTCTATGACTGGCGCCATCGAGTCGCCGAACTTGTAGCCGATCAGCAGCATGACCTCGGTCCACACGACGGCGCCGAGCGCGTTCCAGACGAAGAACGTCCGCGCGGGCATCTCCAGCGTTCCGGCGACCGGGTTGAGGAACGTCCGCACCACCGGGATGAAGCGGGCCATCACCACCGCCTTGGCGGGGCCGAAGCGGTTGAAGTACTCCTCGGCCTTGTCCACGTGCGAGCGCTTGAAGAGCCGTGAGTTCGGCCGGTCGAACATCCGGGTGCCGAGCTTCGCGCCGAGCAGGTGGCCGAGCTGCGCACCGGCGATCGCACACAACGGTGCGGCGATCAGCAGCGTCCCGACGGACATCTGCGTGCCGAGCAGCGCCTTGCCCGCTCCCGACGCGGCCACGCCCGCCAGGATCAGCAGCGAGTCGCCGGGCAGGAAGAAGCCGATGAGCAGGCCCGTCTCGGCGAAGATGATCGCGAGCAGTCCCACCGTGCCGACCTGGCCGATGAGCGCCTTGGCGTCGAGCAGGTTGAGCGCGAGATTCTGGGTCACCCGCGCAGAGTATCGGGCACGGGTGTCCGTACGCTGTGCTCCCCTGCTGCCACAAGGACCCAGCTCACCCCGTGACCTGCCCTCCGGCAGGATGAACCCCTTGCGCCGGGGTGCGAGAATGGCGCCGGTGCCCGGTCGACGACGTCCGGCGTGCGCCCTTCCCCCGCGTAGACGCCCACCGACAGGAGCGGATCCGAATGCCTATCGCAACGCCCGAGGTCTACAACGAGATGCTGGACCGGGCCAAGGCAGGCAAGTTCGCCTACCCGGCGATCAACGTCACCTCCTCGCAGACCCTGAACGCGGCCCTGCGTGGCTTCGCCGAGGCCGAGAGCGACGGCATCATCCAGATCTCCACCGGTGGGGCGGAGTTCCTGGGCGGCCAGTACAACAAGGACATGGTGACCGGTGCGGTCGCCCTGGCCGAGTACGCGCACATCATCGCCAAGAAGTACGACGTCACCGTCGCGCTGCACACCGACCACTGCCCCAAGGACAAGCTGGACGGCTACGTCCGCCCGTTGCTGGCGGTCTCCGCCGAGCGCGTGGCCCGCGGCGAGAACCCGCTGTTCCAGTCGCACATGTGGGACGGCTCCGCCGAGACCCTCAACGACAACCTGGCCATCGCCGAGGAGCTGCTGGCCCAGGCCCGCGCCGCCAAGATCATCCTTGAGGTCGAGATCACCCCGACCGGTGGCGAGGAGGACGGCGTCTCCCACGAGATCAACGACTCCCTCTACACGACGGTCAACGACGCGGTGCGCACCGCCGAGGCCCTGGGCCTGGGCGAGAAGGGCCGCTACCTGCTGGCCGCCTCCTTCGGCAACGTCCACGGCGTCTACAAGCCGGGCAACGTCGTCCTGAAGCCGGAGTTGCTGCGCGAGCTGCAGGACGCGATCGGCAAGCAGTACGGCAAGACCGACCCGTTCGACTTCGTCTTCCACGGCGGCTCCGGCTCCTCCGCCGAGGAGATCGAGACCGCGCTGGAGAACGGCGTCGTCAAGATGAACCTGGACACGGACACCCAGTACGCCTTCACGCGCCCGGTCGTGGACCACATGTTCCGGAACTACGACGGTGTGCTGAAGGTCGACGGCGAGGTCGGCAAGAAGTCCGCCTACGACCCGCGCACCTGGGGCAAGCTCGCCGAGGCGGGCATGGCCGCCCGCGTCGTCGAGGCCGCCAACCAGCTCCGCTCGGCGGGCAACAAGCTCAAGTAAGGCTTGATTCGCTCGTTTCAGGAGCTTCGCGCGTATTGCGCGTATTGCGCCGAAGGCCCCGGAACCACCAGGTTCCGGGGCCTTCGTGCGGTCTCTGTCCTATCGGGGACCGGCTACCGCCGCTACTGCTTGAGCTCGGTGTACGCCTCGGCGCTGCTGTCCTGGAGGAACTTCCAGCAGCGGGCCGCCTCGTCGGTCTCGCCGATGGAGTCGGCGGCGCGGGCCAGGGCGGCCAGGCAGCGCAGGAAGCCGCGGTTGCCGCGGTGCTCCCACGGGACCGGCCCGTGGCCCTTCCAGCCGGCCCGGCGCAGCGAGTCGAGGCCGCGGTGGTAGCCGGTGCGGGCATAGGCGTAGGACTCGACCACTCGGCCGGCCGCGAAGGACTCGTCCGCCAACTGCGCCCAGGCCAGGGAGAAGGTGGGGAACGCCGCCGCGATCTGCGCGGGCGAGGCGGACTCTTCGGCCATCTGCTTGTAGGGCTGCTCGTCCTCGGGCAGGAGGGTCGGCTCCGGTCCGCCGAGCAGGTTCTCGTGAATGGTCATGGCAGTCAGTCTGCCACTCCGCCTTCGGCCCCAAGCCCCCCGGACGCATCAAGATCATGCATCGCGCACGGTCTATCGGGCACGGTCTACCGGGCGCGTCCACCGGGCCCGGCCTGTCGGCCCGTCCGGGTGCGTCGGCCAGTCCGGCCCGGTCCGTCGCGCGCTGCCCGTCGGCCCGACGCATCAAGCCCGGTGCGTCAGACCGGGACGCGCAGTGTCCAGGCGGACGGCTCGACCGTCCAGGTGCGCTCGTGGACCGGCGGGCTCAGCGCATGGTCGGCCTCGTAGGTGAAGAGGCCACCCGCGCCACCGGCCACCGTCACCTGCCGGGCCTGGACGGTGAGGGGTATCGCGCTGCGACCGTTCCGGGCACTGATCCGCACCTCCGCGCTGCCCTCACTGCTGCGCAGCGCGAGCCCGCGCATCGGGTGGGCCGGGTCCGCCAGCAGCCTGCCGTCGGCCTCGACGCGCAGCGGCGGCTGGGCCGGCACCCGCGCGGAGGGCGGCGCCAGGGCCCGGACCACCCTCCGGCCGACAGTTGTCCACCAGGCGGACGCCACTGTGTTCGCCCTGGGCGAACAGGCTGCCGGGATCCGTACCGCGTCCAGCACCACGCCGCCGTGGTCGTCGACCAGCAGATCGAGCAGCCGGTCCGCACCGCTCACCACGGCCCGCGCGGCCCGCACCGGATGTGTCGCCGCGCCCAGCGCGCGGGCCACCTCGATCCGGTGGCCCCGACCCACCGGGATCAGCCCGACCGGGGCCGCGTCCAGCGTCGCCTGCTGGTGGAGGAGTTGGACGACCTGCTGGAGGTACCGGTCGTCGCCGATCACCACCGGTCGCCGCCGACCACGTCTGGCCAGCGCACGCTCAAGATCGAGCAGGCTCTGCGGCACCACCGCCTTCATCGGCAGCGCGGCGCCCAGCACATCCCTGGCGACCCGCACCGACTCGCCGTCGTGCGACAGCGCCGCCGGTGAGACCAGGACCAGCACGGGCTCACCCACCGAACGCTCAGCCGACACCGCGGTCCTTCCTCGGGTAATCTCTCGGTGTAAGAGCCCCTTGCGCTTTTGCGCCAGGGGCTTGGTCTATCCGGGGCCAGTGCGGCGACCTTCCGCCGTGTGTTGTGCCCCGCCCGAAAGGGGTGTACGCCTGTGCCCGCACTCGTGCTGGTCGGCGCTCAGTGGGGAGACGAGGGCAAGGGGAAGGCAACTGACCTTCTCGGCGGCTCTGTCGACTACGTGGTCCGCTATCAGGGCGGCAACAACGCCGGTCACACGGTGGTCGTAGGCGATCAGAAGTACGCACTGCATCTGCTCCCGTCCGGCATTCTCAGCCCGAACTGCGTCCCGGTCATCGGCAACGGCGTCGTCATCGACCCGGCCGTGCTCCTCTCCGAGCTGGCGGGCCTGCAGGACCGTGGTGTGGACACCTCGAAGCTGGTGATCTCCGGCAACGCCCACCTGATCACCCCGTACCACCGGACCATGGACAAGGTCTCCGAGCGGTTCCTGGGCAAGCGGAAGATCGGCACCACCGGGCGCGGCATCGGACCCTCCTACGCCGACAAGATCAACCGCATCGGCATCCGGGTGCAGGACCTCTTCGACGAGAGCATCCTGCGACAGAAGGTCGAGGCGGCCCTCAGCGACAAGAACCAGATCCTGGTCAAGCTCTACAACCGCCGGGCCATGCCGGCCGAGCTGGTCGTCGAGGAGTACCTCGGCTACGCGGACAAGCTCCGCCCGTTCGTCGCCGACACCGCGCTGCTGCTCAACCAAGCGCTGGAGGACGGCAAGGTCGTCCTTATGGAGGGCGGCCAGGGCACGCTGCTCGACGTGGACCACGGGACGTACCCGTTCGTCACCTCGTCCAACCCGACCTCGGGCGGCGCCTGCACCGGCACCGGCATCGGTCCGACCAAGATCGACCGCGTGATCGGCATCCTCAAGGCCTACACCACCCGCGTCGGCTCCGGCCCGTTCCCGACCGAGCTCTTCGACGAGGACGGCGAGGCGCTGCGCCGGATCGGCGGCGAGCGTGGCGTGACCACCGGCCGTGACCGCCGCTGCGGCTGGTTCGACGCGCCGATCGCCCGCTACGCGACCCGGATCAACGGTCTGACCGACATCTTCCTCACCAAGCTCGACGTGCTGACCGGCTGGGAGCAGATCCCGGTCTGCGTCGCGTACGAGATCGACGGCGTGCGCGTCGACGAGGTGCCCTACTCGCAGACCGACTTCCACCACGCGAAGCCGGTCTACGAGATGCTGCCGGGCTGGTCCGAGGACATCACCAAGGCGAAGACCTTCGACGACCTGCCGAAGAACGCCCAGGACTACGTCAAGGCGCTGGAGGAGCTCTCCCGCTGCCGCATCTCCGCCATCGGCATCGGCCCCGGCCGCACCGAGACCATCCAGGTGCACTCGCTGCTGTAGCAGCGCAGCAGTCTGCGACTCGGCCCCTGCCCCTCCGGCGGGGGCCTTTCGCGCTCCTCTCTTGGCGATTTGTACTAGTGCAGATATTGATTGCATCTAGTTCAAAGTGGAGTTATGTTTCGACCATGACCGCGAAGACGCCCCTTTCCGTCGTGCTGACCGGCCGGCACATCCGGCTGGAGCCGCTCACCGTCGACCACGCCCCCGCCCTCTGGGAGTCCCTGAGGCTGTGCGTGGAGGAGGTCTTCCAGTGGCTCCGGGCGGCCCCGCGCAGCGCCGAGGAGCTGGCCGGATGCATCGAGGCGCTGCTGAACGGCCCGGACCGCTGCCTCGCCTTCGCCGTCGTCGATCTGACGACTGGTCGGCCCGTCGGCTGGACCACCTATCTCGACATCCAGGAGCAGCACGAACGCCTGGAGATCGGCTGGACCTGGTACGCCCGCTCGCACTGGCGCACCGCTACCAACACCGAGGCCAAGCTGCTCCTGCTCACCCACGCCTTCGAGGACCTCGGCTACGGCCGGATCCAGTGGAAGACAGACATCCGCAACGAACGCTCCCAGGACGCCATCGCCCGCCTCGGCGCACAGCGGGAGGGAGTGCTCCGACGCCAGGTGCAACGCTCCGACGGGACCTGGCGCGACAGCGCCTACTTCGGCATGCACATCGACGAGTGGCCGGCCGCGAAGAAGCAGCTCACCGAACGACTCGCAAAGGGCTGAATCTCATCACCATGGCTGACATCACCATCTCCGCCCCCACCGCCGAGGACTACCCGCGCTGGCGCGAGCTCTTCATCGGCTATGCCACGTTCTACCACGTCGAACTGACCGAGGAGCGGCTCGCCGAGTCCTGGGCCTGGATCCACGACGCAAACCACCCCGTCGAGTGCCTGCTCGCGCGTGACGCTGACGGAACCGCGATCGGCCTGGCGCACTTCGCCCCGGACCACTCCCCGCTGCGCGGCACCCGAGGCTTCCTCCACGACCTCTTCGTGGACCCGGCCCGGCGCGGCAGCGGTGCGGTCGACGCCCTCCTCGCCGAGCTGCGCCGGATCGCCCGGGAACGCGGCTGGTACCAGATCCGGTGGAACACGGCCGACGACAACTACCGCGCCCGCTCCGTCTACGACCGGCACGGCGAGAAGACCCCGTTCCTGCTCTATGCGATGCCTGCCGAAGTGACGCCTGCCGAGCCCGCATAAGCCCTGGTCGCTTGGAGGATCGGCTGACAGCCTGTCGCCCTGCCCCCGGATCGTCAGACAGGATGTCTGTACCGGGGGCGGTCAGGCGAAAAATACGCTGGTGGGCATGACGATCTCCCCAGGCCCCTCTGTTGACGCAGACCCGGCGCTCGGCCAGGCGGTCAAGGCTGCCGACCGTGCCCACGTCTTCCACTCGTGGTCCGCGCAGTCCGTGATCGACCCCCTCGCCGTGGCCGGGGCCGAGGGCTCGTACTTCTGGGACTACGAGGGCAGGCGCTACCTCGACTTCTCCTCCCAGCTGGTCAACACCAACATCGGTCACCAGCACCCGAAGGTTGTCGCCGCGATCCAGGAGCAGGCGGCCAAGCTCTGCACCTTCGCGCCGGCCTTCGCCATCGAGGCCCGCTCCGAGGCCGCCCGGCTGATCGCCGAGCGCACCCCCGGCGACCTCGACAAGATCTTCTTCACCAACGGCGGCGCCGAGGCCGTCGAGAACGCCATCCGCATGGCGCGCCTGCACACCGGCCGCCAGAAGGTGCTCTCCACCTACCGCTCGTACCACGGCGGCACGGCCAATGCGATCACGCTGACCGGTGACCCGCGCCGCTGGCAGAACGAGACCGGCGTCTCCGGTGTCGTGCACTTCTGGGGCCCGTACCCGTACCGCTCCAACTTCCACGCCGAGAACGAGGCGCAGGAGTGCGAGCGCGCGCTGGCGCACCTGGAGCAGGTCGTCGCGTTCGAGGGCCCGCAGACCGTCGCCGCGATCATCCTGGAGACCGTCGTCGGCACCGCAGGCATCCTGGTCCCGCCGGCGGGCTACCTCGCGGGCGTCCGCGAGATCTGCGACCGCTACGGGATCGTCTTCATCCTGGACGAGGTCATGGCCGGCTTCGGCCGCACCGGCGAGTGGTTCGCCGCGGACCACTGGGGCGTCACCCCGGACCTGCTGACCTTCGCCAAGGGCGTCAACTCCGGCTACGTCCCGCTGGGCGGTGTCGCGATCAGCGGCGAGATCGCCCAGACCTTCGCGACGCGCCCCTTCCCGGGCGGTCTGACGTACTCCGGCCACCCGCTGGCCTGCGCCTCCGCCGTGGCGACGATCAACGCCATGGCCGAGGAGGGCATCGTCGAGAACGCCAAGCGCATCGGCGAGACCGTGATCGGCCCGGAGCTCCGGGCCATCGCCGAGCGCCACCCGTCCGTGGGCGAGGTCCGCGGCCTGGGTGTCTTCTGGGCGGTCGAGCTGGTGAAGAACCGCGAGACCCGCGAGCCCATCACCCCCTACAACGCGGCGGGCGCCGCCAACGCGCCGATGGCGGAGCTGGCGGCGGAGTGCAAGAAGCGCGGACTCTGGCCGTTCACCAACATGAACCGCTTCCACGTCGTGCCGCCCTGCAACGTCAGCGAGGCCGAGGCCAAGGAGGGCCTCGCGATCCTCGACGAGGTGCTGACGCTGACCGACGCGCACACGGTCTGAGCGTGTACATGCCCTGACCTGCAGGTTTGTTGGTCAGACAACTTAACCAGGTCGTGACTCGGCCTGAACCACATTGGCCCCGCAACCCCTCCGAACGGGGGATGCGGGGCCTTACCATTGGGGGGCCTGGACCGGCGGTATGCGGACAACAAGGGGTAAGCCAGGCAGAAGTGAGTAAGTGGATCAGTCGGGAAGAAAGCGGAGGGAACGGTCATGCCGAGTGGCAGAGCCCCCGAGCGCGCGTTTCCGGCCGTGGTCCAGCGCAGCTCGCTCCGCGAGCAGGTCGCCGGAGCGCTCCGTGAGGAGCTGATGGCCGGTCGCCTCGCCGCAGGCCGCCACTTCACCGTCAAGGAGATCGCCGAGCTCTACGGCGTCTCCGCCACTCCGGTCCGTGAGGCCCTGGTCGACCTGGCGGCCCAGGGCCTGCTGGTGGTCGAGCAGGGCCGCGGCTTCGCCGTGCCGCGCTACACCTGGGACGACTTCATCGACATCGTCGAGGCCAGGTCGCTGGTGATCGACGGCATCTTCCGCAGGGTCCGCCCGCGCATGGCCTATCTCGACGGCGCGGCCGTCCCGTCCCTGCGCCGTCGCGCGGACGCGGCGGTCCAGGCGGCCCGCGCCGGACAGCTTGACGTCCTGGTCGGCTGCGACCGCCGCTTCTGGGGCGAGCTCGGCAGGTTCGCCGGGAACCGGCGGATCAGCGACTACCTGGACCAACTGCGGGTCCAGTACTGGATCTTCGCCTCCGCGTTTCTGCGGGGCCGCGAGGACCTTGCCGGGTTCTGCTGGTCCCGGCATCTGGAGCTGGTCGAGCGGATCGAGGCCCACGACATCGCCGGTGTCCACCTGATGCTGGTCGACTACAACGAGGAGTCCCTGCGGCAGATGTCCATGCTCTGCGGGGAGCCGCTGCCGCATGTCCCGGGGCCGCGTGCGCCCGTCCGCGAACCGGGTCCGTGACCGCAGGCGACGCAGTAGGGTGGACAGCCCCGGATCGTCGCCGCGATCGGCAGTCTGTGATCGTTGCCCGAGAACCCCGTCGAGACCGTCAGGAGAGCGTGTTGGCCTGTGACGTCTGGCTCGTCCCGTTGGTCGACCTGCTGGTGCTCAGCCCTGACAACCCGTTCGCTGAGGACCTGGAGATCTACAACGGGTCCCTGACGGCCGCAGGGCTGCCGCAGGTGCCGGTCTTCCAGTACATGCCGGGCCTGAGCGGCGACGTGGAGCCGGTCGCGGCGTTCGACTACGACTCGCTGCACTTCCTCCGCCGCGCGTACCTGCTCCAGCTGACCGGCCTCGACGTCACGCCGGTGGACGAGCTGGGCGGCGACTACGAGCAACTGCTGGAGATGTTCGAGTCGACGGCCGAGCAGAGTCACCTGGTCTGGCACTTCGACCACGCCGGGGCGTACGTCCCGCTGGACTTCGACCTCCCCGTCGTCGACGACGCGCTCCTCGCCACCGGCGGCCCGCTGGGTTCGGTGCAGCGGCTCCTCAAGGAGCTGGAGGCGGTGGCCCCGCACATCGGCATCGACCCCGCGCTCCCGCCGGTCCCGGTCCGCCCGGTCGCGCCGACGACGCTCGAAGGCCCCGCGTTTCCCCCTCCGGGGCAGGACGGCCCCTACTCCCGCGAACGGCACGCCTGGACCGGCCTCCACGCCGCGGCGACCCGTGCTCTGGCCCAGGGCTCGATGATCGTCTTCGCCTGACGGATCGCTAACGGAGCGGGGACTCCGGGGGGCGCTGCCGGGGCATCGTGGGGCGGGTGCCCATCGTGGGGAGGACGCGGACCTGCGCGTTCGCGCCCTCGACCCGGCCGCCCCAGCTGCCCGCCGACTGCGTCGGCAGCTGCGTCATGGAGGCGCGGAACTCCAGCATCCACTCCGAGGTCTCGCTGCGGACCATGTCCGAGACGTCCTCACAGAACCGGCGCAGCACGCCGAGACAGCGCTCCGCGGCCTCGCTCGCGGTGCCCTCGGTCGGGCCGAGCACCTCGCGGACGCACTCCGAGGCCCAGTCGAACTGGAACGCCTCGAGTCGCCGCTGCAGTGCGTGCGCGGTGCTGACGTCCCGCATCCAGCCGCTGGTCAGGCCGAAGACGCGGTCCGCGAGCAGGCTGCACCCCGCGAGCAGGAGCAGCACGTAGCCCCAGTCCTGACCCGCCCTCCAGACGCCTGTCAGGGCGACCATCGGCAGGACCGCGCCGCCCACGGCGAGCAACGCCGCCAGCCCGCGCAGCAGCCGGGCGCCGCCGCGCTTCCAGCGGCGGTCGCGGTGGTACCAGTCGATCGCCTCGACGGCGCGCTCCTCCGACCAGCGGTAGAGCTCCTCCAGGCGCTCCGCGGGCTCGCCCCAGTCGCCCAGGGGGAACTGGCGCACGCTCAGGTCACGTCCACCACCTGCCGAGCGCGGCGCGGGCACGGCTGGAGCCGCCGTGGCTGACGTGTCCTCAGCCCCGGCCTCCTTGCCCCAGGAGGACTCCTCGGGCTGCATCTCCGGCTGGCTCACCGTGGAACTCCCTGTCCTTCGGCCTGCTCGGCTTCCAAGAGCTACTTCTTACCGCCAAATGGCTGAGCTTGGTGGCGGTTCGGGTCGGATTGTTGTGCGAAATCGTGCAGGTTTCGCAAGGTGGGCGCAGGGATTCGGCTCTCTGCGGCTGGTCCATATCTCACCCCTACGAGTGGGTGTTTCGATGGCACCGATCTGACTGGCTGCCGGATTGTTGCGAATTGTCTCTTCAGTCGTGATGAAGCGGAGATGTGCGACGCGGGCGGCGTGCCCGGGACCCCGCCAGGACCCGGCCGGAACCCGGCCCTCCTGGTAGGCACTAGGCTCTGGGGGTGTGAAGGTCCTTGTCATCGGCGGCGGCGCCCGCGAACACGCCCTGTGCCGCGCGCTCTCGCTTGATCCCGAAGTCACCTCTCTGCACTGCGCGCCCGGCAACGCCGGTATCGCCCAGGTCGCCCAGGTCCACGCCGTGGACCAGCTGGACGGCCGGGCGGTCGCCGACCTCGCCGTCGAACTCGGCGCCGAGTTCGTCATCGTCGGCCCGGAGGCCCCGCTGGTCGCGGGCGTCGCCGACGCCGTCCGCGAGCGTGGCATCCCCGTCTTCGGCCCCGGTGCCGAGGCCGCGCAGCTGGAGGGGAGCAAGGCGTTCGCCAAGGACGTCATGGCCGCGGCCAACGTTCCCACCGCGCGCTCCTACGTCTGCACCACCGCCGAGGAGGTCGCCGAGGCCCTGGACGCCTTCGGCGCGCCCTACGTGGTCAAGGACGACGGCCTGGCCGCCGGCAAGGGCGTCGTGGTGACGGACGACCTCCAGGTCGCCACGGACCACGCGGCCCACTGCGAGCGCGTGGTCATCGAGGAGTTCCTCGACGGCCCCGAGGTCTCCCTCTTCGCCGTCACCGACGGCACCACCGTCGTCCCGCTCCAGCCGGCCCAGGACTTCAAGCGCGTGGGCGACGGCGACGCGGGCCCCAACACCGGCGGGATGGGCGCGTACTCGCCGCTGCCGTGGGCCGACCCGAAGCTGGTCGAGGAGGTCCAGGAGACCGTCCTCCAGCCCACCGTCGACGAGCTGCGCCGCCGGGGCACCCCCTTCTCCGGTCTGCTCTACGCCGGCCTGGCGATCACGTCGCGCGGCGTGCGGGTGATCGAGTTCAACGCGCGCTTCGGCGACCCGGAGACGCAGGTCGTGCTGGCGCGGCTGAAGACTCCTCTCTGCGGGCTGCTGTACGCGGCGGCGACGGGCCACCTGGCCGACTTCCCCGAGCTGCGCTGGCGTGACGGCGCAGCGGTGACGGTCGTGGTCGCCTCGGAGGGCTACCCGGCGTCCCCGCGCAGCGGCGACCCGATCGGCGGCCTCGCGGAGGCCGAGACGGAGGACGGCACGGCCTACGTCCTGCACGCGGGCACGCGGCTGGCCGAGGACGGCGAGACGGTGCTGAGCGCGGGGGGCCGCGTCCTGTCGGTGACCGCGACGGGCAAGGACCTGACCGAGGCCCGCACCCGCGCGTACGACTCCGTCGCGAAGCTCACCCTCCAGGGCAGCCACCACCGCTCCGACATCGCGGCCAAGGCCGCAGCGGGGGAGTAGCAGCACTTTTCGCTCCCGCAGGCAGTTCCCCGCGCCCCTTGGCAGTGCAACAACCTGCGGGAGCGCTGGTCGCCGCCCGCAGGGCTTCGCTCCCTGTTTGGGGCAATGCCTCCGACCGAAGCAGAAAATCTCCTCGCGCGGGGCGATTAGCCCACGCGAACATTCCTTCGGGTGATGGGAAGCGCATACGCCTGACGTACGGCCGCACCCGGCCGTATCGTGCCCAGGACCGGCGTGAGCCCGACTGCGCGCTCCGGGCCTGCGCGGGTACACCATCGCGCCAGGGGGGAAGCTGCGGTCCACAGGGAATCACTGATCCGAGTGGTTCCGGGCTGCGGCAGGAACACCGGGCCGGGCTCGTGCGTCGGATCGGACAAGGGCGTATGCCGTGCGAAAGCCAGAACGCTCGCCGACTCCCGTGGGCTCTCGTCGGGAGCCGACGGTCGGCGGCAGGCGGTAGGGGGTGAACCGAGCCATGGGTGTCAGCACGAATGGGGCCACCGCCCGGGCGGCCGTGATCCTGCGGTTGCGCGGGCTCGCGGTCGCACTCGCCGCAGTGCCGGCCGCGCTTGCGGCCGTGCTGGTGGCGGGGCGGTTCACGGGTCATCTGGGCGCGCCCGGCAGCGCGGACGCCGCCGCGTGGGACGCGGCGCGGTACGCCGTGGTCGCGGTGGCGCTGCTGACGCTGGGCTGGGCCGCGGCCTTCGCCGTCGCGCTGCGGCGGGCCCGGCCGCACCGGACCCCGTCCGTGCGGCTCACCGAGCGGGAGGCTCCGGAGCTGCACCGGATGGTGCGCGAGCTGGCCGAGCGGATGGAGGTGCCGGCGCCCGGGGCGATCGCGCTGACACCCGACTGCGACAGCTGGCTGGAGGACGAGACCGCCCCCGGCGGACGCAGCCCGGCACCGCCGACGCTGGTCGTCGGCTCGCCGTTCCTGTGGTGGATGCGGGTGGCCGAGCTGCGGGCGCTGCTCGCGCCCGTGGTCGCCGGGACGGCCTGCGCGCTCGATCCGGAGATCTCCGCCGCCCGCCGGTTCACCCACGGGCTGGACGCGCTGCTCGGCGCGCACCAGGGCCGCGGCGGCTTCTGGGCCTCCATACCCGCGCGCTCGCTGCTGCGGCGCTCGCGCGTCCACGCGGCGGAGATGGAGCGGGCCGTCGCGGGGTGGGCGTCGGAGCAGGCCCGCCAGGTCGACTACGGAATGCGCATCGCCGCCCAGGAGCAGGTCGGTCTCGCCTACGCGGGCTGGGACCGGCTGTTGACCCGGGTCGCACTGCCCGCGTGGCGGCTCGGGCGGTGCCCGACGCGGCTCAACGCGGGGGTGGTGTCCGCCCTGACCGAGCTGTCCCGTCGGGACCGGCTGGCCGAGGGCTTCGAGAGCCGTCTGGGGGAGCGCCCGGCCTGCGACCTGCTGGACGAGCCGGGCCGGATCGACGAGGCCACCTCGCTGCTGGCCGCGAGTCTCTTCTACGTGGGGCCGAACGCCTTGCCCGCGCCCGGCAGCGGCGAGTCCCGGCTGGACTGGGCGGACTACCCGCGCGAGGTCGTGCTGCGACAGTGGGGCAACCAGTCCGCGTCGCTGCTGGCGGCGCTGGGGGCGGAGATAGCCTCGCCCGCGGGGGCGCTGGCGACCGCCCTGCGCGCCCTGCGCGCCGGAACGGGGGAGCAGTTGGCGGCGCGGCTGGAGGCCCAGCGCAACGGGCTGCCGGTCTCGCGCAGCGGTCGGGACGCGGTCTCCGACGGCCTCCACGCGCTGGTCTGCCGGGCGGCCGTGGACGCGGGGCGTGCGGAGCCCGGGATGGACTGGCTGGACGGTCCGGTGCTGCTGGTCGACGGCCGTCGCTGCGCCGACCTCGGCGCACCGATCGCACTCGCGGTGGAGCACGGTGACGACGAGCCACTGCGGGTCTGGCTGGAGGGGGCCGGCATATCCCTGGCGCGTCCGGCGAGACTGCGATGAACGGCCGCCCCGCCCCTTCGTGGTGACGGTCCGTGACCAGACAGCGGTGACGCAGCGTCAATCCCGGCACCGCCCCTGCTCTGATGTCGTCCCTGTGATTAGGATGGATGTACTGCCGGTGAGTCATCGGCAGCGCACGGTAACGGAGTTCCTCTAACAGTTCGTCAAAGTCCGGTCGCGCGGGCCCGACGGGACCACGAGGTCCGGTGGGCGAGGCCGGTCCGGTGGGTGCCGGGGCCGGCAGGGCGCAGGAGGGGGTCGGGGGCAGTGGGTGCAGAGCAGACCCGCCGCTGGGAGTCCGGCGCGCTCGCGCACGGGGTGACCGACCCGTTCGGCCAGGGCCCGCTGCCGTGGCTGCGCGGCGCGGACCAGTACTTCGGCGACACCGGCCTGATGGTCCCCTGGTACGTGGATCCTGCGCTGCTGCCCGCTGCGCGGCGGTCCCCCGACTACGACCCCAAGCCCGCGCTCGGCAGACCGCGCACCTCGGACGACGTCGGCGGGCAGATCAAGGGCTTCGCCGCGGGGGCGACCGATCTCGGCGGCTCGCTCGACCTGCGGGTCAGCGTCAACCCGCCGCAGGAATTCACCGTCGACGTCTACCGGATCGGCCACTACGGCGGAGCGGGAGCACGTCATATGGCGGCCAGCCCGCGCGTCTCCGGACTCGTGCAGCCCGCCCCGCTGGTGGCCGGGCGGACGGTCTCCTGCCACCACTGGTGGATGTCCTGGCGGTTGCAAGTCCCGCTGCACTGGACGCCGGGCGCCTACGTCGCGGTGCTGACCACGGCCGACCACCGGCACCGGAGCCACATCCCGTTCACCGTCCGCGCCGGGCGGGCCGCCGACCTGCTGCTGCTCCTGCCCGACGTCACCTGGCAGGCGTACAACCTCTACCCCGAGGACGGCCGGACCGGAGCCAGTCTCTACCACGCGTGGAACGAGAAGGGGGAGCTGCTCGGTGAGCCGGCGGCGGCGACCACCGTCTCCTTCGACCGCCCCTACGCCGGTGCCGGGCTGCCGCTGCACATCGGCCACGCCTACGACTTCATCCGCTGGGCCGAGCGCTACGGGTACGACCTCGCCTACGCCAACGCGACCGACCTGCACGCCGGACGGGTCGATCCGACCCGCTACCGGGGGCTGATCTTCCCCGGCCACGACGAGTACTGGTCCGCGCCGATGCGGCGTGCCGTGGAGCGGGCCAGGGACGGCGGCACCTCGCTGGTCTTCCTCTCCGCCAACACCATGTACTGGCAGGTCCAACTGCACCAGGGCCCGGCGGGTGAGCCGGACCGGCTGCTGACCTGCAGCAAGCGCCAGGCGGAGACACCGGCGAGCGTGCTCTGGCGTGACCTCGGCGAGCCGGAGCAGCAGTTGATGGGCATTCAGTACTCCGGCCGGGTCCCCGAACCGGTCCCGATGGTCGTCCACAACACCGACCACTGGGTGTGGGAGGGCACCGGCCTGCGCGACGGGGAGGAGATCCCGGCGCTGGTCGCCGGGGAGTCCGACCGGTACTTCCCGCGCGTCCCGCTGCCCGAGTCGACGGAACGGGTGCTGCTGGCGCACTCGCCCTACAAGGACGTCCGAGGGGTCGGTCGCCACCAGGAGACCTCGCTCTACCGGGCGGCGAGCGGCGCCCATGTCTTCGCCAGCGGCACGTTCGCCTGGTCACCGGCGCTGGACCGTCCGGGTCACACCGACGAGCGCGTTCAGCGGGCCACCGCAAACCTGCTGGATCGTATCTGCAAGGTGCACTGAACACGGCGCACCGAACTCCGCGCCGAACTCCGCACGGCGCGCTGCACGGTCCGCTGAACGAGCGGGGCGCGGTCGGTGGCGAGAACCCGATTTCGCGGCGTGAAAGTCCTGCATGAAAGACTCATGACCGGCCACCCACCCACAGACCCACGTCTTGAAGTCCCGAGGGGACCACCTTGAGCGGATTCGTCGAGAAGCCCGAGCCGGTGCAGGTGCCCGGCTTGATCCACCTCCACACGGGAAAGGTCCGTGACCTCTACCGTGATGAGGCCGGACAGCTGGTGATGGTCGCCAGTGACCGCCAGTCCGCCTTCGACTGGGTGCTTCCCTCACTGATTCCCGACAAGGGACGGATCCTGACCCAGCTCTCGCTGTGGTGGTTCGAGCGGCTCCAGGACCTGGTCCCCAACCACGTGATCTCGAGCGAGGTCCCGGCCGGCGCGCCCGCCGACTGGGAGGGCCGGACGCTGATCTGCCGCAGCCTGGACATGCTGCCGGTGGAGTGCGTCGCCCGTGGCTACCTGACCGGCTCCGGCCTGGTCGAGTACAACGAGTCCCGCACGGTGTGCGGGATCACCCTGCCCGAGGGCCTGGTCGACGGCTCCGAGCTGCCCGCGCCGATCTTCACCCCGGCCCTCAAGGCCGAGGTCGGCGAGCACGACGAGAACGTCCCCTACGAGGAGGTCGCCCGTCGCGTCGGTGCGGACGTCGCGGCGCAGCTGCGGCAGACCACCGTCGCGGTCTACAGCCGGGCCCGGGACATCGCCCGCGAGCGCGGGATCATCCTGGCGGACACCAAGTTCGAGTTCGGCCTGGACGAGGACGGCGAGAGCCTGGTCCTCGCCGACGAGGTGCTGACGCCGGACTCCTCGCGCTTCTGGCCGACCGACCAGTGGGAGCCGGGCCGCGCGCAGCCCTCCTTCGACAAGCAGTTCATCCGCGACTGGCTCTCCTCGCCCGCCTCGGGCTGGAACCCCAAGGGGGAGGAGGCGCCGCCGGTGCTGCCGGAGGAGGTCGTGGCGCAGAGCCGCGCCCGCTACATCGAGGCCTACGAGCGCATCACCGGCCTGGCCTGGAGCTGATCCTTCCGCCGGCGTGCGGATGGTCCTCGGCGGGCAGCCATCCGCACGCGGGTGGCTGCCCGCGTGCGCTCCGGTGACGGCTCCCGTGCCCATGCCCACGCGCTTCGGGACGGCATGCAAAAAGGGCGCCTCTGAAGAGGCGCCCTTTGCTGGAGCGGACGACGAGATTCGAACTCGCGACCCTCACCTTGGCAAGGTGATGCTCTACCAACTGAGCCACGTCCGCACGATATGAGGTTATGAGATTGAGAGCGGACGACGAGATTCGAACTCGCGACCCTCACCTTGGCAAGGTGATGCTCTACCAACTGAGCCA
Source organism: Streptacidiphilus sp. BW17 (assembly GCF_041262485.1). NCBI lineage: Bacteria > Bacillati > Actinomycetota > Actinomycetes > Kitasatosporales > Streptomycetaceae > Streptacidiphilus > Streptacidiphilus sp. BW17. The sequence goes on along the minus strand of NZ_JBGCCR010000040.1, from coordinate 11,159 downwards.
CGTCCGCAGTACTCCGAGACCCGTAGGCCTCGGCGTGCCCTCCACTCTACCCCATCACAGAGGGAGCTTTCGCCACCCTTTTGATGAGGCCGAGCGGATGAGAGCAGGTGACAGGGATCGCACACTGTGCCTTCCCTCTGGAAGAGGGACGCTCTACTACTGAGCTACACCTGCGAGAGTCGCCCCGCCGACCTGGCCTTTCGGCCGCTGTCTGCGGTGCGTTCCGCTGAGAAGAACATTAGCCCATCTCGCGGGCCGTGATCACCACGGCGGGGCGGTATGTCCGTATTGTCCAGAAAGTTTCGACGGGCGAGTTCTCAGCTCGCCTGCGCGAACGCCTCGTAGACGTGCTTGGGAAGTCGACCACGGGCCGGCAGGTCGATGCCGCGGGACTGTGCCCAGGCCCGGACCGTTGCCGGATCGGGGGCGACCTCGGTCCGCCGCGGGGTCTTCGCCGCCGTTGCGCGGCCTTGCTTCCGGCCTGCCTGTACATAGGGCGCAAGCGCGGAACGGAGTTTTTCCGCGTTCTTGGTGGACAGGTCGATCTCGTACGACTTTCCGTCGAGTCCGAACTGAACCGTTTCTTCGGCAACCCCTCCGTCGAGGTCGTCGGAGAGCGTGACCACAACGCGCTGAGCCATGGAAGCCAATCCTCTCGGGCTTTGCCGTGCGACCGCAGGTGCTGGCCGCGACCGGCGATGCCATTCTGCCCCCAATGACCCCAGAAATCGAAGAGGCAGGATTTTTCCGCGCTATTTTCGTGTCGTTTCGGTACCGCGCTGATACCGGCGCGAAACCTCTGATACGGGCAATTTTGGTAGGAGGGCCGCGCTGTTCGCTGCGGGCGTGAGTGCGGGCGTGAGTGTGGGCGCGGGAGAGCCCGGCGTGGGCGCGTGCTTTGTGTGAACCTCCGCACGATTCGGCGTTCTACGCGCGTCGCGCTGGATGAGTCTCCAAGATCGCATTTTCACCCCGGTAGGCTGGGAAGTCCCCGCACCACTCATCACCGGGAGTACCTGTGGCACGCGTCGTTGTCGACGTCATGCTGAAGCCGGAGATCCTCGACCCGCAGGGCCAGGCGGTGCAGCGCGCGCTGCCGCGCCTGGGCTTCGAGGGGATCACCGACGTCCGCCAGGGCAAGCGCTTCGAGCTGGAGGTGGAGGGCCCGGTCGACGACGCCGCGCTGGCCCGCATCCACCAGGCAGCCGAGACCTTCCTCGCCAACACCGTCATCGAGGACTTCACCGTCCACGTCGAGGCTGTGCCTGTCGAGGAGGGACAGTGACCGCGCGGATCGGCGTCGTCACCTTCCCTGGCAGCCTCGACGACCGCGACGCGCTCCGAGCCGTCAAGCTGGCCGGCGCCGAGCCGGTCGCGCTCTGGCACCGCGACAAGGACCTGCACCAGGTCGACGCCGTGGTCCTGCCGGGCGGCTTCTCCTACGGCGACTACCTGCGCGCCGGCGCCATCTCCCGCTTCTCGCCGGTGATGGAGACGATCATCGAGCAGGCCAGGGGCGGCATGCCGGTCCTCGGCATCTGCAACGGCTTCCAGGTGCTGACCGAGTCGCACCTGCTGCCCGGTGCCATGCTCCGCAACAACCACCTGCACTTCGTCTGCAAGGACCAGAAGCTGCGGGTCGAGAACATCACGACCGCCTGGACCAGCGACTACGCGCAGGGCCAGGAGATCATGATCCCGCTCAAGAACATGGACGGCCGGTTCACCGCGGACCGCCGCACCATCGACGAGCTGGAGGCCGAGGGCCGGGTCGTCTTCCGCTACCTGGACGGCAACCCGAACGGCTCGATCGACGACATCGCCGGCATCAGCAACGCCGCCGGCAACGTCGTCGGCCTGATGCCGCACCCGGAGCACGCGGTCGAGCCGATCGTCGGCACCGGCGGCACGGACGGCACCGGCTTCTTCACCTCGATCATCAAGCGGCTGGTGAATGCGTAATGACGCTCGACACGGTTAAGAACGCTGAGCAGACGCCGGACGTCGAGCTCCCCTGGGCGGCGCTCGGTCTCAAGGAAGACGAGTACCTCCGGATCCGCGAGATCCTGGGCCGCCGTCCCACCGGCGCCGAGCTGGCCATGTACTCGGTGATGTGGTCCGAGCACTGCTCCTACAAGTCGAGCAAGGTGCACCTGCGCCAGTTCGGCGAGAAGGCCCCGCAGTCCGACGCCATGCTCGTCGGCATCGGCGAGAACGCCGGCGTCGTCGACGTGGGCCAGGGCTACGCGGTCACCTTCAAGATCGAGTCGCACAACCACCCGTCGTACGTCGAGCCCTACCAGGGCGCGGCCACCGGCGTCGGCGGCATCGTCCGCGACATCATCTCCATGGGCGCCCGCCCGGTCGCCGTGATGGACCCGCTGCGCTTCGGCGCGCCGGACCACCCGGACACCAAGCGCGTGCTGCCCGGCGTCGTCGCGGGCATCGGCGGCTACGGCAACTGCCTGGGCCTGCCCAACATCGGTGGCGAGGTCGTCTTCGACGCCTGCTACCAGGGCAACCCGCTGGTCAACGCGCTGGCCGTGGGCGTCATGAAGCACGAGGACATCCACCTGGCCAAGGCGTCCGGCGCGGGCAACAAGGTCGTCCTCTACGGCGCCCGGACGGGCGGCGACGGCATCGGCGGCGCGTCGATCCTGGCCTCGGAGACCTTCGACGGCACCAAGCCGTCCAAGCGCCCGGCGGTCCAGGTCGGCGACCCGTTCCAGGAGAAGCTGCTGATCGAGTGCACCCTGGAGGCCTTCCGGGCGCAGCTCGTCGTCGGCATCCAGGACCTCGGTGCGGCCGGTCTCTCCTGCGCGACCAGCGAGCTGGCGTCCAACGGCTCCGGCGGCATGCGCTGCGACCTGGACGACGTCCCGCTGCGCGACGCGACGCTCACTCCCGAGGAGATCCTCATGAGTGAGTCGCAGGAGCGCATGTGCGCGGTCGTCGAGCCGGAGAAGATCGAGGCGTTCCTCGCGATCTGCGAGAAGTGGGACGTCACCGCGACCGTCATCGGTGAGGTCACCGACGGCGACCGCCTGGAGATCTTCTGGCACGGCGAGAAGATCGTCGACGTGGCCCCGCGCACCGTGGCCCACGACGGCCCGGTCTACGAGCGCCCGTACCACCGCCCGAGCTGGCAGGACGCCCTGCAGGCCGACGCCCCGACCGCCGAGCGCCTGGCGCGTCCGGCGAACGGCGACGAGCTGCGCGCGGCCGTGCTGCAGCTGGTCGGCTCGGCCAACCAGGCCGACAAGAGCTGGATCACCTCGCAGTACGACCAGTTCGTGCTCGGCAACACGGTGCTCGCGCAGCCGGAGGACTCCGGCATGATCCGCGTGGACGAGTCCACCAACCTCGGCGTCGCCATCGCCACGGACGGCAACGGCCGCTACACCAAGCTCGACCCGTACGTCGGCTCGCAGCTGGCGCTGGCCGAGGCCTACCGCAACGTCGCCGCGACCGGCGCCAAGCCGCTGGCCGTCTCCGACTGCCTCAACTTCGGCTCCCCGGAGGACCCGGAGGTCATGTGGCAGTTCGCCGAGGCCACCCGTGGTCTCGCCGACGGCTGTCTGGAGCTCGGCACCCCGGTCACCGGCGGCAACGTCTCGCTCTACAACCAGACGGGCACCGAGGCGATCCACCCGACGCCGGTCGTGGCCGTGCTGGGCGTGATCGACGACGTGACGCGGCGTACGCCGATGGCGTTCGCGGAGGAGGGCCAGCTGGTCTACCTCCTCGGCGACACCCGCGACGAGCTGGGCGGTTCGGCGTGGGCGCAGGTGGCCCACAACCACCTCGGCGGTCTGCCGCCGAAGCTGGACCTTGCCCGCGAGAAGCTGCTCGCCGAGATCCTGATCGCCGCCTCGCGCGACGGCATGATCGACGCGGCGCACGACCTCTCCGACGGCGGCCTGATCCAGGCCCTGGTGGAGAGCGCGCTCAAGGGCGGCCAGGGCGTCCGTCTGGTCGTTCCGGAGGCGCTGGACCCGTTCGTCTTCCTCTTCTCGGAGTCGGCCGGCCGCGCGATCGTCGCGGTCCCGCGCAGTGAGGAACTCCGCTTCACCGAGATGTGCGGCGTCCGGGGCCTCCCGGCCACCCGCATCGGCGTCGTCGACGGCGACGTGGTCGAGCTCCAGGGCCACTTCTCGCTGCCGCTCGCCGAGCTCCGCGAGGCGAACACGGGCGTGATCGAGGCGCTGCTCGCGTAGGCGAGAGTCTGTAGCTGTGGGCCTTGGTGACGGGACGTCACCAAGGCCCACTGTCATTGCGGGTCGTTTCGGACGTTCGTCGCCTGTAGCTCAGAAAACGCGAAACCCGGTAGGCCCACCGTCCGGAGGGCGACCGGGTTCACTTCGCGGGACACCGCCCCCGCGCAATCGCAGCGCAGTGCGGCGTTCTGGGCCGTGTCGAGGGGATTCGGGTCGCTCGATCGGGTGGTGTCACGTTCTGGGGCGCTGCCCTGTCTTCCCTACCGGAAGCCCGGCAACCGGGTCTCAGGAAGGCGGAAACGACCATGGCCCGCATCTCGCTCACCCCTCCCCGCACGATCGTCTACCGGATCGCGGAGTGGTACTCCAAGCGCGTCTACGGGGACGTGCTCGACCCCGGGAAGGTCTACGGCCACAACACCAAGGTGCTGCTGGCCTACGCCGGGTTCGAGCGGAAGGTCGCCAAGTGGAAGGCTCTCGACCCGCGGTTGACGCGGCTGGCCGTGATGGCAGCCGCCGCGCGGATCGGGTGCTCGTGGTGCATGGACTTCGGGTACTGGGAGGCGCACTCGACGGGCATCCCGCAGGAGAAGCTGCGGGCCGTGCCGATGTGGCGGGAGGCGCGGGAGGTGTTCACGCCCTTGGAGCTCTCCGTGCTGGAGTACGCCGACGCCATGACCGAGACCGAGCCCACCGTCACCGACGCGATGGTGGACGGACTGGTCAAGCAGCTCGGTGAGCCGGCCTTTGTCGAGCTGACCGCGGTCGTCGCCGTGGAGAACCTCCGATCCCGCGTCAACTCCGCTGTGGGGCTCGTGGGGCAGGGTTTCAAGGACCGTTGCGAGGTACCCGGGGTACCGTCGAAGGCGTGACCGACAGCGCAGTCCTGACGACCTTCGAGGAGCACCGTTCCACGCTCTTCGGCATCGCCTACCGCATGCTCAGCAGCGTGGCCGACGCCGAGGACATCGTGCAGGACGCCTGGCTGAAGTGGAGCGCGGTCGACGTCGACCGGGTTGTCCAGCCGCGTGCGTACCTCGCGCGAACGGTCACCAACCTGTCGCTGAACAAGCTTCAGTCCGCCACGGCCCAGCGTGAGTCCTACGTCGGGCCGTGGTTGCCCGAGCCGCTGGTGACCGCGCCGGACGCGGGCGACGCCGGCGATGCCGTGGAACAGGCGGAGAGCGTCTCGCTGGCCATGCTGGTGGTCCTGGAGACGCTCTCCCCACTGGAGCGGGCGGTCTTCCTGCTCAAGGAGGTCTTCGGGTTCTCGTTCGCCGAGATCGGCGACATGCTGGACCGTTCCGAGGCGGCGGTCCGTCAGGTCGGCAGCCGCGCCCGCTCCCACGTCCAGGCGCGGCGTCCCCGCTACGACGCCCCGGCGGAGACGCGGCGGGCGGCGACGGAGGAGTTCCTGGCCGCGTGCCTCGGCGGGGACATGAACCGGATGATGGAGCTGCTTGCCCCCGACGTCACCGTCTGGTCCGACGGCGGCGGCAGGATTCGCGCCGCGCTGCGCCCGCTGCACGGCCCGGACCACGTGGTCCGCTGGACCATGGGCGTGCTGGCGCGCTACCTGCCGGGGCAGCTGGGGGTCCACCCGGTGAACGTCAACGGCAAGTTCGGGGTACTGATCAGCGCCGACGGCGTGACCGACGACGTGCTGACCGTCGACCTGGACGAGAACGGCTTGATCTCGGAGGTCCGGCTGATCCGCAACCCGGACAAGCTCCGGCACGTCACCGTGCCGCAGGCGCCTGCCGCCGGGTGAATTACCGCCGGGTGAACTGCCGAGTGAATTACCGCCGAGTGAACCGGGACACGGCCACGCCGCCGAGGCAGAGCACGCCACCGCCGACGGCGACCCAGGTCGGCGTCTCGCCCAGCATCAGCCAGCCGAGCAGGATCGAGATCGGCGGGACGAGGTAGGTGGTGGCGCCGAGCTTGCCCGCCTTCGTGCGGGCGAGGGCGTAGCCCCAGGTGGTGAACGCGACGGCGGTCGGCATCAGGCCCAGGTAGACGGTCCAGACGATGCCGGAGGTGTGCGCCTTGGGCAGCTCGTCGAACAGCTGCGGGCCGAACGGCAGGCACACGATCATGCCGACGGCGCAGGCCAGGAAGGTCAGCGGCAGCGGGGAGACCCGGCTGAGCATGGGCTTCTGCAGGATCACCGACGTCGCGTAGACCACGGCGGAGCCGACGCAGAGGGCCGCGCCGAGCCAGTCCGTACGTCCGTGCTCTGCCGAGCCGAATCCGATGACCAGCACACCCGAGAACGAGACCGTGACGCCGAGCAGCAGTGACTTCGGCAGACCCTCCTTGAGCGCCAGCCCCGCGATCACGGCGATCAGGATCGGACTCACGTTGACCAGCATCGACGCCGTCCCGGCGTCCACCCGCTGCTCGGCGGTGTTGAGCATCAGGTTGTAGGCGCCGAACCACAGCACGCCGATGAGCAGGATGCGCGGCAGATCCTGCCGCGAGGGCCACGCCTCGCGCCGGAGCAGCGTCATCGCGCCCAGCGCGGCGGTCCCGACGACGAGCCGGAGCAGGGCGAGCGGCCCCGCGGACAGGTCGTGCCCCGCGGACCGGATCCCGACGAAGGCGGACGCCCACAGCACGACGGTCACGCCTGCGGCGAGGGCCGCGAGGCGGGCGGGTCGACCGGAGACGGCGGAAGAGCCGGAGTCGGGGATGAGGGGTGCGGTGGTGCTTTCCGTGGTCACGCCTCAAGGGTTCCGACGGGCGGGAGCCCCTGCAAGCGGTAAACGGCCACTTCACTACTGACATCCCGCCAATCAGCTCCTGAGCAGTCGGGAAGTTGCAACACCCAGGGGCGCGGGGACCTGCGCGAGAACCCTCCCCAGGAGGATGGCCCTGTCCGCTTGGGATCTCACCGACCTGGGTGGCTTGTCGCGCCCGCGCGGCGGAGCCGCAGATCAGCAGAGCCCCCGCGCCCCCCGACCGTGCAGCGTCCCGAGCCGTGGAGGCGGCCCGACTGGCTAGAGTGCCGAGCATGTCGCCTGCCTCGCGTCCCCGCGCGCGTACCTACGACCGGCTGAAGTCCCGGGCCGCGCTCCGCGCGCAGGCCGAGGCGTTGTGGGGTGTCGTCGAAGGGCTCGACGACGCGCAGTTGGAGTTGCCGACCCGGCTCGGCGGCTGGCGGGTGCGGGAGCTCGTCGCGCATCTGGCCACCGCCTTCGACGCGCTGCCGCGCTTCCTCGCCGCGCCGGACGACGGGACGCAGGCCGCAGGCACCCTCGCCGACTGGGCCGCGGGCACCCGGACCTCCGCCGCGGCCATCGCGGACGCCGCCGAGGAGAGCGCGGCGAAGGCCGACGACGTGCGGGCCGTGCTGCGCGAAGCGATCGACCGCGCGCTCGCCGAGCTCGACCCCGACCGGCACGGGCCCCAGGCGCGGGTCGTCCACCGGCGGGGCGTGCTGCTGCTCGACGACTACCTGGTCACCCGCCTGGTCGAGACCGTCGTCCACGCCGACGACCTCGCTGACGCGCTCGCGCTCGACGCGTTCCCGCACGACCGGCACGCGCTCGCGTCCACCTGCCGGCTGCTCGCCGACGCCCTCGCGGTCCGCGCGCCCGGCGGGGCCGTCGAGCTGCGGATCCCGCCCTTCGCGGTGGTGCAGTGCGTCGAGGGGCCGCGGCACACGCGCGGTACGCCGCCCAACGTCGTGGAGACCGCGCCGCTGCCCTGGATCCGCCTGGCGACGGGCCGGACCACCTGGGCGCAGGCTGTGGACGTGGCGGAACTCACGGCCAGTGGTGAGCGCAGCGATCTGTCCTCGCTACTCCCCGTGATGGGCTGAGGCCGTTCTACGCGCGTCCGGAACCCCTTACCCCGCCCTCCGAAATCGAATGGATCGTGCGTCGTCGGTCCGGCGTGTCCACCTGCCCTAGACTCGGTTACGTGCCACGTGGTGACGGACGACTCAGCCATGACCTCCTCCCCGGCGAGAAGGGCCCGCAGGACGCCTGCGGCGTCTTCGGAGTCTGGGCCCCCGGCGAAGAGGTATCCAAGCTCACTTACTTCGGGCTCTACGCCCTGCAGCACCGCGGACAGGAGTCCGCGGGCATCGCTGTGAGCAACGGTTCCCAGATCCTCGTCTACAAGGACATGGGACTCGTCTCCCAGGTCTTCGACGAGACCTCCCTCCACTCCCTCCAGGGTCATATCGCGGTCGGTCACGCCCGCTACTCCACCACCGGTTCCTCGGTGTGGGAGAACGCCCAGCCGACCTTCCGTGCGACTGCCAACGGCAGCCTCGCGCTCGGTCACAACGGCAACCTGGTCAACACCGCCGAACTGGCCAAGCTGGTCGCCGAACTGCCCGGCGAGGAGCACGTCTCCCGCTCCGGCCGTCCGGCCGTCACCAACGACAGCGACCTGCTCACCGCCCTGCTCGCGGGCCAGCCGGACCTCTCCATCGAGGAGACCGCCCGGCAGATCCTGCCGAAGGTCAAGGGCGCGTTCTCGCTGGTCTTCATGGACGAGCAGACCCTCTACGCCGCCCGCGACCCGCAGGGCATCCGCCCGCTGGTGCTGGGCCGCCTGGAGCGCGGCTGGGTCGTCGCCTCCGAGACCGCCGCACTCGACATCGTCGGCGCGTCCTTCATCCGCGAGGTCGAGCCCGGTGAGCTGATCGCCGTCGACGAGAACGGCCTGCGCACCTCCCGCTTCGCCGAGGCCGTGCCCAAGGGCTGCGTCTTCGAGTACGTCTACCTGGCCCGTCCGGACACCTCCATCGCCGGGCGCAACGTCCACCTCTCCCGCGTCGAGATGGGCCGCACGCTGGCCCGTGAGGCGCCGGTCGAGGCCGACCTGGTGATAGCGACTCCGGAGTCCGGCACCCCGGCCGCCATCGGCTTCGCCGAGGAGAGCGGGATCCCGTTCGGGTCCGGCCTGGTCAAGAACGCCTACGTGGGCCGGACCTTCATCCAGCCCAACGAGACGATCCGCCAGCTCGGCATCCGGCTCAAGCTGAACCCGCTGCGCGACGTCATCCGCGGCAAGCGGCTGGTCGTCGTGGACGACTCGATCGTCCGCGGCAACACCCAGCGCGCCGTGGTCCGGATGCTGCGCGAGGCCGGTGCGGCCGAGGTCCACATCCGGATCTCCTCGCCGCCGGTCAAGTGGCCCTGCTTCTTCGGCATCGACTTCGCCACCCGCGCCGAGCTGATCGCCAACGGCCTGTCCGTCGAGGAGATCGCCTCCTCGCTGGGCGCGGACTCGCTGGCGTACATCTCCATCGACGGCATGATCGCGGCCACCGACCAGCCCAAGGACCGGCTCTGCCGGGCCTGCTTCGACGGTGTCTACCCGGTCGACCTGCCCGACCCCCAGTTGCTCGGCAAGCACCTGCTGGAGGCGGAGATCTCCGCCGCCAAGCAGGCCCCGCCGACGCGCGGCGGCAACCGCTCGGACGTCGACGGCGTGCAGACGCTGATCAGCGGCCCCGGCGCGTCCGACGCGCTGCGGCGCCCCTAGGGCGTGTCGCCGACGCAGGTGTCGGCAGGCGGGCGCCGGTGAACGGCGCCCGCCGCGCCCGCCCCCCGGTTTTCCCCCCACCCGCCGCCCACCACCACCCCTGTACGAGGCGCTACGCGCCACACCCCTTGTGACCCGAAAGGGCCGTCCCGTGAGTGACCAGCAGTCCACTGGTGCGACCTACGCCGCCGCAGGCGTCTCCATCGAGGCCGGGGACCTGGCCGTCGAGCTGATGAAGGAGTGGGTCGGCAAGACCACCCGCCCCGAGGTCGTCGGCGGCCTGGGCGGCTTCGCCGGGCTCTTCGACGCCAGCGCCTTCAAGCGCTACGAGCGCCCGCTGCTGGCCACCGCCACGGACGGCGTCGGCACCAAGGTCGCGCTGGCCGCGGCGATGGACAAGCACGACACCATCGGCCACGACCTCGTCGGCATGGTCGTCGACGACCTGGTCGTCTGCGGCGCCGAGCCGCTGTTCATGACCGACTACATCTGCGTCGGCAAGGTCCACCCGGAGCGGGTCGCGCAGATCGTCAAGGGCATCGCCGAGGGCTGCGTCCTGGCCGGCTGCTCGCTGGTCGGCGGCGAGACCGCCGAGCACCCGGGCCTGCTCGGCCCGGACGAGTACGACGTGGCCGGCGCGGGCACGGGCGTGGTCGAGGCCGACGCGCTGCTCGGCGCGCACCGGGTGCGCGCGGGCGACGTGGTCATCGCGATGGCGGCCTCCGGCCTGCACAGCAACGGCTACTCGCTGGTCCGCCACGTCCTGCTGAAGGAAGCCGGCTGGCAGCTGGACCGGGAGGTCCCTGAGTTCGGCCGGACGCTCGGTGAGGAGCTGCTGGAGCCGACGCGGATCTACTCCCTGGACTGCCTGGCGCTGGCGCGGGCGACCGAGATCCACGCCTTCTCCCACGTCACGGGTGGCGGCCTGGCGGCGAACCTGGCCCGCGTCATCCCCGCGGGCCTGCACGCGCGGCTGGACCGCGGCACGTGGACGCCGATGCCGGTGTTCCAGACGGTGGCCGAGGTCGGCAAGATGCACACGCTGGAGATCGAGAAGACGCTCAACATGGGCATCGGCATGGTGGCGGTCGTGCCGCCGGAGTCCGTGGACGCCGTGATGGCGGTCCTGGAGGACCGTGACGTCGAGTCCTGGCTGCTGGGCGACATCGTCGCCCGCGAGGGCGACTACGCGAAGGCGGAGGGCGCGGCGCTGTACGGCGCGTACGCCTGACCTTCGCCAGACGGTGCAACACCGAGGGGCGGGGGGGGGGGGGGGGGGGGGGGCCCCCCCGGGGGGGGGGGGCGGGGGGGGGGGGGGGGGGGGCGGGCGGGGCGGGCGCCCCCGCGGCCCTGGGCACCAAGATCATGAAGGGGGCCGACGAGGACGGGGCCGCGAGCAAGATCGGCACCTTCCTGAACGGTGACTCCGCCTTCTCG
>NZ_JBGCCR010000039.1:0-76980 GCF_041262485.1 Streptacidiphilus sp. BW17 | reverse complement strand
GGCGCAGCCGCTGCTGAGAAGGAGCCGGCCCAGGCCTATCTGTAGCAGCCTCTTGAGAGGTTCCGCCCCTCAGCGTTCGCACCGCAGACGCGAACAGTGGCCGGAGATGGGACTCCCCCGTCTCCGGCCACCGCCATTCACCTCGCCAGCAATGCCCGGAGACCCCCACCACTCCAATCGCCGCGCTGCTGGACGACGCCGGCCTCCTCGGCGCCGGTCGCGGGAGGCCGAATGTCAGGACCCCTACTGCCCCTGCACCATGTGCCAGTGCTGGTGCTCGCCGTGGCCCACGGCTCGGCGCTCCCACCCGCTTCTGGTGGTGAAGCCCGCGTCGTCGGGCGTCCTGATCAGCGCCACGTTGCCCGGACAGGCGCGCCGGCCGGGCAACGGGCCCAAGCAGTTCCGCAGGACAGGGCTACCGACCGGCCTCGACAAGCAGAAAGCGCTGCCGTCCGGCCCGGTAGACCAGCGCGTCCCACCCGGCCTCGCCGAGGACCCGGGCTGCTTCCCCGAGATGCGCTTCGCCGGCGTCGACGGGGCGGTGGCCGCGGCGGTGCTGCCACACCACCCGAAGCACGCCGGGGCGCTCAACGCTGATCTGCAGACCGTCCTCAACGACGGCGCCCTGGCCGTCGAGGGCGCAGAACGCGGCGCCGGCGGCTTCCAGCGCCAGGCCGACCGCTTGGAGCGGGCGCGCTCGCTCCCACGGGGCAGGGAGGTCTGGGTGCTCGGGCTGCATCAGACGCCGGATCTGCTGGAGCGACTCCCATGCCTGCGCCACGGCGGGAGCACGGTCGCCGACGACCTGCCCCGCGACCTCGTGTCCGGTCCGGGCGGTGAAACCCGCCTGGCCCGAGGTGGGGCTCATCGCCATCGCGGAGACAGGGTCGAAGTGACCTCTCGATGTGAAGACTTCAGGACGAGGGTGCGTTCGCCTTTGCCGACAGCGTCGTCGATCTTCTTGATCTCCGACCAGGTGAAGCCCTCTTTACGCAGCTTGTTGCGGTCGCTGGGGCGAATGTGCTGGATGTCGTGCTTGTCGACGGTGGTCATGCCCGGCGGCCAACGTCGCGCCGAGCCACTGGTCATCTTGGCCATGAACAAGCTCCCTCGGACGACCTCTCAACAGCGGTGCCATCCCAGCCTGCGCGTTGGCTGCTGTCCGCGGCAACCAACCGACTCACACCAACAGCCACGCCACACCTCGCACGGGGCCTCCGGATCCGCCTCCACGGCACGTCGCAGCACGGGCTCGCCCGCAGTGCGCCCCGCGCGAGATTTCGGGTGGAGCGCACCGTCGTGTCCGGGTCGCGTCCGGGCGCTGCCCGGCTGCTTGTGGTGGGTCAGGGCGTCGGCTGGTCGGTGCGGCGGTGGAGCCGTCCGTGGTTGCGCCACCACCAGACCTGGCCCCCGGGTCCACGCACGAAGTCACAGCGGGTGCCGATCGGCCGGCCGGAAGTGTCGAGGTCGAGTCCGAAGTCGGGGCGGTAGAAGGCCACACCCAGTTCGCTGGTCTCGCCCTGGGTGGTCAGGGTTCCCTGCAGGCGGCCCTGGTGGGCGCGGAACTCGACGTGGGCGTCCTCCCACGTGCCGGCCTCGTTGATCCGCCTGCTCAGGTAGTGGCCCTCGTAGGGCGCCAGTTCTGCGGCGCTCAGCTGTCGCGGTTCGGCGGGAAGGTTGCTGACCTGGGCGAATCGCCGCAGCGCCCAGTCGTCGGTGAAGAGCTCGTCGCGCAGGCGCGAGCCGCCGACCGAGTTGGTGAGCAAAGTGAGCGCGAAGCCACGGCCCGGCACCATCAGGAAGCCGGAGATCTGGCCCGGCCAGGTGCCTCCGTGCTGCACGATCCGAGGTCCTTGGGCCGTGGGCCGCAGCATCCAGGTGATGCCCATCCCGTCGAGTTCCACCACGAGCGTGCCGCCGGGCCCCGGCCGCGAGCGCATCTCGGTCAGCGCCGCTCTGCTCAGCAGCCTCGTGCCGTTGCGGGTCGTGCCGTCGCCGAGGTGGAAGCGGGCCCAGTCGAGCTGGTCGCGCACGCTGGAGATCAGGCCGCCGGTCGGCGTGAGACTGCGCGGTTGAGGCCAGAAGGAAGGCTCCACCACCGCTTTGCCGTTGACGACGTCGTGCGGGGCGGCGACGTTGAGGCCGATGATCTCGTCGCTGAAGAAGTGGCTGTGCCGCAGGTCGAGCGGGTCAAGGAGCAGGCGGCGTACCGCGCCTTCGTAGGTGAGGCGGGTGGCGACCTCCAGGATGCGGCCGGCGACGCAGAGCCCCGCATTGTTGTAGGCGAACGTCCGGCCTACCGCAGTGAGTTGGGGCAGGCGGGTCATGGAGTCCACGAAGCGGGCGACGGCGTTGTCGCCGCGGCCGAAGTCCTGGTAGTCGTCGCCGAGCCAGCCGGAGCTGTGGCCCAGGAGTTGACGTAGCGTCACCTTACGGGAGGCGCTGCGGTCGGCCACCGCGAACTCGGGCAGGTACCGGCGGACGGGCGCGTCGAGGTCGATCGTGCCGCGTTCGACCAGTCGCATCACAGCCGTGCCGGTGAAGGTCTTCGTGGTCGAGCCGACCCGGAAGAGCGTGTCCGCGTCGACGGGCACGGGGTGGTCGACGTTGGTGACGCCGTAACCCCGGACGTATTCGCGGTCCCCCAGAAGCACGCCCACCGCCGCCCCCGGGATCGCGTAGGCCGCCATGGCGGCCTCGATCCTGGCGTCGAGCTCGCGCAGCAGCGAGGAGAACGCGCTGTCCCCGGTGCCGATGGACCGTCGGACGGCGGCGCGGGCCGGTGCCGGTGTGAGTGACAGGGCCGCGCCTCCAGCGGCGACGGTGAGCAGGTTGCGGCGCGAGAGCGGGCGGGAGGCGCCGGGCACGGTGGCCGCGGGGGCGTCCAGGCTCGTGGGAGCGGCGAAGGCGGCGGCGTCAGCGGTGTGTTCGGCCTGGTCCAAGGCCGTCGGCGTCACCTCGTTCACCTCGGTCCGATGATGAACCGCACGGGCCGCACCGAGGCCACGCAACGGGTATCGGGGGCTTCGGGGCGGTCGTAGAAGGAGGTGATCACGTGTGAGCCGCAGGGGTTGAAGATCACGCCGTGCGCGACGCCGGCGAGCGTCACCACGGTCGAGTTCCGCAGTGTCAGCGCCGCGTAGCGCCCCCAGACCGCGCCCGTCTGCGCGTCGAAGCTCCCGGAGATGGCCAGGGTCGGGATCGTGCTCCAGGTGACCGCGCGGATGGACGGGTCCGCCGCGGGGACGTCCCAGGCCCGGCAGGCCTGGCGCAGGAACGCCAGCTGCGGCGCTTGGGCCAGGACGGACGTGGGGAAAGTCGGGAAGGCCCTCAGGCCGGCCGTCAGCTGCTCGCGCGCGGTCTCGAAGGGGACCCACTCGCTGCACCACACGCTCAGGGACAGGCCGTGGGCGAAGATTCCCTCGCGGCCGGGCAGGCGGGTGCTCGCCCACTGCTCGGCGACCAGTCGCGGGTCGCCGTGCGCCAGCTCGTCCACGGCCAGCGGGAAGTCGGCGGGAGTGTGGCTGGCCCGGATCATCCAGTTCACCAGTGCTCCGCCGTCCAGGGCCACCCTCGCCGGCCCGACCACCCCCGGCACGGTCACCCGCGTGGTGACCGGGTGGGCCTCCAACCGGCTCACCAGGTCGGTGAACACGGCCGCGAGCTGCGGGTAGCGACGGCGGCAGGCGGGCTGCGCCGCGCACGCACCGGTCATGTTGTCGAACGACTCCTTGACGCTGCTCCAGGTCCAGCCGGGCGTCGCCACCGATGGCGGCACCACCCCGTCCAGCGTCACCGAGCGGATCCCCTGCGGGAACCGGCGCATGTAGGTCAACGCCAGCTCGGTTCCGTAGGAGTGGGAGAACACGTTCCATTCCCGGATGCCGAGTGCCGTCCGCAGGTCCGCCAGGTCGGCCGCACTCTCCGAAGAGTTGTACGCCGCGAGGTCAACGCCCTCGGCGGCCAGCCGGTCGCGGCAGGCGGACACCGCCTCCACGTACAGGCGGCCGGTG
The DNA here is from genome assembly GCF_041262485.1 of Streptacidiphilus sp. BW17. Lineage (NCBI taxonomy): Bacteria > Bacillati > Actinomycetota > Actinomycetes > Kitasatosporales > Streptomycetaceae > Streptacidiphilus > Streptacidiphilus sp. BW17. Next base: position 72,967 of record NZ_JBGCCR010000039.1, on the reverse strand, counting down.
GAGGGCGCGTCATAGCGCAGCCCGATCCGCTGCTGGTAGAACCGGTCGATCTCGGGGCAAGTCAAGGCGGGTGGCGAGGACAGCGTCCCGCGCTGCGACATGACGACGAGATCGCGGTCCCGGTTCAGACCGGTCTCGGTGAGCAGCGGAATGTCGCTGACGGCGTCCTGCCCCGGGCCCCCGGGCAGGAACACGATCGGGTCCCCGTGCGGCCCCGGAGACTGGGAGGGGACGATCGCGACGGCCAGTCGAAGCTTTCGCCCGTCAGGCCGGGTCCGGTCCTGCGGCACCACCAGGTATCCGCAGCTGGCCCTTACACCGTGCGGAAGCGTGGACGGGCACGAACCCGGCACGAACCACGACGTGTGCCCCGCCCGCCCCACCACGGAACCCTCGGCCGCGGCTCCGCTCGGCACCGCCGCCAGAGTCGTAGCCAGCAGGCCGGCCAGGACAGCTCGCTTCACGGCTCTCATCACGACACCTCACATCTGCTGCAGACGCCCAAAGTCACCGGCCCGCATCTGCGGACTGATGCGCCATCAGGTACCCGGTCCCGCATACAGCCCACCAAGGATCACCATTTAGAAGGACACCGCTTGCTGACTTTGGCGGGCCTCCTTCCCGGCTGCCCAGGCCGGGACAGACACCCCCGTGCGGCAAACTCACCATGGGTGGTTCATGGTCGGCCGGGCTCTGACCGGGGAGACGCGCTGGAGCGAACCCGGTCATGCCGTCCGACGAGTCGGTGACTCTCCTGCTCGATATGCACAGCGCAGAGATCACCGCACGAAACCCCGTGATCCCCGTCCCCGTCATGGACCGCATGGATGAGGTCGCCACCCCGTTGCTCGACGCTCCAGGCCGCCCGCCGCAGGGCTAGGCCCTGTCGTCAAACTCGCGTCGGATCAGCCCGGGTTGTCTGGTGCGGCCAGCTGCAAGGCGGAGGGTCGCCCTCGTACTGGGCCGTACTTGGGCGATGCGACAACGCAGCGTGGGGCCCCCCGGCCGAAGGCTGGGGGAGGCCGTACCAGGCGAGCCGGGCCCGGCGGGAGTTTGACGACAGGGCCTAGCCCGCGACGGGATCACCCGCGAGTCGTGCGTGCAGGTGCTCATCGTGCAGCTCACCGTCCCCATACCGGTACGAGGAACGCAGCTCGCCCTCCAGCACGAAACCGGCCTTCACCGCGACCCGGCAGGAGGCGTGGTTCTCCCGCCCGTGCAGCACTTGCAGCCTCGTCAGCCCGAGTGTCCCGAACGCCCAGTCGGCGACCGAGATCAGCGCCGTGGTGGCGACCCCCTGGCCGCGGGCCCAGGGCGCGACCCGGTAGCCGATCTCGGCGCAGGAGTTGCGCACATCGATCTCGGACAGCGATACCGTCGCGAGCAACGTGCGCTCGGCAGCATCGAAAACGCCCCACTGCGCCGAGGCCCCGCTGTTCCAGCCGGACCAGCGTTCACACCAGGCCCGCGCGCTCTCCTCGTCGCTGACCCGGGTCAACCCGTTCCACAGCCGGATCTCGGGGTCCTGCGCCATCGCCAGCACCTCCCCGGCCTCGCGCAGTGAAGGCGGACGGAGCCGATAGCGGCCGGTGACGATCTCCACGGGCTCCAGCAAAAGATCAGGTGCAGCCATGCTGCGTATTGTGCCGGACACCGGCACGGCGGCCGGCCCACACCGTGGAACCACCCACGCCGGCCGGCGGCGCGGGCAGGGAGAAGGGCGACCGCCCCGGGCGCTCGTGCGACGCCGAGCACGCCCACAACCTGCTCATCCGCGCCGGACGCCTTCTCACGGTCTACTGGATCGCTGTCGGCGGCTCGAGCATCACTGACATGCCGGGCGTGCAGATGGTCTTCGGCACGGGCACCGTCCCCGCCGACACCCTGCTCTGCACCTGCAAAGCCAGGAGATGGCCGACTGGCGGCGTGAGAGATGCGCAGGACCTGGCCGTCCTGGTCCAGCACCCACGGCGCCGGCCGTCGCACGGCCACCACTCCCGGCGGTCGGTCAGGTCCACGCCCTGCTCCAGCAACTCCAGCGGCTGAGCAACGGTGCCAAGAAGTCGGACCGGTAACGACGGTCTCCCCGCCGAAGCCGGCGGGGAGACCTTTGTCGTCGAGGGCCTGTTGGCCGCTGTCCCCGCAGAGTTGCCGGGATCGGGCCGATTTGAGCGAGCTGACGACAAGGCAGAACCTCCTCCCGGTCCAGGCCACCGGTTCGCGACCGTCGACGCGGAGCCGCGAGGTGGCCCGGGCGGCTGCTTGCGACTGGCTCCGCTGGACTCTGCGCCGTGGCGCTGGAACGAGTGGGTCTTCGCATCGAAGATCCACTCGGTGCACACCCCGAAGCTGTCCTGACGCGTGATGCCCACGCCCTTGCGGCCCAGCGTGTCCACGGCGTTCGGCACCAGTTCCGTGCCGGGGATCAGCGACGCAGCCCAGTAGAAGGCGGCGCTCGCCGCCGGAGCCGTCGTCCCGCCCAGCGCGTCGCCGATGGCGACGAAGGCTTCGTCGTCGGGGTCGTGTCCGTTGCCCTTGGTCTGGGCGTAGATGACCTATACCAGCTCGTGCGGGTCGGCCGGCAGCGTGGCCAAGTAGGCGTAGGTGGGGGTCTGAATGCTCGGCTGGGTGACGGGGTCAAGCGACTGGTGGGGCGCAGTGGCATCCGGAGCCTCCAACAGGCCCGCCTTGCTGGCGTCCACCGACAGCCAGAGCTGCCACTGAGTCGGAGCAAGACAGTCGAAATGGTCGCTGCGCGGCGCGGTGCCGCTGTTGGCCTGTAGGCCGTGTCGGTGATGCTGTCCAGCAGCTCCACCGCCTGCCGGTGCGAACCCGCGAGGGGCTCGCCGACGGCCATCAGGGCGGTGGTGCTCCCGCCGGGGCCGTTGCCGCCGCCGGGGGAAGTGGTCAGCGCGACCGCGGCGACGGTGGCAGCCGCCGCGGTCAATGCGCCTGCCGCCAGCCACATACGGCGGGCAACCGACGGTGCTGCGGGCTTGTGGATCTCGGCGTCTCGGAGTGCTGGCGCGCGGTCAAAGGCCCACCGCCAGCGAGCCGCCGACGAACACCGCGTCGGGATCGTCGGGCGCGAGCTCTCCGTGCGTCACCAGGAGCTCCTTGGCGTACTCCTCGGCATCCTCGGCGGGCCGGTAGCCGAGGGCTCGCGCGCTGTCCAGTTCCCACCAGCCGCGGGTGTTGGCGGAGACGCCGTTGACGGTGGCGTAGCGCAGGCCGGGGGCGCCCAGGAGGGCGTCGACGAGGCGGACGGCGTCGCCGGGGCTGAGCCAGGTGGCCAGGTGGCGCAGCGTGGTGGGGCGCTCGAAGCAGCTGCCGATCCGCACGCAGGCCACCGCCATGCCGTAGCGGTCGGCATAGTAGGAGCCGAGCGCCTCGCCGAAGGCCTTCGTCACTCCGTAGAGGGAGTCGGGCCGGACCCGGGCGGCGCCGTCCAGGACCGGTCCGGCACGGTGCCGGCCCACGGCGTGGTTGCTGCTGGCGTAGACGACCCGGCGTACCCCGGCCCGGCGGGCGGCCTCGAACACCTGGTAGCTGCCGTCGATGTTGGTGTGCAGCAGCGTCAGGAAGTCGGTCTCCCCGGGAATCCCGGCGAGATGGACCACCGCGTCCACGGCGTCCATCGCCTCGGCCAGGAGGCCCGGGTCGGTGATGTCGCCGGTGATCCACTCCAGGCCGTCGTCCGGGCCGTCACCGTCCACACCGCCCGGGGTTCGCAGGTCGAGGCAGCGCAGCCGCCAGCCGAGGGCGGGCAGTCCCTGGCGGAGGAAGCCGCCCACTCCCCCGGCGGCGCCCGTGAGCAGCACGCTCCTCCCGGGCGCCGGGTCGTGTGGTGGTGGGGCCACGGTCACTGGGGAACTCCGTTGACGGTCACGTCGGTGAGGTCGAGTTCGGTGACGTTGACGGCCACGTTGGGCTGGGCCAGCGGGCCCGCGACGGAGATGTCGCTGAGGCGGACGGTGCCGACCGGGTCGGTGGCGTAGCCGGCGACGTTCCAGCCCTGGGTGGCGGCGGTGACGGTCCAGTGGCGGAGGTTGATGTCGGTCACCTGGGGCGGGTACTGGCCGGTGTTGCCCTCGCCGTAGTTGTAGTCGATCAGCAGCAGCGGTCCGCCGATCGCGGTGACGTTCACGCGCTGGACATGGGTGCCCTCGATGAACCCGCCGCGTACCGAGTTGGTCTTGAGCCGGTGCCCGGACTGGAGTCCGGTGCTGGTCATGGTCAGGTCGCGGGCGTAGACGTTGCGGACCCCGCCGGTCATCTCGCTGCCGATGGTGACGCCGCCGTGCCCGTTGGCGAAGGTGCTGTTCTGGATGACGATGTTCTGGCTGGGCACGTTGACGCGCCGGCCGTCCGTGTCGCGGCCGGACTTGACCGCGATGCAGTCGTCACCGCAGTTGAAGGAGACCGAGTCGATGAGCACGCCGTCGCAGCACTCGGGGTCGCAACCGTCGGTGTTCGGCCCGGTGGAGTCCACGGTGACGCCGCGCACGGTGACGTCCTTGCTCAGGGTGGGGTGCAGGTGCCAGAACGGGGAGTTGCGGAAGGTGACTCCCTCGATGAGGACCCGTTCGCAGCGGTGGGGCTCCACGAAGCAGGGGCGGAAGTGGTACTGGGTCCCGTCGCGCTGGGAGACGGGCAGTCCGGCGTTGACGGCGGCTTCGAAGGCGGTGAAGTCGGTGCCGTCGATGCCCTTCCAGGCCCACCAGTTGGCGGTGGAGGCCTGTCCGTCCAGAACTCCCTCGCCGGTGATCGCGATGTCGGTCTGCTCGAAGGCGTAGACGAGCGGTGAGTAGTTCATCAGCTCGATGCCCTGCCAGCGGCTGAAGACGGTGGGCAGGTAGGACGCCGGGTCGGTCGAGAAGAGCAGCGTCGCTCCGGCCTGGAGGTGCAGTTCGATGCGGGAGCGCAGGTGGATGGGGCCGGTGGCGAAGGTCCCTGCGGGTACGGTCACCCGGCCTCCGCCCCGGGCGGTGGCCGCGGCGACGGCAGCCGCGATGGCGGCGGTGTTGTCGGTGGTGCCGTCGGCGACCGCGCCGAAGTCGGTGATCGGGAAGTTCCGGCGCGGGATGCGGGGCCGGCGGATGCCGTCGACGATCCGGTCGGCGGCGCGGTCGGCGTCCCGGTCAGCCTGGCGCCCCAGGTCCCGGCTGGGGACGAGCGGGACGGTGCGGGCCCCCGAGGTGCTCGCGGTGGCGGCGAACGCGGTGCCGCCCAGGGCGGCGCCTGCGCCGATCGCGCCGCCCAGCGCGATGGCGGTGCGCAGGACCTGTCGGCGGTTCGGCCGGGGGACGTTGTGCTCGGGCATGTCGGTGGCGGCCTCTCAGTCGGAGGAACGGGCGACGAGCTGGGTGGGGTTGACGAAGCGCAGCGCGATGAGCAGCAGCACCGCCATGGAACCGGTGTAGATCACGGCCATGGCGTCGATGGACTGGGTGGACCGGATGCCGGCCGAATTGACCGCGGAGAAGAGCGCGACGATCAGGGTCTGGCTGGTCGGTCCGGAGGTGAGGAAGGTCAGTTCGAACATGCCGAAGGTGCGCACCAGCACCAGGATTCCCGCGGCGAGCATCCCGGGCAGCAGCAGTGGGGTCAGAATCCGGGTCAGCACCCTCCAGGTGGAGGCCCCGCACATGCGGGCTGCGGCCTCGATCTTGGGGTCGATCTGCTCGATGAACGGCGTCATGGTGAAGACGACGAAGGGGATCGACGGCACCAGGTTGGCCAGCACGACACCGGTGACCGAGCCGGCCAGGTGGAACTTGTACAGGACGGTGGCCAGCGGGATGCCGTAGGCGATCGGCGGCACGAGGATCGGCAGCACGAAGAGCGTGACCAGCAGCTTCTTGCCGGGGAAGGAGCGACGGGCCAGGGCGTAGGAGGCGGGCACCGCCAGCGCCAGGGAGATCACCACGACCAGCAGGGTCACCTCGAGCGTGGTTCCCAGGACTTGGCCGAGGTTGAACTCCGTCCAGGCCTGGCTGTACCAGGTGCCGGTCCAGCCGGTGGGAAGCCAGCTGTCGAACCAGCTGCGGCCGAAGGAGTTCACCAGCACGGTGACGATGACGCCGAGCAGGTTGACGAAGAAGAAGCCGAGGACGGCCCAGGTCAGCCAGGCCCCTGGACGCAGCGCCAGTCCGGGTCCGCGCCGGCGGGGCACCTCGGCGGTACGGGGCCCGGGGGCGCGGTCGAGTACGGTGGTCATCCCTTGCCTCCGGTGGCGCCGCTGTAGAGCCGGGAGCGCAGGCCGGTGACGGCGGCGATGACGGCGAGCATGAGCAGCGTCATGATCACCGCGTCGGCGCAGCCCTGCGCGTAGTCGAAGCGCTCCAGGGCGGCCTCGTAGGCCTCGATGGAGATCACGTGGGTCTTGCCGTCGGGATCGCCGACCATCATCGCGGAGGGGAACACGGCGAAGGCCATCACGAAGCTGAGGCAGAAGGTCGTCATCAGGCCCGGCAGCAGCAGCGGGAAGGTGACGTGACGGAACCGCTGCCACCAGCCGGCCCCGAGGGTGGCCGCGGCCTTCTCCAGGCTTGGGTGGATGCCGGAGAGGTAGGAGTGGGTCAGCAGGTAGGCGAAGGGGAACCCGCTGATGATCAGGGAGAGCAGCACCCCGCTGTAGTTCATGGTCAGCTGCACCGGTGAGGACGCGAGGCCGAGCAGGTGCAGAGTGCGGTTGAACCAGCCGGACGGCCCGTAGAACTCCAGGATGCCCTCGGCGGTCAGGACCGTGCCGAGCGTGATCGGCACCACCAGCAGTGCCAGCATGAGCCGCTTGCCCCGGAACTCGCGGCGCATCCGGTAGGAGATCGGCACCGAGACACCGACGTTGATCAGCGAGGCGGGGATGGCCAGCGAGAAGGTGGCCCAGATCGACTTGCGGGCGAAGGGGTCGGCGAAGAACTGTTGGTAGGCGCCGAACACTCCGCCCTTGGCCGGCTGGAAGGAGAGCTGCAGACCGTACAGGAACGGGTAGCAGAACAGGGCGACGACGGCGAGGGCCCCGGGCAGGAGCAGCAGCAGCGTCCGGTCGACTCCGCGTTCGGCCAGCCGGTGGCGCAGCGCGGTTGCGGGCTGCGCGGTTCGCTCGGCGGCCGCCGTGGTCGCGGTCACCGGGGTTCTCCCGTGGCGGGCACATCGGCGGCGGTGCCAGGATCGGCTTCGGCCGGTCGCGGAAAGATCAGGGCACGGTCGGCGTCCACCGCGAGGGCCAGGGCATCACCGGGGCGTACCGGGCCGGAGGCCTTGAGGTGGATCCGGTCGCCGCCGCGGGTGACCGCCTCGACGTGCAGCACCCGGCCGTGGTACTCGACGATCTCGGCGACTGCCTCGGCGATCGACTGCTCACCGTTCTCGGCGACCCGCAGGTCCTCGGGGCGGATCGCCACCGTCACCGCCCGGCCGGCCAGGGGCCGTTCCGAGCCGACCACGGTGCCGCGCAGTCGCAGACCGCGGCCCGCGGCGAAGGTCCCGGCCGGGTCGGTGGCGGCCAGTTCCAGCTCCAGCAGGTTGCGGTAGCCCATGAAGGCCGCCACGTGCGGATCGGCCGGGTGCTCGTACAGCTCGGCGGGGGTGCCGATCTGGCTGACCCGGCCGGCGCGGAGCACGACCAGACGGTCGGCCAGGGACAGCGCCTCCTCCTGATCGTGCGTCACGTAGATGGTGGTGAGTCCGAACTCCTGGTGGATACGCCGGATCTCGCTGCGCATCTCCAGTCGCAGGGCGGCGTCCAGGTTCGACAGGGGTTCGTCCATCAGCACCAGCGGTGGTTCCATGACGATGGCACGGGCGATCGCGACCCGCTGCTGCTGGCCGCCGGAGAGCTGCCCGGGGTGCTTGTGCGCCTGCTCGGTCAGCCGTACCAGACGCAGCACCTCGTCGACCCGGCGGGTGGTCTCGGCCTTGCCGACACCCCGCATCTTCAGGCCGAACGCGACGTTGGCGCGCACGGTCAGGTGCGGGAAGAGGGCATAGTTCTGGAAGACCATGCCGAAGCCCCGCCTCTCCGGCGGCAGGGTGTCGATCCGGCGGCCGTCCAGGGTGATCTCACCCGTGGTCAGCGGGAGCAGGCCGGCCAGGCAGTTCAAGGCGGTGGTCTTGCCGCAGCCGGAGGGGCCCAGCAGGGCGACGAACTCGCCGCCGCGGATGGTCAGGTCCAGCGGCTGCAGCGCGGTGTGGGCACCATAGGCGCGGCTGACGCCGCTCAGTCGCAGTTCCCCGAGCTGGGAGGCGACGCGTGGTTCCGGCAGGGCGGGGGCGGGGGCGGAGGTCATGTGGGTCACCGTGCTCACTTGGTCGCGCCGATGTTCTTGTCCCACAGGTCGAAAGCGGTGACCTGGGCGGTGGCGGGCAGCGAGTTCTTGATCGGGTTGTCGGCCATCCAGGTGTCGAAGTCCGGGTCGCCGTAGGTGGCCACGACCTGCTGGGAGGAAGCCGGGGCCTGGCTGAGCGTCACGCCCTTGACCGCCGGGCCGGGGTAGAAGTAGCCCTGGTCGTAGGTGACGGCCTGCTGCTCGGGGGTGAGCACGAACGCCAGCAGCTGCAGGGCGGCGATCAGCTCGTCGTCGGAGACGCCCTTGGGGATGACGCCGTACTGCGCGTCGCTGACCCAGGTGAGGTTGTCGAACTTGGCGACCTTCATCGACGCCGGGACGGTTCCCAGTGCGCGCGGGTTGATGTACCAGCCGGTGGTGGACGCGATCACCTGGACCGTGCCCTGGGCCAGGTTGGTCATCAGCGTCGAGGTCTTGGTCGGATAGGTGCTGATGTACTTGTTCAGTTCGGTCAGGTAGGCCCAGGTCTTGGCCCAGCCGTTCACGGGGTCGGTCGGGTCGCTGTCGCCGAGCAGGTAGGGCAGGCCCATCAGGAAGGTCCGGCCGGAACCGGAGTTGCGCGGCTCGGCGTACTGGAACCTGCCGGGATTGGCCTTGGCCCAGTCCAGCAGCGCGTTCGTGGTGGTGGGCACGGTAGGGACCTTGGCCGGGTCGTACTCCAGCAGTGGTCCGGAGGGGTACCAGACCAGCTCGATCCCCTGGTCCTGGGCGAGGGTGGCCATCGACGCGGCGGGGGCCTGGTAGTTGGCCATCAGACCAGGGAAGAAGGTGGCGTAGTACGGCTTGAGGTCGTACCACAGGCCCTTGCTGATTCCAGCCGAGAGGCCGTCGGTTCCGGTGAGCACCAGCTGGATCTGCACATTGCCGGCCTGCTGCTGGGCCTGCACCTTGGGGGCGAGCTCGGGAGCCGTACCGGTGGTGGTGGTGATGCCGGAGACGACGTCGGGGTGCTTGGCCTTGAAGGCGTCGATGATCGGCTGGGTCAGCTTGAGGTTTCCGGCAACGTCCAGGATGTTCAAGGTCACCGGCTTGGACGGCTTGGTGGCCAGCGTGCTGGGGGCGGCCTGGCCGGTGCTGCCGCTACTGGGGGCGCCGCAGGCGGCGAGCACGGGCACGGCAGCGGCGCCGATGGCGAGGGTGCCGAGCACGCTGCGCCGGGAGGGGCCTCTGCTGTCACTTGGGGCGGCGTGGTGGACGGCGTTGTCTGCAGGCATGGCTGTGGAAGCCCTTCGGTCATAGGTGGTGAGCGGGGGCCTTGCGTGGGGATGGCGTGGGAGCTACTGGGGGTCGGGCGCGGGGTTGTGACCGGGCCTGGCCAGGAAGTCGAAGTCGCAGCCTTCGTCGGCCTGTTGGACGTGCTCCGCGTAGAGGGCTCCGTAGCCGCGCTGGTGGTGCGGCTCGGGCGGCTGCCATGCGGCGCGGCGTCGCCGCAGCTCCGCGTCGTCGACATCCAGGTGCAGCCGGCGGCCGGGAACGTCGAGGGTGATCAGATCGCCGTCGCGGACCAGGGCGAGCGGGCCGCCCGCGTGGGACTCGGGTGCGACGTGCAGGACGCAGGTGCCGTAGCTGGTGCCGCTCATCCGCGCGTCCGAGATCCGCACCAGGTCCGTGACGCCGCGTTCGAGCAGGTAGGCCGGGATGGGCAGCATGCCGTACTCCGGCATCCCCGGGCCGCCGAGCGGGCCGGCGCCGCGCAGCACCAGGACGCTGTTCTCCGTGACGGCGAGTGCCGGGTCGTCGATGCGCTGCTGCAGATCCTGGTAGGAGTCGAAGACCACGGCCGGGCCAGTGTGGGTGAGCAGCTTCGGATCGGCGGCCAGGTGCTTGATCACCGCGCCCCCGGGCGCCAGGTTACCGCGCAGCACCGCGACGCCGCCTTCCTTCGCGACCGGGTCCTGCGGGGTGCGGATCACGCGGCCCGCTGCCGGAGCGTTGCCCTCAAGGGCCTGCGTGTCCTGGTAGTACGTGGCGAAGTCCGCACCGGTGACAGTGATCCGCTCCGGGTGCAGCGCGCCGGGCACCCGTGCGAGCTGCGCGAGCAGGGTGGGCAGGCCACCGGCGTAGTAGAAGTCCTCCATCAGGTGGTCGCCGACCGGGCGGACGTCCGCCAGCACCGGGACCCGGGAGCCGATCTCGTCGAAGTCCTCCAGGGAGAGCGTCACGCCGACGCGCCCCGCCATCGCGATCAGGTGGATCAGCGCGTTGGTGGAGCCGCCGAGGCAGAGCACGGTCGCGACGGCGTCCTCGAACGCCGCACGGGTCATCACCCGTGCCGGGGTCAGCTGTTCACGGACCATCCCCACGACGCGGGCGCCGGACGCGGCAGCCATCCGGTGGTGGGCGGAGTCCACCGCGGGGATGGCCGAGGCGCCGGGCAGCGCCATGCCGAGCGCCTCGGCGGCAGCGGTCATGGTGGAGGCCGTGCCCATGGTCATGCAGTGGCCGGGCGAGCGGGCCAGCCCGCATTCGACCTCGGCCAGCTCGCACTCACCGATGCGCCCGGCACGGTACTCGTCCCAGTAGGCCCACAGGTCCGTGCCGCTGCCGAGGGGCCGGCCCCGGTAATGGCCGCGCAGCATCGGCCCGGCGGGCACCACGATCGCCGGCAGTCCCGCGCTGGCGGCCCCCATGAGCAGGGCCGGGACGGTCTTGTCACAGCCACCCATCAGCACGGCGCCGTCCACCGGATAGCTGCGGAGCAGTTCCTCCGCCTCCATCGCGAGCAGATTGCGGTAGAGCATCGGGGTGGGCTTCTGGAACGTCTCCGAGAGCGTCGCGACCGGGAACTCGAGCGGGAAGCCGCCCGCCTGCCATACGCCGCGCTTGACCTGCTCGGCACGCTCGCGCAGGTGCATGTGGCAGGGGTTGATGTCGGACCAGGTGTTCAGGATCGCGATGACCGGCTTGCCGAGGTGTTCCTCGGGCAGGTAGCCCAGTTGTCGCATCCGGGACCGGTGGCTGAAGGCGCGCAGTTTCCCGCCGGTCGCTCCGGTGCCGAACCAGGCCGCGCTCCGCAGTGGTGGACCCTCCGGCTGCTCACCCGGCTCCCGCTCCCCCGGCTCCGGCTCCGGCTCCGGCTCCGGCTCCAGGTCCAGCTCCGTAAAGGTGTTCACAACCACCCCTCGGTCCGCCACCGGCCGACCAGCGCCTGGATCTGGTCGCGCAGCGGGGCCGGAAGTATTCGCGACGGCGGGCGCACGGTGCGTTCCGCCAGGTCGAGCTGGGCCAGAGCCTCCTTGACGACACTGACGTTGTCGGCCGAGGAGTCGGCCGCCCGCAGCTCCTCGAAGCTGCGGGCCTGCTCCCACACAGCCATGGCCTTGTCGAAGTCTCCGCCGCGCAGCGCCTCCAGCAGTGCCAGCGAGAGCCGGGGCACGACGTTGACCAGGCCGGAGGTGAAGCCGGCGGCGCCCACCGCCCAGTAGCCGGGCGCGGACAGTTCGGCCAGCCCCGCGATCCAGGCGAAGCGGGTGACCCCCGCGTCGCGCGCCACCGATGCGAACCGCACCGGATCGGGAACGGCGTACTTGACACCGATGACGTTCGGGCAGGCGTCGGCGAGGGCGGCGATCTGCTCGCCGCCGATGCGCGGATCGCGGATGTAGAGGACGACGCCGAGCTCGGGCACCGCCTCGGCCACCTGCCGGTGGTAGGCCACCCAGCCCTCGGCCGACCGGTAGGGATGCACCGGCTGATGAACCATCAGCGATCCGCAGCCTGCCGCACGGGCGTGCGTGGCCGCGGCCACGGCTCCGGCCGCGTCCAGTCCGACACCGGCCATCACCTCCGCGCGGCCGTCGACCGCCTCGACGGCCGATTCCACAGCACGACGGGTCTCGTCCAAGGTGAGTGTGTAGAACTCGCCGGTGTTGCCGTTGGGCGTGACCACCTCGACGCCGTGGTCGACCAGTCGGCGGATCAGCGCCGCATGGGCAATCCAGTCCACTTCCGCACCGCCGGGTTGGAAGGGCGTGATGGGGATCGCGACGACGGTCTGCAGGCGGGACCGGAGTCGGATCAGGGCGTCGGGTACGGCGACGGGCATGAGTGGACCTACTCCGCTTCGTTCTCGGGAAAGTTGCGCGCCATGAACGCGCTGATATGACCGCGCATCAGGCGGCGTACCTGGTCGGCGTCCCCGTCCTGCGCTGCCCGCAGGATCGCGCGGTGCTCGTGGGCCTCCTGCTCCCACGACGGCTGCCGCGCCCACGCGGCGCTGGACACGAGCGCGGTCTGGTCGCGCAACTCGTCGAGGGACTCCACCAGCAACGGGTTGCCACAGCCCGCGTACAGCGCCCGGTGGAAGGCCCGGTTGGCCATCGACCGGTCGGCGGCGTCCGCGGCCCGGTCGGCCCGTTCCAGCGCGTGGGCGGCCTGCGCCCAGTCGCCCCGGGCCACCGCGGTGGTGCGACCGGCGGCGACGGGCTCCAGCAGCAGCCGCATATCGTAGACGCAGCGGGCCAGTTCACGGTCGACCTCGCGCACGGCCGCGCCCTTGTACGGGCTCATCGTGACCAGACCCGACCCCGCCAGGGTCTTCAGCGCCTCGCGGACCGGGGTCTTCGACACACCCAGCCGCTCGGCGAGCTCCGTCTCCACCAGGGCCTGACCGGGCTGCAGCTCTCCGGTCAGAATCGAGTGCTTGATGGCGTCGAGTACCGCCTCGGTCCGCGACGGCATGGTACCTGGGCGGGCACGGTCTGGCATGGCAAGGGTGTCGGACACAGTTCCGGCTCCTGAGAGTGCGTCACAGATCCAAGTCGATCGGATCTCATATACGAAGTGCGGCAGACGCTAGAACCTCCGCCCAGGCGCGTCAAGGGATTCTGCAGCACAACGGTTTGCAACCTCGCACCTGATCCCGCCGATGCCAACCCATTGACCCCGCCTCAGCACGGCCGTAGCCTCACGGCGCGTCATATATGAGATGGGGAACGGCACCTAGAAACCTTTGCCTGTTGGCACACCGCCGCGCCCGCACTCGGCGGCAGGCCCGCCCCCGTCGCCTGCGGCCCGCCGCTGCCCTGCCCCACCCCGTGCAGAGGAGCCTTCGATGCCCTGGTTCGTCTCGTCCGGCGCGGCCTGCGCCCTCGCGCTCGCCGCGATCGCCCCACTCACCCCCGCACCGGCACACGCTGACGACGCCCCATACTCGGCCGCCGTCCAAGGCGGCAGTGGGCGAGCGTGCACCGACAGCGCACTCGCGCTGACCTTCCCGACCCCGCCCACCCTCGGCGACTCGGGCAGGATCGAGGTCCACCGCGCCGACGGCTCCGTCGCCGACAGCATCGACCTGGCGGACCCCGCCACCTACCAGCGCACGATCGGAGGGGCCACCGACGCTTCCGGTGCCCCGCACGAATTCAGCTACACCCCCGTGATCATCGCCGGCGGCACCGCCACCATCTACCTGCACCACCAGCTCGACTACGACCAGCACTACTACGTCACCGTCGACCCCGGCGTCTTCAACGGCTTCGCCGGCATCAGCAACCCCGACGCGTTCGCCTTCCGCACCCGTACCCGCCCACCCCGGACGGACGCGCGCACCCTCGTCGTGGACGCACGCGGACACGGCGACTTCTGCACCGTCCAAGGGGCGATCGACGCCGTCCCGCCGGGCGACACGAAACCCGTGACGATCCGCGTCGGGCCCGGCACCTACACCGAACTCGACTGGGTCCCACCGACCAAACCCCACCTGACGGTCGAAGGCGCCGGCCAGGGCCGGACCGTGATCCAGTACACCAACAACAACACCCTCAACAGCGCGCACACCACCAGCGTCTGCATCCGGCAGCTCATCCCCGGCCACGATGCGAACAACTGCTGGCGCGGCGCGTTCAACGACGAGGCCGACGACTTCACCCTGCGCGACCTGACGATCCGCAACACCACCCCCTACGGCGGCTCCCAGGCCGAGGCCTTCCGCGGCAACGCCGACCGGATCACGCTCGACCGCGTCAGCCTCTTCTCCTACCAGGACACGCTGCGCCTGCAGGGCCGCGGCTTCGTCACCCACAGCGTGATCGAAGGAGACGTCGACTTCACCTGGGGCTTCGGCGCCGTGTTGATCCAGGACAGCGAACTGCGCTCGCTGCACGCCGGCTACGTCACCCAGGTCCGCAACGACGCCACCCACCACGGCTACGTATTCCTGCGCGACCGGCTGACCGCCGCCCCGGCCGTCCCCGCTGGCTCCGTCTACCTGGGGCGGATCGACCCGACCGTCTACCCCTACAGCCAGGCGGTCTTCATCGACACCGCGATGGGCCCCCAGATCGCCCCTGCCGGCTGGCAGCTCGACAACGCCGACTGCAGCCGCGGCGGCACCCTTCAGTTCGACGAGTACCACTCCACTGACCTGGCCGGCGCTCCCGTCGACACCAGCGCCCGGCTGGCCTGCTCCACCCAGCTCACCGCCGCCCAAGCCGCCGTCTGGAGCGACCCGTCGACTGTCCTGGACGGCTGGGACCCCACCCCTGGAAGGAACTCATGAGACTCCCCCACCGTGCCGGTCTCGTACTCGGCGCTCGGCTGCTGGCCGTCGCTACCGTGGCGGCCGCCGGAACCGCCGGAGCGGTCGGCCCCGCCGCCGCCCGCGCGGCGGCCCCGATCACCCTGACCGTCGCCAAGACCGGTGCCCAGTACACCTCCGTCCAAGCCGCTGTGAACGCGGTTCCCGACAACTCGCCCACCCCGTACGTCATCTCCATCGCCAAGGGCACCTACGCCGAGACCGTCACCATCCCGGCGAGCAAGCCGCACCTCAGCCTGGTCGGCGCCACCGGCAACCCGGCCGACGTCGTCATCACCGCCGCGCACTACCACCAGGAGACCGACCCGGCCACCGGCCTGCCGTACGGAACCGAAGGCTCCGCCACCGTCCACGCCCAGGCGAGCGACTTCACCGCCGAGTACCTCACCATCGCCAACACGTTCGACAAGACCCAGTACCCGAACGTCACCGGCACCCAGGCTGTGGCCGTCGCCATGGAGGGCGACCGCCAGCAGTACCTGCACGACGACTTCTACGGCCACCAGGACACCCTGCTCACCTGGGGCTCCAGCGCCGGCACGGACCTGCGCCAGTACGTCTACGCCTCCACCATCGAGGGCGACGTCGACTTCATCTTCGGCAACGGCGACCTGGTCGTGGACCGCTCCACGATCGACGCCCTCAATGACGGCGTCTACGCCAGCGCCTACCTGACCGCTCCGGCCACACCGGCCGGCCAGGCCCACGGCATCCTGATCACCGGCTCCACCGTCAACACCACCCTGGCCGACAACACGCTCGCCCTGGGCCGCGCTTGGAAGCCCGCCGCCGACTCCGACCCGCAGGTGGTCATCCGCGACACAGTGCTGCCGCAGGCTGTCGACGGCGCCGCCCCCTGGCTGGGCATCTCGGGCGCGACCTGGTCCGCTGGGCGCTACGGCGAGTACGCCAACACCGGCCCCGGCTCCACGACCTCCTCCACCGCCAGTCGCCCCCAGCTCACCGCCACCGCGGCCGCCTCCTACACCGCCACCGGGGCTCTGGCGGGCAGCGACGGCTGGAACCCGGTCGTCCCCGGCGCCGACGTCCCGCCGCGCACCCTGCTGGGTGATCGCCGGAACGTGGCCGAACCACGCACTCCGGGCGGGATCTGTGCCACCGTCACTGCCGGCCTCCCCGGCGGAACCCGCACCTTCGACCCGGCCGACGAGGCCACCCCGCCCGACACTGACCGCATCCAAGCCGCCCTCGATGCCTGCACCGGCACGGGCGAGCAGGTCCGGCTCACCGGGCATGGCGCCGACACCGCCCTCCTGTCCGCGCCGCTGACCGTGCACGGCGGCGAACACCTCGCCCTGGACAGCGACGTCACGCTCTACGCGACCCGCGTCGCCGCGCAGTACCAGCAGAGCGGCAAGGCCACCTGTGGGTCGATCGGCGCCAGCGGGACCGGGTGCGCGCCGTTCATCACCGTCCGGGGGCGCAACGCCGGCATCGACAGCAGTCTCCGCCACGGTCGGCAGGGCACCATCGACGGCCGCGGCGATTTGCCGATCCTCGGCACCAGCGCCTCCTGGTGGGACCAGGCCACCACCGCGAAGGCACAGGGCCTCAAGCAGGTCAATCCCCGGTTGGTCCAGGCAGGCCAGTCCGACGGCTTCACGGTCCACGACCTGACCCTGGTCGACGCCGCCAAACAGCACCTGTTCATCACGCAGAGCATCGGCGTCACCGTCTGGGGCCTGCGCATCGACACACCCGCCTACGCCCTCAACACCGACGGCGTCGACGTCGACTCCTCGACCGAGGCCACCGTCGCCGACTCATGGCTCAACGAGGGCGACGACTGCGTCGCCCTCACCACCAACAACGCCGCCGAATCCGCAGTCACCATCCGCAACCTGCACTGCTACGGCACCCATGGCCCGTCCATCGGCAGCGGCACGACCTACGGCCTGGACTCGGTCCTCTTTGTCGGCAACACCCTTCAGGGAACCGACCGCTCCGGCATCGCCAGCACCCTCGACAACGGTATCCGCGTCAAGAGCTACCCCGGCGCCGGCGGCACCGTCAGCAACGTCACCTACGCCGACACCTGCATGACCGGCGTCCAGTACCTGATCGACATCGACCCGAACTACGCGGCCCCGACCGGCACCAGCATTCCGCTGTTCCAGTCCGTCACCGTCGACGGCGCCCGCGCCTGGCACTCCCTGCCCGGAGCGCAGTCCGTGCTGGACGGCTACGACAGCGCCCACGTGTCCGGCATCACGCTGCGCGACGTCGACTTCGACGCCACGACCGTACAGGCCCAGTACGCCGCCATCACCCTGGCCGGAACCGATCTCGCGCCCACCGGAACCGACGTCACCACCAGCGTGGTCGCCCCCTCCCACGGCTCGGGCGACGGCCACGAGCCGTGCTCCTTCCCCGCGTTCCCCACCGCCCCCGGCTCCGGCATGCGCTGACCCGGCCTACGCGCCACAGCGCCCCGGGGCCCATGGCCCCGGGGCGCTTCGTCGTGGAGCTGGCGCCGCCGCCTACAGGCCCGGGTAGGCCGGGAAGGTGCAGGAGGGCACCGAGCCGCTGCCGGACACGCTGGTGACGGTCACCCCGGTACCGGAGGGGCTGATGTCGGTGTTGTAGAGGCCGATGTTCGCGTACTGGGCGCTGGTCGACGTCGCGTCGAGGCTGACGTTCTCCAGGGTCAGGCCGAGCAGGTTCGAGCTGTTGTAGCCGTCAAGGAGCGAGCCGGCACCGGACACGGAGTTCTGGGCGACCGCGCCGTTGACGACGACGTCGGTGAACTCCGGGATCGAACCGCTGCCGCTGGAGTAGGCCGGGTTGAACTCCAGCGCGTGCTTCACCCCGGTCATGCAGGTGTCGTCGTACGTCACCTGGGAGACCGTGCCCCCCTTGCCCGGGTAGCTCTTGATCCGGATGCCGTTGTTGTCTCCGCTGACGTTGCCTGACGTGTCCGAGCCGTTGACGGTGTTGTTCTGGAACAGGACGTTGGTGATGCCGTAGTTGGTCTCACTGCCGATCGACATGCCGTGGGTTCCGTAGAAGTTGCTGTTCTCCACGGTGATGTTCGCGGCGGCCGCGCTGTTGGTCTTGATCGCGACTCCGTCGTCGCCGTCCTGGATGTACGACTGGTTGATCGTGACGTTGGTGCTGGAGTCGGGGTCGATGCCGTCGGTGTTGCGTGCGGTGGCCGGGGTCTTGATCCGCACGCCCCAGACGGTCAGGCCGTTGACGCCCTCGGCGTAGATGTGGAACAGCGGGGCGTTGACGATGTCCAGGTCGTACACCGTGACGTTGCTCGTGTTGCTGACCTCGATCATGCGCGGGTTGTTCTGCTTGTCCCCCGCGGACTTGGCGTTGGCCGAGAGCTGCCACCAGCTTGTGCTGGTGCCGTACATGTCCAGGTCGCCGCGGCCGTCGATCATGCCCTGGGCGCCGCTGGCGGAGCGGATCCCCATGACGCCCGCGCCCGCGCCGTCGACGGTGATCAGCGCCTGGCAGCCGGTGCTGCTGGAGCTGGACAGCGACCCGCAGGTGGCCCCGCCGGAGACCTGGTAGTCGGCCGGGTTGAGCGACGCGTACAGGGTGGTGCCGCTGTTGATCAGCAGGACGACACCGGGTCCGACGGTCAGCGGGCCGGAGAGGAACGCGTTGTCCGCCCCGCTGCCCGTCAGCTCCACCGCGGCGGTGGAACTACCGCTGACCTTGCAGGAGTTGAGTGCTGTCTGAATGCGCGCGGTGTCGGGCGGGTTCTGCTCGTCGGCCGAGCTGAACTGCCGGTTCGTCGGGGCGAGCTGCGCACTCAGGGTGGTGCAGATCGGCGGCAGTACAGGCTGGCTGACACTGCGGCTGTCACCGGTCGCGGTCGGCGGGACCCCCGCAGCGTGGGCGGGAGTGGCCAGTCCGAGCAGGGTCAGCAGGCCTGCTGCGGCCAGGCCGGCGGTTCGACGGAGGTGCATCACGGCTCCTTGAGACGGGTGGGCTCATGGACGGTGGCGCCGGTACGACGGGCAGCGGCGAGCCCCTGGTCGACCGATACCTTGGGCTGCAGGCATTACGAAGCCCGACCGTCTGCCCTGGATCTCGGGTCTTGAGGCAACGCGCTGACGAAATCTCATATATGACTGACCATGAGCCTAAGATGTCCACCTGGACCGGTCAACGCCCTTCACCTAGGTATATACAGGCTCATGACAGAACCCCTCGTACACGAGCGCGCCGAGTCGACATCGCTTCATATATGACGATGCGCATCGCAAGGCCGTCCGGCAACACCGCCGGCGTGATCGGGTGTGCGCAGCCGAACCTCGCGGCCGTGCGCAAGCCGCAGGGGCCCAACCTGGTGCTGGCCGAGCGCCGGCCCGGTGCCAGGCACACGATCGCCAGACTCCCCCGACAGGCCGCTCGCCCAACGCATCGCCGAACAGGCCCGGTCCACTCGCACCGCCAGCCGGACCCAGCTGACAGCCCACCAGGACTCGCCCCGACCGGCACCATCGACGGCTGCCTGGACCGGCCCCTGCTTCCGGCGCCCGTCCGTTCTTCATCAGCGACGGCGGCGACAACCCGACCGCGGGCGCGGGCGACGTCACCGGGGGCCTCGAACGCGTGCTGAGCCGAACCGTCGGGCCGCGCACGCCATCGCAGGGGCTGCCCGTCAGGACCACATCGGAGTGGCGGGTCTGGGCGTCGACGGCGACCCGGGTGACGCTCAACCAGGCATGGCCACCCACAGTCGAATCACCACTGAAGGCATCGAGGTTGATCGTGTGGTACCCGGCGGGGCGGGCGAACGCGGCACCCGCCAGGATGAGGACGCCGGCAGCAGCTGCGGCGCGCTTTCAGGAGGAGCGGCCGGTCGTTCTTGTCTTGCCTGAAGGCAGCCGCACTCACCAGGAATCCACAAGAACCTGCGGCACGATCGCTGCGCCTCAGGATACGGCGGAAGGAGAAGAATGAATCTCGCGGGACGGCGGTTGTCTTCGCTTCTACTGACACTGGCTGTGGGCCTGGTCGGCTCGGCGTGTCAGCGGGGCGGTGCCGCACCGCTGACAACGCCAGTGGCCGCGCTGGCATCGCAGCCGGAGTCACCACCCACGTGCCAGTCCGGGCCCGCCCCGGCGGAGAGGCAGCTCAGCGGCGTGCAGACGGTGAGTCTGACCGTCCCGGCACAACCGTTCGGCCTGGTCTACGCCTCGAAGGGCAACCTCGCCTTCACCGTGTTGCATTCGGGACTGGGAGTACTGTCCACCGACGGGGGCACGCCCCGGCTCGTGCGCACGATCCCGCTTCCGGCCGCGAGCCTGGGCAAGGAAGGCGCCACCGGAATCACGCTCACCCATGACGGAAGCGAACTGCTCATCGCCGCGGACCGCGGAGCAATCGTGGTGGACGCGGCCAAGGCAGCAGCCGGAGCCGCGGGAGCCGTACTGGGCACGCTCACCGGGACGGCCGGCACCAGCGCGATCGAGGTCACCGTCTCACCCGACGACCGCTACGCCTTCGTCAGCCAGGAGTACGGAGACGCCGGGACCGACCATCGCGGCGACATCGAGGTCTTCGATCTGCGCACAGCGGTTCGCTCCAGGTTCGAACGGAACTCGTACATCGGCCGCCTTCCGCTGGGCGACGCGGTGGTCGGCAGCGCACTCTCACCCGACGGACAGCGGCTGTACGCCACCAGCGAGGTCACGCCGGGCCAGAAAGGGCCGGCGGACTCCGCTCAAGGCGAACTGAGCGTCATCGACCTCGCCACCCTGGAGTCCGCTCCCGTCAAGGCCCTGCTGACCAGCATCGCCGCCGGCTGCCAGCCGGTACGGGTCCTCTCCGCACCGGACGGCCGCACCCTCTGGGTCACCGCACGGGGCAGCAACGCCTTGCTCGCCTTCGACGTCGGCAGGCTCACCACCGATCCGCACCACGCCCTGCTCGCCTCCGTCCAGGTCGGCACCGCCCCCGTCGGCCTCGCCCTGGTTCACGGGGGCAGGCTCGTCGTCACGGCGGACTCCGACCGGTTCCACACCGCCGGTGCCGTCACCGGCCTGACGGTCGTGGACAGCCAGGCCGCCCTCGCCGGGAAGCCGGCCGCCCTCGGACGCATCCCCACGGGCTCATTCCCCCGCGAGTTCGCCCTCAGCCCCGACGGGGAAGCCCTGCTCGTCTCGGACCACGACTCGAAACAGATCCAGGAGATCGACACCACCACCCTGCCCTGAGACCGTCCGTCGGCACTGGACCTCTTCGCTCGTCAGCACGAGCAGAGCCCACAGGACATGGTCAGGTGTCAGTCAGGCCCGACCCCCAGCCGGTCGACAACGCCGGCAGACTCGAAGTGGCGATCGACGGCGTGGGGCTGGCAGCCCTTATCACTTGGCTCCACACCGAGGCCGAGCGAGAGGTGCGCGTCGTCAACGGCGGCCTGCACCTCTTTCACCGCCATGTGAGCCAGCACAAGGCCGGACCTGCTCCCGTGTCTCGGAGCTGGCCCGGCCATCGCGCTGTACCCAGGTCACTTACTCGGCGTTCCGAGTTCGCCGACCTCCGTCGTCAACTCCTCAACGGCCCTGACTATCAGCTGCCCCACGGGTTCGTGTCGTTGACGCGGACGGCAACGGACGGTGACACACCGCTGTTGACTGCACCGACGGCCACGTGGTCGTACGCGCGGGAGCCGGTATCGGCCTGGGCTACTCCGGACCCGATGACCGCTGCAATGCTCAGCGTCACCGCCAGCGACGCTATTCGTGCGAGCTTCTTCATGCCGTCCCCCTCGTATGCGGCCCGGTGGACGCGTCGGACTTGCGCATCGGCGTGCGCCGTCCGGTCGTGCCGGGCAACGATGTTGACCGGACGTTAGCACTTCACGCCACCCCTGGGAGGGTACAGGTCGGGCCGGCCCTGTCCCTGGGTGCGTCGGCCTGTCGCGCTGTGGTTGTGGCTCTCGGCAAGCTCGGACGGTAGAGCGCGACACTGACAGTGGCGCGTGCTCGCCCTTAGATGGAGATCGACGGCGACTCCGTCAGACGCGGGCTACCCACCGGCCGCCGCGATGATCTCCGTGCGCGCGAGAGAGGCCGCACCGACCGCGACGGCGTCGCCGCCGAGCCGGGTCCGGGACAGACGGATCGCGTGGCCACTGACCGGCGGCTCGTCACCGAGCGCCCTGAGGATCGGTGGCTCCAGCAGCTCCCAGGCCCGGCTGACGCCGCCACCGATCACCACCGTGGTGATGTCGACCACCCCCGCAGTGATCAGGATGGCACGGGCGATCGCCCACCCCGCGATGTCGAACACCGCCCGGGCGTCCGGGTCGCCCTCATGCGCCGCTGCGGCAACCTCCTTCGCAGTGAGGTGTCGCCCGGTCCGCTCGCGGTAGCGGGCACCGATGGAGCGGCCAGAGGCCAGTGTCTCCAGGTGGCCGCGGCCCCCGCAGGAGCACACGAGGTCGCCGAACCCCGGGATGTGGCCGATCTCGCCGGCGGCCCCGTGCGGACCGTCGACCAGCGCTCCGTTCATCCACAAGGCGCCGCCGACGCCGGTGCCGAGCGTCATCCCGAGCACGTTCGGCTCGCCCGCTACCGCGCCCCTCGCGACCTCGCCGTGCAGGAAGGCGTTGACGTCGTTGTCGAGGAAGGCCGGCACGCCCAGGGCGGACCCGAGCGTGGCGGTCACCTCCGTCCCGGCCCAGCCCGAGAACGAGTCGCTGGCGACCAGGACCCGTCCGGCCCGCGCGTCGACCACGCCCGCCGCACCCACGCCGACCGCGAGCAGGCGCGACGGCACTCGCGCGCGCAGGTCGGCGACCGCGTCGAGCACGACGCGCAGCATCGCTTCGCCGCCCTGCGCGGCGGGCGTGGGGACCTCGGTGCGGCCGAGCACGGCCAGGTCGTGGCCGCACAGCACCACCTGTGTCGTGGTGCCGCCGATGTCGGCGCCCGCGAAGACGCGCGGGGTCTCGTCGTGCTCCTGGCCGGGCGTCCCGTCACGGGTCACGCGGGCACCTCCGATCCGCCCATGGTCTGCCCGGCGAGACGGTGTTCCCGTCGTTGCCGTTGCAGCGCCGGGTCCGGCATGGGAACAGCCGCGAGCAGCCGGCGCGTGTACTCGGTCTCCGGGTACAGCAACGTGGACGCGGTGGGGCCCTGCTCCTCGATACGCCCTGCGCGCATCACCACCACGCGCTGCGCGAACTGCTGCACCACGGCGAGGTCGTGCGAGACGAACAGACAGGCGAAACCCAACTCGGCCTGGAGCTCGGAGATCACCTCCAGCACCGACTGCTGCACGCTGACGTCGAGCGCGCTGGTCGGCTCGTCGGCGACGAGCAGCCGGGGTTCGAGCACCAACGCGCGGGCGAGGCTGACGCGTTGACGCTGACCGCCGGACAGTTCGCGCGGCGCGCGGTTGGCCAGGGTACGTGGGAGTCGTACGCGTTCGAGGACGTCCGCGACTCGTGCGCGGCGTTCTTGTGCCGACATGGCCCGTCGGTGCACCCGTAGCGGTTCGGCGATGCACTCGGCGACACTCATCCGCGCGTCGAGCGAGGCCACCGGATCCTGCAACACCACGCCGATACCGGAGCGCAGCGACCGGCGGGCACGCGAGCGCATCCGGCCGAGGTCGGAGCCGAACAGCGACACGCTGCCGGAGGTGGGCCGGATCAGCCCGAGCGCCACGCGGGCCGCCGTCGACTTGCCGGAGCCGGACTCGCCGACCAGGCCCACCGTCTCGCCGGGGCGGACCGAGAGCGAGACGCCGTCGAGGGCACGTACCCCATTGCGGCCGCGGCCGAACCGCACGGAGATGTCACGTAGTTCCACCACCGGCTCGCCGATCGCAGGCGCCTCCGCAGGCGCGCCGGTGTGCACGGGTGCCGGGTCGGTCTCGGCGACGGCGAGCCTCGGAACGGCGGCGAGCAGCCGCTTGGTGTACTCGTGCGTCGGGTGCAGCAGCACCTCCTCGACCGACCCGGTCTCGACGATCTCCCCGTGCAGCATGACGGCGACCCGGTCGGCGAAGTCCGCGACGACGCCCATGTTGTGGGTGACCAGCAGCACTCCGGTCCCGGCCTCGGCCGTGAGGCCGCGCAGCAGGTCGAGGATCTCTGCCTGGACGCTGACGTCGAGCGCGGTGGTGGGTTCGTCCGCGATCAGCAGGCTGGGCGAGTTGGCGATAGCCATGGCGATGACGACGCGCTGTCGCTGTCCGCCGGACAGCTGGAACGGGAACGCGGTGGCCCGTTGCTCCGGCTCGGGGATGCCGACCCGGCGCAGCAGTTCGACGGCTTCAGCCGCAGCTTCCTTGGCGCTCAGGTCCCGGTGGTTGCGGATCACCTCGGCGATCTGCGCGCCGATCCGGGTGAGCGGGTCGAGCGCGGTCGCGGGCTCCTGGAAGACCATCGACACGGTGCGCCCGCGCAGGCCCGCGAGCTCGCTTTCGGGCGCGGAGACCACGTCGGTCCCGCGGATCGACGCGCGGCCGGTGGCCCGGGCATTGCCCGGCAACAGGCCCATCGCGGCGAACGCGACCGTGGACTTGCCGGAGCCGGACTCGCCGACCAGGGCGAGCGTCTCGCCGGGGCGGACGTGCAGTGACACGCCGCGCACGGCGTTCACCTCGCCGGTCTCCGTGGTGAAGGTGACGCCGAGGTCGTCGAGTTCGAGCATCCGCTGCTCGGCCGCAGCCGAGGAGTCCGCGGCGAAGCGGTCTGCGGCGGTCATCCGCGCCCCCTCACGTCGAAGGCATCGCGCAGGCCGTCGCCGATGGCATTGAACGCGCACACGACGAGGATCACGGCGAGGCCCGGAGGCAGAATCAACCACCAGCGTCCGGAGTAGGCGGCGGTGAGACCGGCGGAGAGCATTCCACCCCAATCAGTGGCCGGCGGCTGCACGCCGAGGCCGAGGTACGACACGTAGGCGACGAGCAGGATCGCGTCGGCGACCTGGAACGTCGCGGCGACGACGATCGTCGAGATCGAGTTCGGCAGGACGTGCCGAGTGATGGCACGCGTGTGCGAGCCGCCGATCGCGCGCAGCGTCAGCACGTAGTCACGGTTCTTCAGCGTGAGCGTCTCGGCCCGGATCAGACGGGACGGCACGAGCCAGGACACCAGGCCCAGGATGACGATGAGTCCGAACACGCCCGGGGTGGTGATGGCCGAGATGACGAGCAGAATGAACAGCGCCGGGATGGCGATCCCGGCGTCGACCACGCGCATCATCACCGCGTCGACCCAACCGCCGGCGTAGCCGGCAGCCGCTCCCCAGACCGTGCCGATGACCGTCGCCAGCACACCGGCTGCCAGGCCGACGAGCAAGGACACCTTGCCGCCGTACATCAGGCGTCCGAGCTCGTCATGGCCGACGGCGTCGGTGCCGAGAAGGTGCTTCGCACTGGGCGACAGGTTCACCTGCGTCAGCGTGGTGTGGACCTGGTCGGTGTGGTAAAGGTACGGCCCGACGAAGCAGAACAGTACGAACAGCACCACCACGACCAGCCCCGCGACAGCGAGGCGGTTGCGGGTGAAGCGGCCGGCGGCGAGACGGAATCCGGTCGCTGCCTCAGGTTCGGGCCGGGGGTCCGGCGGGGTGGCGGACGCAGGGGTTCCGGGCGCCTGGTCGGGCCTCAACTCGGCGCTCATGAGCGACCTGCCTTCACTCGTGGGTCGACGATCCGCTGAACGATGTCGGCGAGCAGCGTGCCCACCACAGTGGCGACCGAGATGACGAGGACGCAGCCGAGCAGGACCGGGTAGTCGGACGACTGGGCGGCGCTCCAGAACAGCAGGCCCATACCGGGGTAGTTGAAGAGCTGCTCGACCACGAGCGCACCGCCGAAGAGCACCGGTACGTAGTAGCCCAGCATCGCGATCACCGGGGTCAGCGAGTTGCGGAACACGTGCCGCCACAGGATCGCGTGTTGCCGAGTCCCGCCGGCCCGCGCGGTGCGGACGTAGTCCTCGGAGAGGTTCTCCAGCGTCGCGGCCCGCATGTAGCGGCTGAACACCGCGATCATGGACGCTGCTCCTGCGGTCACCGGCAGGACCAGGCCCGCCGGGTCGGACAGGACCTGGGCGACGGTGTCCCCCTGCGGCGCCTGCGGCGGGAACCAGGGCAGGATCTGACTGAACACCAGCACCAGGATGATGCCGAGGAAGTACACGGGGGTCGCGTAGGCGACGAAGCTCAGCGCGGTGACGGCGTAGTCGACCGGCTTGTTACGCCGGACGGCCTGCCACATGCCCAGCGGGACCGCGATGACGAGCCCGACCACCGCGGACAGGACGGTGAGCACCAGCGTCTTGGGCAGGCGCTGGGCGATGAGCTGCGAGACGGGCTCGTTGAGCGTGTAGGAGGTGCCGAGATCGCCGTGGAGCAGGGTCCGCAGATAGTAGAGGTACTGCACGGGCAGAGGCCGGTCGAGGCCCTGGGCGCGGTTGAACTCGGCGATCTGCTGGGCGGTGGCCTGCGGCCCGAGGATCCCGCGTGCGGGACCGCCGGGCAGGGCGTGCAGCAGGCAGAAGACGACCACGGTGACGACGAGGATCACCGCCACGGCCTGCAGGACTCGCCTGGTCAGGTACAGGAGGCTGGTCATGTGCTTTCCGATGGGTTCGGTTCGGTGACGCGCGGCCGGCGGTTCACTTGGTCCACTTCCACTGAGCGGGGTGGAAGTCGGCGAGCGAGTCCTGGGCGAAGCCGCCGAGGCCGTTCCTGATGACCGAGATCTGGTAGTCGGGCTCCGGAAGCCAGATCACGGGCAGGTCGTCGGCCGCCGCCGCGCTGTAGTCCTGCACGGCCTGGGTGGAGTTCGACGTGGTCGAGGCGGTGATCAGCTTGTCCAGCGCGGGGTTGGAGTAGCTGCCGAAGTTGGAGCCGCCCTGGCTCTGGAACAGGGAGTCACCGGTCGGGAAGGCCGGGAAGTACCAACTGCCGGCGGTGCCGAAGAAGGACAGCTGCCAGGTGCAGATCGACTGGCCCGAGGTGCACTGCGGGGTCTGCGACAGCACCGAGTTGACGGGCGCGGTCTTGATGCTGAGCCCGATGCCGGACTCGGCCAGCGAGGACTGGATCGCGCTCATCATGTTGTCGGTGACGGTCGACCCGGACTGCGACAGCACCTGCATCTGGAACTTGGTGCCCTGCGCTACGCCCGCGCCGCACTGGGTGGCGGAGCTGCCCGGGTCGGTGCAGACCATGATGCCGTTCTGCTCGGTCCAGCCGTGGGCGGCGAGCAGGGCCTTGGCCTTGGTGGTGGAGAAGGGATAGGGGTTGGACTTCTGCACCGGCGAGAGGAAGTCGGAGGACTGTGCCTGCGGGATCGGTCCGTAACCGGGCACGGCGGTGCCGTTGAAGACGACCTTCGCCAGACTGTCCTGGTCGATCGAGGTCTGGATCGCCTGTCGGGCGTACAGCTGCTTGAAGACCGGGCCCATGGTCGGGTTGTTGAAGTTGTACGGCATGTAGGTGATCGCCCAGCCGGTCCACGGCTTCACCGTGTAGCCGAGGTTGGTGAACGACGACTGCTGGTCGAGATCGGTGGAGTCGATGTAGCCGTAGTCGACCTGCCCCGCGCGCAGCGCGTTCTCCTCCGCGGACGTGGTGGTGAACGGCAGCAGGTTCACCGTCTTGATGCCGGCCTTCTCCCCGCCGTCGTACTTCGGGTTGGCGGTGAGGACGACCTTGCCGGACGTGGAGTAGGTGTCGATCGTGTAGGGGCCGCTGACGGTCTTCCACAGCGGGTCCGTGGCGTAGGCGGAGATGTTCTTCGCAGCGGTGTTGAGGTAGTTCCAGACCTGCTGGGCGCCCGCGGGCGTCCGGTCGGCGTCGGACACGGGGGCGGACGCGCTGGTCCTGTCCCACGCGTGCTGCGGCAGCGGCGTGATCATGCTGAGCTCGTTTGCGAGCATCCACTGCGGGTTGTACGCCTTGTCGAAGGTGATGGTGAAGTGCTGGGCGTCGATCGTCTTGAACCCGGTCCAGTTGTCGGGAGCCTTTCCCGCGTTGTAGTTGGCCCACTGCGCCTTGTTCGCCTTGATCAGGTCGAACCAGAACTCGACATCGCGCGAGGTGATCGGCGTTCCGTCGCTCCAGAGACGGTTGCCCAGAGTGATCGTGACGCTCTTGCCGTCCGGGGCGAAGTCGGCGGCGCTGGCGATCGACGCGGCCTTGTTCCAGCCGATAGTGCCAGTGGAACCGTCGTAGGCGACCAGCGGCTCCCACAGCGTCGCGGCGATGGAGATGTTGTTGGTGTTGAGGTGGGCCGCGGTGCCGATCGGCAGGATCCAGTTCGGCGTGAAGTTCGCGGGGAGCGCGTAGTTGACGGAGTCGGACGACTCGGAGGACGACGAGTTTCCGCTGCCTCCGGCGCAGCCTGTGAGCAGCGTGCCGGCGGCGACGGCGACGACCGCCGCGAGGGCCCAGCGGCGGCCTGCCGCGGTGCGAGCAAGGGACATGACTCTCCTCAGGATGAACGACCCGACCGTCGCGTCCCGGCCAGAGAGCGGGAGGCTTCCCGGGAGCGGCGCTGGCGGGGACAGTCAACGGCGCACCACCCCGAAAAAACAAACAAAGTTGCGTAACAAATCGATTTCTTCCATTCTGGCAAAAGCCAAGCCGCTCCATCAATTCACTCTGACCTGCACTGATATAGTTGATCAAGGAAATCGGAGGGCTTGGCAAAAGGCGGCCCCCAGACCTGCCGACAGCACTACCACCGACACTCGGGGGGGGCGTAGGCTCAGGACCCTTCCTTCCGATCCTGGAGTTAGTCGGCCCATGCCTGACATAAGTGCCAGTCAGCGGAGCAGCCCCCGAGGGGCCTCCCTGGTCGCACGCATCCTCGAACTGATCGCCTCAGGGCAGGCGACCTCGCGCACCGAGCTCGCGGAGCTGCTGGGTGCCGCCCCGTCGACGATCTCGCTGACGGTCAGCCAACTCGTCGACCGCGGGCTGGTCACCGAGCAGGGCACTCGCTCGTCCACTGGCGGACGCCCGCGCAAGGTGCTCCGGCTGGGCGGCACCGCCGAGTTCGCGCTCGCAGCGGACCTGGGCGGCAGACATGCACACATCGGCGTCGTCCTGCCCGGGGGCGGACTTTCCGACGTCTCGACCATCCCGTTCACGATCGAGGACGGCCCCGAGGCCACGCTGCCGCTGCTCGCCCAGGCCTTGGAGGGCGTCGCCGCACGGCGCGCCGGCGAGCGGCTGAGCGCGGTCGGACTGTCCCTCCCCGGGCCGGTGGACGTGGAGAAGGGCACAGTGACGCTCCCCTCGCGCATGCCGGGATGGAACCGGTTCCCGGTCGGCGCCTGGCTGGAGGAGCGGTTCGGGGTGCCTGCGGCGGTCGACAACGACGCCAACTGCATGGCCTTCGGCGAGCACACCGTCCGACCGGTCGAGCGCCGCCAGTCGATCATGGTGAAGGTCGGCTCCGCCATCGGGGTCGGGATCATCGCCGACGGCCGGCTCTACCGCGGCGCGACCGGCGCCGCGGGCGACATCACCCACGTCCGGGTCGACGCCGCCGGGGATCGGCCCTGCTCCTGTGGCAACACCGGCTGCCTGGAGACCATCGCCTCCGGCGCGGCGCTGGTCCGCATCCTGCGCGAGCGCGGCGCACAGGTGAGCTCACTCGAGGATGTCGTCCAACTGGTGTCCGACGGCGACCCGGAGGCGACCCGCGCCGTACGGCAGGCCGGCAAGTACCTGGGCCAGGTGCTCTCCGCCAACGTCAACTTCTTCAACCCAGATGCCGTCTACCTCGGCGGCATCCTGTCCACGCTCGAACCCCTGGTCGCGGCCGTACGCAGCCAGCTCTACGAGGGCTGCCATCCGCTGGCCACCGAGCACCTCACCATCGAGCGCGCGAGCCTCGGTGCGGACGCCGGGCTCGTCGGCGTCGGCCAGTTCGCGCTTCAACGCACCCTGGCCCGCGCGCTCGACACCGTCGCCTAGGGCCTGTCCGCACCGGCCTCCGGACCGGCACCATTTTCTTCCGCTCCTGACCGACTTTCTCCACCGGTCTCCAGCACGACCGCCCCCGGCCAACCGCCGCACGTGTACCCACCCCGCGAGGAACCATGTCCCAACCCCGCACGCCCGTCGAGCATCCCGTCATCGCCATCGCCGGGCTCGGCATCGAGTCGTCCACCTTCTCCCCGGCCCGCACCCACGCCCCGGCCTTCCACCCGCAGCGCGGCGACGACGTTCTGACCCGCTATCCGTTCCTCGCCCCCGACCAGCCGCTGCACGACTCCGCCGAGTGGAGGGGCGCGCTGATCGGCAAGTCCCTTCCCGGGGGCATGGTCACCGCCGAGGCGTTCGCCGCACTGTCCGACGAGCTGCTCGAGAGCCTCGGCGCCATGCCACGCCTGGACGGTCTCTGGTACGACATCCACGGCGCGATGAGCGTCGAGGGCGTCGACGACGCCGAGGCCCTGCTGCTGGCCCGGATCCGCGAGACCGTCGGCCCAGACGTCATCGTGTCGACCTCCATGGACCTGCACGGCAACGTCTCGCGCGAACTCGCGCACATGAGCGACCTGATGACCTGCTATCGGATGGCCCCGCACGAGGACCACATGGAGACCAAGGAGCGGGCCGCCCGCAACCTGGTCGACCTGCTGAACTCCGGCGCGCCCCGTCCGGTCAAGGCCTGGGTCCCGGTGCCGGTGCTCCTGGCCGGCGAGCAGACCTCCACCCGGATCGAGCCCGCCAAGAGCGTCTACGCCGCCGTGGACGAGGTCGAGGCCGTGGACGGTGTGCTCGACGCCGCGATCTGGGTCGGCTACGCCTGGGCTGACGAACCGCGCAACCGCGCAACCGTCGTCGTCACCGGCCCCGACCGCGACGCCGTCACTGCCGGAGCGGAGCGGCTGGCCCAGGGATTCTGGCAGGCGCGGCGCGGCTTCGCCTTCGTCGCCCCGACCGGCACGCTCGACGGCTGCCTGGACCAGGCTCTCGCCTCCGGCGCCCGACCGTTCTTCATCAGCGACAGCGGCGACAACCCGACAGCAGGCGGCGCGGGCGACGTCACCTGGGGCCTCGAACGCGTGCTGGCCCGGCCCGAGTTCAAGGACACCGACGGCCCGGCCGTGATCTACGCCTCCGTGCCCGGACCCGACGCCGTGGCCACCGCCGCGGAGGCGGGCGTGGGCGCGACCGTCACGGTCACCGCGGGCGCGGAGGTCGACGACCGGCATGCCGGGCCGATCACCATGACTGGTGCGGTGCACGCCGTCAAGCACGGCGACCGCGACGCCGAGACGGAGGTCGTGCTGCGGGTCGGCCGGGTCCACGTGATCCTGACCAAGTTGCGCAAGCCCTACCACCTGGAGCGGGACTTCATCGAGCTCGCACTCGACCCGAGGTCCGCCGAGATCGTCATCGTCAAGATCGGATACCTCGAGCCCGAGCTGTTCGACATGTCCGCGGACTGGCGTCTGGCACTCACCCCCGGTGGCGTCGACCAGGAGCTGGTCCGGCTCGGGCACCATCGCATCCGCCGCCCGATGTTCCCGTTCGACCCCGAGATGGCCGACCCGGACCTGACCGCCCGGATCATCGCGCCGTCGGACCAGCCGCTCACCGGGGACGACGAGTGAGCCGCGCGCTCGCTCTGGAGATCGCCGTGACCAGCCCTGCGGGGGCCCGAACCGCGCGGGACGCGGGAGCCGACCGGGTGGAACTGTGCTCGGCGCTCGAACTCGGCGGAGTCACCCCGTCGGCGGCGCTCGTCGAGGCGGCGGCGGCCGTCGGTCTCCCGGTCCAGGCCCTGGTCCGCTGCCGTCCGGGCGACTTCTGCTACGACACCGACGAGATCGCGCTGATGGCCGCCGAGGTACGGTCCGTCGTCACCTCGGGCGCGCAGGGCGTCGTCGTCGGCGCGCTGACGGCGAACGGCGTACTGGACCTGGACGCGATGCGCCGCCTGGTCGACGCCGGCCGCACAGCCGAGGCAGCAGTCGGCCGGCCGGTCGAGATCACCCTGCATCGAGCTGTCGACCACGCCTGTGATCCCGTCGCCACCGCGGCACTCGCGCCTGCCCTCGGTCTGACCCGCATCCTCACCTCGGGCGGCGCGGCCAGCGCCGCGCAGGGAGCAGCGGTCATCGCCGAGATGGTCGCAGCCGCCCCCGGCGTCCAGGTGATGGCCGGCGCGGGGGTTCGCCCCACCGACATCTCGCTGCTCGCCGCCACCGGCGTCGCCGCCGTCCACCTGTCCGCCAAGAGCCCCGTCCGGGCGCGGCGCGCTGGGACGTGGATCCCGCTGGGGGCAACGGGCTCGACCGCCGAGGCCGACACCCACTTCGTCACGGATCGGGGCATCACCGCCGCCGCCCGCGCCGAAGTCGACGCCGTGCGGCTCTGATCCCGGCGCCCGGGACCACAAGCCTCTTCCGCGAACCGGCAGAAGGGGGCGACCGCGGAGCGGAGCACCCGACCTGGTCGTGTGACACGTCGCCAACTCCCCTGCCTTGCGCCTACCGTTGACCCTGGATATTAATTCGTTAACAATCTCGGGACTCATGGGACAGGCAGCTGTCGGCCAACCTCACCGGTGCCTCCGGCGAGCACACAAACCCGATGCCCTTGATCCGCCCGGCCACCGTCCAGAGACACCCCGCGCTCCACTGAGCCGACGGCGATGGCCGTCGGCTCAGTGGAGCCGAGCGGTCAGCCGGCTCCCAGGCGGGTGATCAGCGCCGCGAGCAGGGTTGTGCGGGGGACGACGCTGGTCAGGTCGAGCCACTCGGCGGGGCTGTGGTCCCCGCCGCCGATCGGGCCGAGGCCGTCCAGGACGGGCACGTGGGAGGAGGCGAGGTTGGCGTCCGCCGCCCCGCCGGTGGCGACCGCGGTGACCTCGAAGCCGAGCTCGGTGGCGATCTCCCGGGCCTGGGCGAGCATGCCCGCGGCCTCGTCCCTGGGCGCCATCGGCGGCCAGGCGGCCGGACGGTGGACCGACACCGAGGTGCCGGGGACGAACGGGCGCGCGGCGAGAGCCTCGACGGCGGCCAGGGCGGCGTCCATCTCGTCGGTGGTGGCGGCGCGGACCTCCAGCTCCAGCCGGGCTTCGGCGCAGACCACATTGGTGCGTGAACCGGCGTGCACCACACCGACGTTGACGGTGACGCCGGGCCACCGCCCGTTGAGCCCCTGGAGCGCGACGACCAGGTGGGCGGCGGCCAGCGCCGCGTTGGCGCCGCGCTCGGGCTCGACGCCGGAGTGCGCGGCCCGGCCGCTGACGGTGAGGTGCAGGTCGGCGATCCCCTTGCGGGCCCAGACCAGGTCACCGTTCTCCCGGGCGGCCTCCAGGCAGAGCGCGTAGTCGGCCTCGGCAGCGAGTTGCTCGATGGCAGGACGACTGGCGTCCGAGCTGATCTCCTCGTCCGGAGTGAGCAGGAACACCAGCTCGGCATACGGGTGTCGGCCGCTGTCGGTGATGGCCGCGGCGGCCGTGACGCCGGCGAGCAGGCCCCCCTTGTCGTCCGTGACGCCGGGGCCGTAGGCGATGCCGTCCTCGATCCGCAGCGGACGGGAGGCTGCCGTGCCGTCGTCGTAGACGGTGTCCATATGGGCGAGGAGCAGAATCCGGCGGCCGTGCGGGAGGTCGCCGCGGCGCCGGGCCACCACGATGTCGCCGAGGGGGCGGCCGTCGTCGGCCCGGGCGGGCGTGCGGGTGACGGTGAAGCCGAGCGAGGCGAGCCGGTCGGCGCAGAAGTCGGCGACCTGGTTGACGCCCTCGGCGTTCCAACTGCCGCAGTCCACGGAAACCAGGCGGGCCAGGTCGGCCAGGAAGCCGTCATAGCGGGCCTGGACATGCCGCTCGAGCTGCTCGGTGGCCGAAAGGCCAGTGGTGCTGGGCAGGTCGGTGGCGCACCCGGGGTGCGCGGGGGTGCTCACAGGACCTTCGCCAGGAACGCGCGGGTGCGCTCCTGCCGGGGCGCGGTCAACACCTCGGCCGGCGGGCCGGATTCGACGACCACCCCGCCGTCCAGGAACACGGTGGTGTCGGCGACCTCGCGGGCGAAGCCGATCTCGTGGGTGACCACGATCATCGTCATGCCGTCCTCGGCGAGTCCGCGCATCACGTCGAGCACCTCGCCGACCAGCTCGGGGTCGAGCGCCGAGGTCGGCTCGTCGAACAGCATCAGTTTGGGATCCATCGCCAACGCCCGCGCGATGGCCACGCGTTGCTGCTGGCCGCCGGACAGCTGGGCGGGGCGGCTGTCGGCCTTGTCGGCCAGGCCGACCCGGTCGAGCAACCTCGCGGCCCGCTGCCGCGCCTCGTCCCTGCCGACGCCCTTGACGCGCACGGGCGCCTCCATGATGTTCTCGGCGGCGGTGAGGTGCGGGAAGAGGTTGAACCGCTGGAAGACCATCCCGATGTCGCGGCGGGCGGCAGCCACCTCCTTCTCCCGCAGCTCGTGGCGCCGGCCATGGCGGCGGCGGAAGCCGACCGGTTCCCCGTCGACGCTGATCGAGCCGCCGTCCGCCCGCTCCAGGCGGTTGACGCAGCGCAGGAAGGTGGACTTGCCCGAGCCCGACGGGCCGAGCAGACAGCAGACCTCGCCGCGCCGGACGGTCAGGTCGACGCCGCGCAGAACCTCCACGGACCCGTATCGCTTGTGGACGCCCTCGGCGACCACCATCGGCTCGCCCATCTCGCTCATCTCGCTCACCGCGCTACTCGAACTCACCGCGCTCATCGGGCACCTCCGAAGCGGCGCTCCAGCCAGGACTGAGGCAGGCTCAGCAGGCTGCTGAGCACCAGGTACCAGAGGCTGGCGACCACCAGCAGCGGGATCACCTTGTAGTTCTGGGCGTACACGTCCTGGAGGTTGGACAGCAGGTCGTGGCCGGCGATCACGGAGACCAGCGCTGTGGACTTGAGCATGGTGACGACCTCGTTGCCGAGCGGCGGGATGATGGAGCGCATCGCCTGCGGCAGCACGATCCGACGCATCGTCAGCACCGGTGTCATGCCGAGGGCCTGGGCAGCCTCGGTCTGGCCCCGGTCGACGGCCTGGATTCCGGCCCGGATGATCTCCGAGGCGTAGGCGATCTCGTTGAGCCCCAGGGCGAGCAGGGCCGCGGTGGTCGCGTCCACCAGGGTGCTGGTCGGGGTGGAGTAGAAGGTGATGTGGGTGAAGGGGATGCCGATCATCGTGTTCTTGTAGAACGCGCCGAGGAATCCCCAGAAGATGATCTGGACGAGCAGCGGGGTGCCCCGGAAGACCCAGACGTAGAGCGAGGAGACCCCGCGCAGCACCGGATTGCCGGACAGCCGCATCACCGCGACCAGGACGCCGCCGGCCAGCCCGATCGCCATCGCGACCACGGTCAGCCACACCGTAGTCCACAGGCCCTGCAACGTGAGGTCCTTGAACAGGTAGGCGCCGATGGTGGGCCAGTCGAGATTGGGGT
Source organism: Streptacidiphilus sp. BW17 (assembly GCF_041262485.1). Taxonomy (NCBI): domain Bacteria; kingdom Bacillati; phylum Actinomycetota; class Actinomycetes; order Kitasatosporales; family Streptomycetaceae; genus Streptacidiphilus; species Streptacidiphilus sp. BW17. The sequence continues at coordinate 37,664 of NZ_JBGCCR010000039.1, read as the reverse complement.
TCTTGCCGAACGACCAGAGCACGCCGCCCAGGCACACCAGGGCGACCGCGCCACCGGCGTGGCGGCCGTAGTGGCGCAGGGGGACGACGGACTCCGACGCCTCGGACGGGGCACGGTCGCGGAGCGGGAGGGTGGAAGAGGCCATGGTCAGCTCACCGCCGCGTCGCGCTCGGCCTTGGCGACCGCGATCGAGGACTCCCCGTACGCGGCGAGGATCCGGCCGTAGGTGCCGTCGTCGATGAGCTGCTGGAGCGCCTTCTGGATGGCGTCGGCCAGCTGGGGTTCGGACCTGGCCACCGCGATGCCGTTCGGCGTGGAGTTGTAACCATCGGGCGCCGTGGGGTCCTTGACCACCTCGAAGGAGGCGCCCTGGTCGGCGGTCGCAGCGGCGTAGCCGGCGGCTGCCGCGTCCAGGACATGCGCGACCACCTTGCCGGCCTTGATCGCGAGCTGGCCGTCGGAGTCCTTGGGGTAGGTCTGCAGGCTGATCGGCGGCTTGCCGGCGGCGGTGCACAGGCGCTGGCCGGTGTCCTCGACGAACTTCTCCGTGTTGGTACCGGCCTCGGTCGACACCGCCTTGCCGCACAGGTCGGTGAAGGTGGTGATGTGGGACGGGTTGCCCCTGGCCACCAGGATGGCGGTGCCGTCCTGGGTGTAGTCGACGAAGTCGAGCTGCTGCTCGCGGGCCTTGCGGTCGCCCATGTCGGACATCGCCACGTCGTACTGGCCGGCGTCGATGGCGGCGATGATGCCCTCGAACTTCACCGGAGTGAACGTGAAGCGCACCCCGAGCTCGGCGCCCAGGGCCTGGCCCAGGTCGTAGTCGATGCCCGTGATCTGCGTGCTGCCCGCACTCGCGTACATCTCGAACGGCGCGTACGGCACGTCGGAGGCGACCCGCACGACGCCGGAGGACTTGATCGCGCCCGGGAGCGCGTCGTGGAGGGGCCGGTCGACCGTGATGCGGACGCCCGCGACGGTCGCATCGGTCGAGCCTGTGGAGCCGGCGGACTGGCTGGTGGATCCGCAGGAGGTGGCGAGCAGCGCGCAGCCGACCACGGCCGCGAGGGCGCCGGCCCGACCGGGCGGGGAGATTGTGGACATGGGTGTCTCCTTGCAGCCGCGAGGGAGAGGCGGCGATGGAGAAACAAATTACAGATGGCGGCAGCTCTGCGGAAGATGTAATAGCTGTTTCAGTTCGATAACTGATGCGGCCCTGGACGCGCCGAAGCCCTCCTGGCGCCGCGGTGGGCGCCGGGAGGGCTTCGATTGCACGTGGACACGTTGGCCGGGCACACGGGTGTCCGGGCACATCGTCCGGGGTCGGTTCAGGACAGCGACAGCTCCTGTGTTGCCTGCTCGCCCGCCGCCATCCGAGCGGTCGCCGCCTCACCGAGCGTGGCGAGCACACCTGCGACGACGGTTTCCAGCACCGCCATGGCCGGCACCAGCGTGTCGTACGGCGAGGGCGAGGCCACCACCGTCGGCAGCACCACCTGCGCGACCTCGGCGACCGGGGACAGCCAGGTGTCGGTCACCAGGACGACGGCGGCTCCGCGCGCATGCGCGGCCCGGGCCAGTTGGAGCGTGGCGACCTCGTAGCGCCGGATGTCCAGCGCCACGACGACATCCCGACGGCCCAGCTCGGCCACCATGGCCACGCGCTGGACCGGCGCCTCGGGCAGCACGCGGCAGTCCGCCCGCATCTGCACCAGGTGGAGGCAGAGATAGGACGCCAGCGTGCTGGTGAACCGCCCGCCCACCACCGTGATCCGGCGGCCCGGGTCGGCCACCAGCGCGATCGCACGGTCGATCTCGTCCTGCGGAAGCATCCGGAAGGTCTCCGCGACCGAGTTGCTGAACACCCGCCCGCTGTGGGTCAGCAACCCGCCCTCGGCCTCGGCCTGTTCGGCGAACTCCGCCGACCCGTACATGCTGAGCGGCGAGGCCTCGCGCTCCTCCAACTCGTCCCGCAGCGCCTGCTGGAACTCCGGATAACCCCGGAACCCGAGCCGCTGCGCGAACCGCACCACCGTGGGCGCGCTCACGCCGGCCCGCTCGGCCAGCCTGGCCACCGTCTCGAACCCGGCCACCGGATACGCGGCGAGCAGCACCCGCGCGACCTTCCGCTCCGCCGGACTGAACTCCCCCAGCCGAAGCCGCACGGCCTCGCCGACACCCCCGGGCGCTGGTCGCACGAGCCACCTCCTGAAAAAGACGTTTCATCCTAGCCGCCGGGAGGCCTGGCTGGAACGCCGCGGCGCCCTTCGTCGGCGTGCCGGACACACTCCGCACGGGCGGACGCCGAGCACCTACGGTGCGGACCGCGTGTCCGCTGCCGGCAGTTCCACGGTGATCCGCAGCCCGCCCGCAGGACGCGGGGTGAGGGTGAGGGTCCCGTCGTGCGCATGGGTGATGGTCCGGACGATGGCCAGGCCGAGGCCGACCCCGGCGTGGTCGGTGTGGACGCGCTCGGTGCCGCGCTGGAACGGCTCGGTGAAGGCCTCGGCCTGCTCCGCGGTGATGTGTTCACCGGTGTTCTCGACGGTGAGCTCGACCCGGTCGGCGTGGACGCCGGTGGTCACCCACACGCTGCCGCCCGCCGGAAGGTTGTGCACGATCGCGTTGTGCAGGAGGTTGACGGTCAGCTGCAGGAGCAGCGCGGGCGATCCGCTGGTGGGGGTGATGTCGCCGCTGGTCTCGATGGTGACCCCGCGCTTCTCGGCGAGGGGCAGGAGCGTCTCACTGGCTTCCTCCGCCAGCAGGGACAGGTCGACGGGCTCTCGGGCGAAGGACCGCTGCTCGGCGCGGCTCAGCAGCAGCAGCGCCTCGGTGAGGTCGATCGCACGGGTGTTGACAACCTGGAGGCGGGCCACGAGTTCGCCCGTGTCGAGGTCCGGGTCGGTACGGGCCACGTCCAGGAGTGCCTTCGAGGTCGCCAGCGGGGTGCGCAGCTCGTGCGAGGCGTTGGCGGCGAAGCGACGCTGCTCGGCGACGTGAGCCTCCAGCCGGGTCAGCATCGTGTCGAACGCGTCGGCGAGTTCGCGGAACTCGTCGTTGCGTCCGGGCAGCCGGATGCGGTGGGAGAGCGATCCGGTCGCGGCCAGCCGGGTGGCGGCGGTGATGCGGGTGACGGGGGCGAGCATCCGGCCGGCGAGGAACCACCCGCCCACCAGGCCGAGCACCAGCAGGAAGGCCATCACGGCTGCCGCCCTCGGCGCGAAGACATGCAGGAGCTCGGACCGGACCGGAAAGACGCCCCGGGTCGAAGTGCCGCCGGTCGAGCCGGGAACGATGAGCGCCCGCTGGGGGACGTAGCGCAGCAGGAACACCCACACCGACGCGAGCAGCAGCACCCCGGCCAGCAGCAGGAATCCGGTGTAGCTGAAGGTGAGTCGCAGGCGGACGCTCGGTCCCGGCGCCCTATCCACGCTCTCCTCCCCCGACCCCGCCGGGCCGCGCCGGCGCGTCGATGCGGTAGCCGGTGCCGGGCACGGTGGCGACGACCCACGGTTCGCCGAGCCGCTTGCGCAGAGCGGACACGGTGATTCGCACGGCGTTGGTGAAGGGGTCGGTGTTCGCGTCCCACGCGCGTTCCAGGAGCTCCTCGGCGCTGACGACGCCGCCCTCAGCGCCGACGAGGACTTCTAGCACGGCGAACTGCTTGCGGGTGAGCGCGACGTAGCGGCCGTCCCGGTAGACCTCGCGGCGGAACGGATCCAGACGCAGGCCGGCGATCTCCCGCACCGGCGGTCTGCTGTGGGCACGCCTGCGGTCGAGGGCGCGCAGCCGGAGCACGAGCTCCTGGAGTTCGAACGGCTTGGTGAGGTAGTCGTCGGCGCCGAGTTCGAAACCGGAGGCCTTGTCGTCGAGGCGGTCCGCCGCGGTGAGCATCAGGATCGGCATGCCGCTGCCGGAGGCGACGACGCGGCGGGCGATCTCGTCCCCGGAGGGCCCGGGGATGTCACGGTCGAGGACCGCGATGTCGTAGCTGTTGACGCCCAGCATCTCCAGAGCCGTGTCGCCGTCTCCCGCGACGCACGCCGCGATCGCCTCCAGGCGCAGGCCGTCGCGGACGGCTTCCGCCAGAAAGGGTTCGTCCTCGACGATCAACACGCGCATGACCCGATGCTACGAGCGCAGGTATATGCCCGCCGTATCGAAATTCCCATACGCAGCCACAACGCCCCGCCGCGTTGACTCTCGGCATGAACCGCACCCCGCCCTCAACGCCGGCAACGAACGAGCCTCCACTCGACGGCGGCGAGGTCGCCGGGACCCGGCGCGCGGGCCTCCGACGGGTGATCCGCTCCGTGATCCGCTCCGGCGCCAGGCCGGACACCTGGCGGCGCGGCCCCGTACTCACCGTGCTGGCGCTGCTGCTTGGCCTGCTCCTGCTGCTGCACGCGCGGATCCCGAACGGGCTCGGGAATCTCGGCAGCCTGGTGGAGTGTCTCCTGCCGTGGTTCGGGTTGTTCGTCCCGGTGCTGCTGGTCGGGGCGCTGTGGCGCCGCTCCCCCGCCACGCTGGTCGCGCTGCTGCTGCCGGTCGTGGCGTGGGTGAGCCTCTTCGGCGGCCTGCTCGGCGACAAGTCCCGTGCGGGCGGCGACCTCACCGTCGCCGAACAGAACGTCAACGCCGGCAACCCCGACCCGGCCGGCACCGCCCGCGACCTGGCCGCCTCCGGCGCCACGCTGCTGGCCCTGGTGGAGCTGACCCCGCAGGCCACTGGTAGGTACGAGCAGCAGCTGGCGGCGGCCTATCCCTACCACACGGTGCAGGGCACGGTCGGCCTGTGGAGCAAGCTGCCGCTGTCGGGCACCCAGCCCATCGACATCATCGACTACGGACCGCTGGCGGCCCGAAAGCCGGCCGCCGACAAACTGCCCGCGAACCGGGCGCTGCGCACCACGGTCACCACCGCCCACGGGCCGCTGACGGTCTATGTGGCACACCTGGGGTCCGTGCGGGTGACTCCCCGGACCGGTTTCTGGACCGCCTCGCGGGACATCGGCGTGCAGGCGCTCGGCAAGGCCATCGCGGCCGACAAAAGTCAGCGGGTGGTGCTGTTGGGCGATCTGAACGGCACCACGGACGACCGCGAGCTCAGCGGAATCACCTCACAGCTGCACTCGGCCCAGGTGGTGGCCGGGGACGGCTTCGGCTTCACCTGGCCGGCGTCGTTCCCGATGGTGCGGATCGACCAGATCCTGGTGCGTGGCATGACACCGGACAGCTCGTGGGTACTGCCGGCCACGACCAGCGACCACCTACCGATCGCGGCGCGCCTCAGCTGGTGAACAGCTCCCGGACGCCGAACCCACCGCCACACGCTCCGTCAGAAAGGTCGCTGTCCCGAACCGGCACCTCCGTCCAGGCGAGGCCGACCGGTAGCGGGTGCCGCCCCCCAGGGGCGCACCAGCGGACCAGCCCCCATTCGCCTGCCTGCTGTCCGAGAGCCACCGGCACGTTCCAGGGGCGGCCGGAGAACCCCTGGCCCACGGCCTTGACGCACGCCTCCTGCACACTGAAGATCCAGGCGAACTCACGTCGGCGCCGCTCCTCGGGCATGGCGGCGAGGTCCGCTGCGTCGCCGGGCAAGCAGCAGAGCCGCAGCATTCGGTCGCCGACGCTGGACGGGGTCTGCACGTCGACGCCCACGTCGCGGTCACTGCCGACGGCTGCGGCGACCCAACCCGAGCAGTGCGACAGACTCACGCCCAGATCGGGGCGGTCCGGCAGGTACGGCTGACCACTCGGGCGGGCGACGATCGGCCCGCCCTGGAGGTCGGCACCGACCTCCCGCAGCAGGGTCCGCAACAAGGTCCGGGAGGCGGCGTACTCCACCGCGCGCCAAGGCGGCCGCGCCGAAGCGGCTTCGTGGTCCCTCCGCGCGACCGGCAGTGCGTCCAGGACCTCCTCGGTGCGGCCGACCAGGTAGTGCACGCCATCGGCGGCCGTGCACAGCGACAGCCGTGTGCCCCGCTGCATCGACGACTCCGTTCCGCACCGTCAGGCGGCGCTCGGCGACCGGCCCAGGGTGCGGATCGGCCGGGAGGCGAGGAGGGCGACGGCCGTGAGCAGAGCGACGACGACGCCGACCATGAGCACCCGGTCGGTGCCGAACGCCCCGACGGCCGGTCCGGCCAGCGCACTGCCGATCGGGTACATCCCGACGGAACCCGCGACCTCGTAGGCGTGGACGCGGTTGAGCACCTCGCCCGGCACCTGGGTCTGCACGCTGGTCGCCCACATGACTCCCCAGACGCCGATCCCGGCCCCGACCGCGACCTGCGCGGCGGCAAGCAGCCAGGCCGGCCAGCCGAGCACGATGCCGAGCGGGTAGAGCGGGTAGGCCAGCATCGCCACCGCTCCGGCGGCCAGGGGACGTTGGGGCTTGTAGCGGATCGCCAGCAGGCCGCCGATCACGGTGCCCGCGCCCAGCGCGCAGTTGATCAGCCCGAAGGCGGTCGCACCGTGCTCGGGCACGATGACGCTGGCGGCCACCGACAGCTGGGGTCCCCAGGAGAGCACCGCATAGAACATCCAGATCACCACCACGCCCCAGAGCCAGCTGCGGCCACGGAACTCGTGCCACCCGATGGCCAGGTTGCGCCACAGGCTCTCCCCGGCGGGCGGGGCGGGCACCGCTCCCAGCCGCAGCGCGAGCAGGCAGGTGGCGCTGGTTCCGTAGGCAACGGCGGAGATCACCATCACGAAGCCGGTGGCTCCCAGTCCGACCAGGGCGCCGGCCAGCGCCGGCCCGCCCAGCCCCGTGAGCGCCTCGGAGGTCCGCAGCACCCCGTTGGCTCCCTGGACGTCCCTGGCCACCAGCGGGACGGTCGACGAGGCGCCCGGCTGGAACATGGCGTTGGCGGTCCCGGCCACCACCAACAGCGCGTACAGCTGCCAGAGATGGCTGATGCCGTGGATGAACAGGACGGCCAGCAGGGTGTGGGCGGTGAGGTTCGCCAGGTCGGCGGCGATCATCAGCCGACGGGCGGTGAACCGGTCGGCGAGCACTCCGCCGAACAGCACCAGGCCGGCGAACGGGCCCACCAGGAAGGCCATGGCGTAGCCCGCGGTGCCCAGACCGTACCCGCCGCTGAGCAGACCGGCCGAGACCGCGACCGGCAGCATGGCCCAACTGAGCAGGCCCGCACTGCGGGCGGTGAAGTAGAACCGGAAGTTGCGGGACCAGATCGCCGGTCCCTGACTCGACGCGGTCTCGGCGGGCAGGTCCTGGGCAGGCGGAGTCTCGGTGGGCGGGTCCTGTGTCCGCGCGGATGTCGCCGCCGCGGTGACGTCGGTCAGGCTTTCTTCCATGACTGTTTCAACCCATCAGTCGTAGCGTGTGGTCGTCGACGGTGGAGTGGCTGCCCGCTGCCGAAGCGGATGCGGGGGCAGGTGCGGGAGCAGGTGCGGATGCGGGTGCGAGCGCGGGCAGTTCTCCCACGGTGACCAGTTCCAGGCCGCGTTCGAGCAGGCCCTCGACGATCGAGGGAAGGGCCCGCACGGTCTGACCCCGGTCCCCGGCGCCCTCGTGCATGAGCACCACCGAGCCCGGCCCGGCGGCCTCCAGGACGGTCGCGGCGATCTGCTCCGGCCCCGGCCTCGTCCAGTCGCGGGAGTCCACGTCCCACAGCGTCAGGGTGGTCGGATACCCGTCGAGGGCGGCCAGCACCTCGGGTGTGAGCGCGCCGTACGGCGGACGGAAGCGCGTCGGAGCCTGACCGGTGACCCGGGCCACCGCCTCCGTCGTCCGGTCGAGCTGCTCGCGGAGTTGACTGGGCGTCAGGTCAGGCAGATAGGGATGCGACCAGGAGTGGTTCCCCAGTTCGTGTCCGGCGTCGGCGATCCTGCGCACCTCGTCGGGCAGCGCCGCGACGTGGTGGCCGACGCTGAAGAACGTCGCCCGGGCTCCGTAGCGGTCCAGGATCTCCAGCACCTGCCGGGTGAGCGCCGGGTCGGGGCCGTCGTCGAAGGTGAGGGCGACCCGTGGGACGTCACGGCGGCCGTGCTCGAAGCAGCCTCCAGCCGCCACCAGCGCCGCCACCGTCGGTTCGCCGCGCCGCACGCCTTCGAAGAACTCCTCGGCGCGGCCCGTCAGCGTGCCGGGCGCGGTCCGGGCCTGCTCGGCCAGCCGCTCGGCCGGGACGGAGCCGAACCCCGGCCGCGGCGGCAGCACCCACGGGTCCGCGCGGTACACCTCCAGACCGGCTGCCGTCATCGGCCCGTCGAGCAGGCCGTTGGTGCTGTCCAGCACCACCGCCGGTGTGCTCCCGCCGTCCAAACCCCTCAGCCAGGCGATGAGTTCGGCGACCTGGGCGGCACCCCAACTCCTCGCTCCGGTGACCCGGCACCCCGCGCCGTCCAGGACCGCGACCCGGTAGCCCGCGCCCGTCCAGGCGATTCCCGCGTAGCGCGTGGTCATCAGTCCCCCAGGGCGATCGCCGCGGCCACGACCAGCCGTTCGACTCCGCGCAGGAACTGCTCCATCCCGCCGCGGTCGAGGACTGCCGGGTCGGCGGTCATGGCGAGATCCAGAGCTCCCGGCGCCGTCAGCACATCCACCGCCGTCGAGACGTTGACCCGGGGCAGGAACTCGGTCGGCCAGCTCAGCTCGGTCCGGCCGATCAGCTCGCTGAGCGCCGCCCGCGGGCGTTCGACGGTGTCGAAGGGCCCGACGGCCGGGTCCCGGGTGTCGTTCCACCAGTACGAGTGGTCGGCCGCCTCCTCCTTCTCGACCAGCGCCGCGATCTCGCGGTCCAGCGCCCATTTGTCGTAGGCGGCGTGACGGAACGCGTGGAACGCCGCCGACCGCGTCCGCCGCACCGCGTCCGCGAAGTCCCGGTCCGCGTCCGTGAGCCGGAACAGGGCCTCCTGCGCCACCGTGCTGACCGAGGCGGCGGCGGTCGGCTGGAAGCGGTTGCCCACCACCACCTGCCACAGCACCTCGCTGCTCCCCGACTGACGTGCCAGCTGATGCGAGGCGGCTCCGAGCAGCACTGCGGCGTCGCTCACCTCCAGCTCCGTCGCGACCCGTCCGACCGCGACCGCCAGCGCGGGCGAGCGCAGCACCGCGTTGGGGAACATCCGGTCCGGGTCGTCCGCGAGTTCCGGTGCTGCGGGGGTCTGGAACAGCCACCGGGGGCCGGCGGTCAGTTGCTCACGCCAGTGGCGGCGGGCCGCCTCGTCCCGGCGACGGCCGAGCGGCGATGCCTGGAACTCCGCGGCCTCCAGAGGCTGTTGGGCGGGGCGTGCCTGGCGCAGCGACTCGGCGGTCTCGCCCGCCTGGACCGACTCCAGGTCGCGGAGCAGGCGGCCCAGCCCCCAGTAGTCCGTCGCGGTGTGCGCACCGACCAGCACCAACCGGTGAACCGCACCCTCGCACGCGACGAGGCCGACCCTCAGTCCCCACTCGCGCGCGGTGTCGAAGGAGCGCCCGGCCAGCTCCTGGAGCAGTCCGGCGCCTACCGCCGGGGCGTCCGCCTCGGCGCACTGCCTGATCTCCACCGCGAGCTCGCCGACGCCGTCCACCACCTGCTCCAGCCCGTTCCGACCGACCGCCAGCAATCTGGTGTGCAGGCTGTCGTGGAGCCGGAGCAGCTGCGTCAGGTCCGCGAGGACGCGGGCCACGGGGCGGGGCGGGGTGAGGGGGAGGTCGACCGGCAGGTTGTACCTGGGGGCGTCGTCGCCCAGGTGGGTGACGACTCCCCAGATCGCGCGCTGTCCCCAGGTGGCCGGTCCGGTCCCGGCCCGCGCGGAGTCCAGTCTGATCGTCAACTCGTTGACCGTTGTCATCGTCTTCCAACCGTCCCTTCGGTTGCCTCGTCCTGTCTGTCGCAGCCGCGCCGAACGCGGCCGACGGTCTGGCCCCTGTCCGGGCCGGTGCGGGTGGTCGAGCCCGTTCGCGACGGCCGGTCCGGGCGAACGGGCTCGACCAGCCCCGCGGTGAGGAGTCACCCCTCGTCGTCGGCGAAGAGCGCCGCATGGCTGCGGCCGGAGCGCGGGTCGGTGTCGCAGAGCACGATCCGCCGGTAGGCCTGCTGCCACTCCTGCCAGTGGTCGGCCAGCGTGAGCCAGAGGCTGGTGCAGTAGCTGCCCGGCTCCACCCGGTGCACCTCGGTGCGCCGAGGGACGGCCCCGGTGACCCAGGGGCCGAGCACCAGCAGCGTGCCGTCCGCCTCGACGTCCTGGCCGAGGGCGTCCACCGCGAGGACCTCCGCAGCCGTGGCGGCGGAGGTCGCCCGGACGAACCGCGGGCCGACCGGGCTCGGGGCGGACCCGAGGACCAGCGCCGCGGCGGAGTCGATGAGCGGGGTCTGCGGGACCAGCGGGAAGGCTGTCGGCAGGGTCGTCTGCTCCAGCACCGCCAGCACCACCTCCGCGGCCCGCCCCGCCCGCTGGTAGGCCGACGCGATCCGCAGCGCCGTGAAGGGCGCGGCCAGGCCCTGCTGGCCGATCGCGAAGTTGGTCGCCCGACCGCCGAGGCGATCGGTCAGGTACGGGGCGACAGCGGTGAACGGCGCCACGTCGGGAAGGGCGTGGGCGACGATGAGCAGCTCCGGCCGGCTCCGGCTGACGCCGTCGTCCGCGGCGAGCAGGTCCGCGAGGTCTCGGTGATGGACCTGCGCACCGCGGCCGAGCGCCTCCTCGTCTGGCTTCCGGTCGAAGGGGGCGAGCAGGTCGCGGAAGTAGTCGAGCACGGTCGCCGGGAGGTCGCCCGGGGCGCGGCCCTTCGGCGAGCGCACCGCTGCGGCGGCCCGCAGGGCAAGGCCGGTCATGACGTCCCCTCTCCTTGGCGGAGTGCGGCCTCGACGTAGTCGGTGAAGGACCGCACGGTCCGCAGGTCGTCGACGTCGAGCTCCTCAGGGTCCACCGCGATCCCGGTCGCCTCCTCGACGGTCATCAGCAGGCCCAGCACGTGGAAGGACTGCAGCTGTAGCTCGTCGAAGAGCGCGGTCTCCTCGGTGAGTCCGGTGACCGGCCGCTCCAGAACCTCGCTGAGTGCCTTCTCGATGACGGAGAGGATCTCCTGACGGTCCATCAGTGATCACCCGCCGTGCGGTGCGTGATCACCATCGCGCCGAAGGTGGCACCCAGGCCGACGGAGACCAGCAGGTAGTGCCTGCCGTCGACCAGGCGGCCGGTGTCCCGCAGCGTGGTGTAGTTGACGAAGACGTCGGAGGCGAAGGTGTGGCTGAAGCGCGGCACGTTGTCCAGGAACACCTTCTCCGGCGCCACCCCCAGCTCCTTGATGGTCTGCCGCCAGGCCAGCATGTTGACGTTGTGCGGGATCACCAGGTCGATCTCGTCGAGCGTCAACCCGGCGTCCGCCAGGGCCTGGTGGATGACCTCCGCGATCCTGCCGCCGTACTGCTCCCCGAACTCGGTGTTCTGCTCGGGGGTCAGCTCCAGCCACTGGGCGTACTCGCCCAGGGTCCGGATCGCGAAGGACCGGACCACGTCGCCGTCGCCGTCCAGGGTGATCAGGCAGGAGGCCGCGGCGTCCGCCATGATCGCGGTGTTGGGGATGTGCTGGACGATCGGCGCGTACGCCTGCTCGCCGGTGACCATCAGGGCGTACGCGCCCTCGCCGCCCTCCGCGCGCAGCAGTTCGCCCAGTACCTCGATGGCGCCGAGGCTGCTGACGCAGGCCTGGTGGCTGAGGCCGAACGCCTCGGTGTCCACGAGGCCGAGTTCGTCGCGGACCAGCTGGGCGATGTCCACGTCGGCCGGGGCCACCGCCTGCGTGGTGTGGGCGTAGGCCAGGAAGTCCACCTGGCCGCCCTCCGGCAGGGCGGACAGGGCGCTGCGCGCGGCCGGCCGCAGCAGGTCGAGCAGCGGGAGATCGGGGTCGAAGCGGAGCCTGTCCAGCCCGTAGAACTTGCGGAACACGCCGAGTTGGGCCCGGCGCAGGCCGAGCCGCTCACCCAGTTCCTCGATCCGTACGCTGCGCTCGGGCAGGTAGGACTCGATCCGTTCCAGGGTGATCGGGCAGACCGGGGTCGGGCGGTCCGTGGTCGGATGGCTCATCAGGCCGACGCGATCTGTGCGCGGATCAGCCACAGCCGGTTGGCGCCGCGGCGGGTCCTCGGCTGGACGTCGTACGGCCAGCGGCCCTGTCCGGCTCCGGGCTGGCCGGGCTCGTGCAGGTCCACCACCTTCCACAGGTTCGCCGCGACGAACTCCTCCGGCTCGTCGCTGCCGAAGATCCACGGGGTGCCGTCGGCGGCGAGGGTGTCCAGGAACGGCTTGGAGAACGGGCTGCGCAGCAGCGCGCGGCCGAGGATGTCGAAGGCCAGCTGGCTGCCCGGGGCGGACGCGGAGGCCAGCAGTCGGAGCAGGCCGGCTGCCTGCTCCTCGGTGAGGAAGAATGTCAGCGCCTCGGCGACCCACAGCGTGGGGCGGGTGCGGTCGAAGCCCGCCGCCTCCAGGGCGGGCAGCCAGTCGCCGGTGAGGTCGGCGGAGACCTCTCGCCGGTCGGTGCGCGGCTCGGCGCCGAGGGCGTCGAGGCGGCGGCGCTTCTCGGCGATGAGCGGCCCGTGGTCGACCTCGTAGACCTCGACACCGTCGGGCCAGTCCAGCCGGAAGGCGCGGGCGTCCATTCCGGCGGCGATCAGTACGACCTGTTGGATGTCGCCTTCGGCGAGCACGGTCGTGATCGCGTCGTCGAGGTACTTGGTCCTGATCGAGATGAAGGGCAGCAGGCCGCCGCCCGCGTAACGCTCGATCAGCTCGAAGCCCTTGGGGGCGGCGAGGTCCCGGGCCAGCCGGTCGACGAAGAGCGCGTCCTCGCGCTCCGACTCCTGGGCGCGGGCAGCGGCCATCCACTGGGCCGTGTAGGAGACAGCGTGCATGGGGAACCCTCCTCGGGCTCAGGCGAAGAACGCCTTCTGGATGGTGGCCAGCGACTGGAAGTCCTCGATGTCGATGGCGTCGAAGTCGATCTCGATTCCGGCCGCGTCCTCGATCGTGTAGACCAGCTCGACGAAGGCGAGCGAGTCGACCAGGCGGCTCTCGATGATGTTGACGTCGAGGGCGAGTTCGGTGCGGCCTGGGTGACGGCCGAGGATCCAGTCGCGGACCTTGTCGATACCGGCGGAGCTCATGGCTGATCCCTTCGGGACGGGTTGGACGGTCACGGGCGGTGCGGGAGCGTCAGGGGACGGCGACCGCGGCTGCGACGGCGATCGCGAAGCCGTCGTCGTGGCTGATGCTGATGTCGATCGGGCCGAGCCCGGCCCGGGCGGCCAGTTGGGCGGCGCGGCCGGCCAACCGGACCTCGGGTCGGCCGCCCGGGCCGCGCAGGATCTCGATCCCCTGCCAGGGAACCGGCTGTCCGGCGGCGCCGAACAGCTTGAAGACCGCCTCCTTGGCGGCCAGCCGACCGGCCAGCCCGGCCCGGTCGGGAGCGCCGTCGGGGGTGACGGAGATCCGCAGCTCGTGCTCGGAGAGCATGCGGCCCAGCAGCGGTCGGCTCCCGGGGCCGAGCAGTTCGCCGACCCGGGCGAGCGGCACCAGGTCGACGCCGATGCGGGGCAGGCTCACCCGCGGTCGGCCGCGCGGACCGCGTCGACGGCGGCGCTCAGGTCTCCGTCGAAGTGCTCGGTCAGTACCGCGACCCAGCGCTCCAGCCCGAAGGCGGTGCAGGAGGTGTAGGCGTGCTCGCCGGAGGCCAGCTTGATGTCGCAGCGCTCGCCGAAGAAGTTCCGGTGGGTGTTGACTGAGGCGATCGCGAGGTCCCCGTACTGGAACTCGTGCTTGACCGGGTTGAGCTTCTGCATCAGCGCGCGGGCGCCGTCGTTGCGGAAGAACGGGTCGCCGGCCGGGGCCTTGCCGAGGTCGAGGTCGAGCGCGGCAGCGAAGGCGAGGATCCGCTCGGTGAACCCGTGCAGGGCCTGCTGGGTGTGCTCGTAGCTGCCGAGCGCGACGATCTCCCGCATCTGGAAGCTGGCCAGCCGGCGCAGCCCGCTGTAGTGGTCCTCGTTGCGGAAGCAGCGGTTGACCAGGGTCACCAGGGTGTCGTCGGCGACCTGCCCGCCCTCGTGGTACAGGTACGCGCCGTAGCAGGTGGCGTGCGGCAGCCCGTACCGGGCCTCGCGCAGCGCCTCGGGGGCGAAGCGGCCTCCGGTGGGCTTGTGCTGCTCCCGGGTCAGGTCCAGGGAACCGGCGACCCAGGCCAGTTGGGGGAAGTTGGTGTAGACGTCGAACTTCTCCAGGTCGGTCACCGGGTAGAGCGGCGGCGGGCTGATCTCGTCCGCTCCGGCCGCCAGGCCCCAGCCCGTGAAGACCCGGTCGAGTTCCTTGATCAGCCGGGTGGCCTCCGGCCCGAGGATGGCGAGCGCGGGCGCGCCGTCGCTCCCGGTCAGGCGGTTCATCGGATGAGTCCCGTCCTCTCCAGGTATCTGGTGGTCTTGCGGAGGGTCCGCCGCTCGGCCTCGGCACGGGCGGGCGACTCCAGCAGCAGCCGGCGCACCTCGTGCGGCCTGTCCAGCCCGGCGTCGCGGTAGACCTGCGGGTGGTACAGCGAGTCGAAGCTGTGGGTGAGATAGCGCCGCAGGTAGTTCGAGATCTCGGTGAGCTCCTGCTCGGACGCGGTCTGCTTGAGGTCCTGGTAGAGCAGGTCGACCAGCTCACGCCCGAAGGCGATGTGCCGGGACTCGTCCTGGTGGTGGATCCGGTTGATCGCCCGGATCGTCTCGTGCAGCCGTTCGTCGGTGGCCATCGTCGCGTTGAAGTGGTCCACCAGCTCCTCGAAGATCAGGATGCGGGCGAAGACCAGCAGGCTCTCCGTCTTGGCGGAGTGGCCCACGGCCTCCGCGCCGCCGGCCGGCTGGCGGTAGATCTTTCCGCCGTAGCGGAGGCAGAACTCCGCGAAGAACCACATGTGCTCGTTCTCCTCACCGATGAAATGGTGGAAGAACTCCGAGGGCTTCTCGAAACCGGCCGTGTGGATCCGGTTGACCACCTCGGTCAGCAGTTCCCGGATGCCGTGCACATTCAGGCTGTAGAAATTGATGCTTTCGTACCTGGACAGGGTGCGGAGCTGTTCCGGGGAAAGCGTCCCGGCGAGTTCCGTGCCGTAGGTGGTGGTGAGTTCGGGGCTCATCCACCAGATGTCCTCGGGGAGCCGATCCGGCCACGCGAAAAGGCGGTAGGGGTTGTAGTAGTCGTCGATCGACTTGGCGGTGAGGCGGTCCATGATTTCCTGGAACCGGCTGTTCCGGTCGATCACATCGCTGACCATGGGGCGAGGACTCCGTTCGCCTCGGGGCTCTGTGGTGTGCCTCCACCCTACGGATTGGTCTGAACCTTTCTCAATGTCCGGTTCCGGCTGCCGAATTCGGCCAGCGGACGGTCAGTTCCGGGCCGTAAGTTCCGGGCCGTCAGTTCCGGGCGCTGAGCTCCGCGCGCAGCGCGGCGTTCTCCTGCTCCAGCCGCGCGAGGCGCTCGTGGACCGGGGCCAGGGCGCCGGAGAGTTCGTGCTCGCTGAAACGGCGGGTGATGTGGTTCTGGCAGTTCCAGGCGAAGGCCTCCACCCGGATGGTGACGAGTTGTTCGACCGTCCCATCGGTGCGCGGCGAACCGAGGCGCTCGGCGAGCACGGGGTCCTCGCCGACCGGCACGGCGGTGGCGTGACCGAACAGCTTGAGCCGGGCCTGGCGGGCGTGGTCGAGGAAGAACAGCGCGACCCGGTCGTCGCCGCGCACGTTGCCCGTGGTGATGTACTGCCGGTTGCCCCGGACATCCAGATAACCGAGCGTGTGCGCGTCCAGGACGTGGACGAACCCCGGCGGGCCGCCTCGGAACTGGATGTACGGCCAACCGGTCTCGCCCACGCTGGCGAACAGGAAGCCGTCGAGACCGCGGATGAACTCGGCCGCAGCGCCGGTGAGCGGCTCGGCCTCGTCGCCGCCCGCACCCCGCAGACGACGGTCGGCCGCCGTGGCGCTGCCCATCTCCTGCTGGACCCTACGCACCGAGGACGTGTACGCGAGTCGGTCGTAGCGGCTCATGCGACGCTCCTCAGAACCGCGTCCACCAGGCCGGTCCTGGCGGCCAGGACGCCGGCCTGGAAGCGGCTTGTGGCCGACAGGTCCTCCATGATCGAGGCCACATGACGGCGGAGTGTCCGGTCGGACATGCCCACCCGGCGCGCGATCACCTCGTCCTTGGCCCCGGAGGCCAGCAGGTCGAGCAGGGTCGCCTTCAGATCCTCCAGCGTCCCGGCGTAGCCGGCCGCCCCGGAGTCGACGGTGAACGCGGATTCCCAGGCCCTGGCGTGCTGTCCGGCCAGGAAGGCCGCGACCGCGCCCTCGTAGACGACGGCGATCTCGTCACCGTCACCGGCCGGGATGAAGGCCGTCCTCCGGTCGAAGACCAGGAAGCGGTCGCGCACCTCGTTGGTGGTTCGCACCTGCCCACCCGCAGGCAGGAGTTCGCCGATGTGCGCGCGGGTGTCGGAGTCGCCGCGGGCGGTGTGGGGGTAGAGGACCCGTCCCTGCGCGCCCCGGCGCACGGCTTCCAGCACCAGCGGGCGGGCCAGCCGCAACTCGGGGGTCTCCTGGGCCACGCAGGGCTGCATCACCAGGACCTCGGTGGTGCAGCCCTGCGCAGCCTCCAGCAGCCGCAGTTCGATCTCCTCC
This sequence comes from Streptacidiphilus sp. BW17, assembly GCF_041262485.1. Taxonomy (NCBI): domain Bacteria; kingdom Bacillati; phylum Actinomycetota; class Actinomycetes; order Kitasatosporales; family Streptomycetaceae; genus Streptacidiphilus; species Streptacidiphilus sp. BW17. Next base: position 21,012 of record NZ_JBGCCR010000039.1, on the reverse strand, counting down.
GGGTCGTCGGTGATCACCACCGACTTCGCGCGGGTGCCGGCCTGCTTCTGCTTCTCGAATGCCGCCACGAAGGAGCTGAACGTCCCCCTGAAGCCCGCCAGTCGGCGACGTCTGTCGAGGATCTCCCGCTCCAGCGGGATCAGCAGCTCCATCTGGGCGGCCTCCGGGCTGACCGCGATCAGCCGGTCCGTGCCGCGCTCGGCCGACCTGACCAGGCGCAGATCGCGCAGCGCGGCGACCGCCCGGTCGGCACGCTGCTGTGCGACGCCGAGCGCCTCGGCGATGCCGGAGGGAGTGAAGTCCGGTAGTCCGAGGGCGTGTTCGTAGCAAGCGATCATGAATTCGTCCACCTCGGCGGCCCGCTGGACGTCCTGACGCAGGGCCTCTGGGGAGAGTTCCATCGTCATCTCCTTCTGATCGCGTGGATGATGCCGACTCGGCCGCAGGGGAGGAGCCCGAGCCGGCCCGCACGGGCGGCTGTCAGGGGCGCGATGAGCTGTCGCAACGTGTCACCTCATGAATCAGCGCGGAACCAACCTCTGGTGATCACGGTACGCAGCGGGCCTGCCGAGGCTCCTACAGTCGGACCAGAGGACCGCAAGCCCGGAGTTGAGCCGATCACAGCCAACATGCCTCCCCTGACCAGCAGTTCCGCCGACCGCCCCGGACCGGTCGGCGGGGCACCGGCAGAACTGCGGTACCTGCCGCAACAGTTGCCCTTCCGCCGCCCGGCGGACCGGCGGATCACGGGGCCGGGGGAAGGACCACGGTGCCGTCCCCCCGGTGCGCGGCGGTGAGGCGACGCAGCGCCAGTTCCTGCCCGTCGCTCCAGTCGGCCTGCCGTGCCAGCTCCAGCGCGCTGCCGAGCAGCTCCACGGCCTGCGCGTCGTGCGCCATCGCCGAACGGCATTCGGCACGCCGAAGTTGGGCCGCGGCCTGGGCCTGCAGCCGGCCGTCGGCGACCGCGGCGAACAGCCCGGCGGTCGCGACCTTGAGGCAGTCGCCCGTGTACTTCCCTGCCGACAGATGACTGTGCAGGCTCTCCGCCAACCGCCAGGCGACGCCGGGGAAACCGGCGCCGGACGCCTGGAGGACCGCGCTGGACAGGTTCTCCCGCTCCGCGGCCAGCCACTGCGCGGCCTGACCGTGACCCGAGAAGACCAGCGCGGCCGACGGCGCGGAGCCTGCCTCGGACCGGTCCGAGGCAGGCTCCGACGGATAGAGCAGCCGGACCGCGGCGTCGGTGTGGTAGAGGTACCAGTCGTAGAGCCGCTGCTGGGCGGCGTGCGCCTCGTCCCTGCCGACCAGTTCGCGGGCGTAGGAGCGCAGCAGATCGTGCAGCCCGAACCGGCCGGGCACCCGTTCCTGCACCAGATGCGCGTCGGTCAGGCTCACCAGGAGTCCGGCTGTTCCGGCCGAGGTCGAGTCCACCAGCGCCGCCGCGCCGGGCACCGTGACGTCCTGGCCGGGCATCAGGCTGAGCAACCGGAACATCCGCTGGCCCGCTACCGGGAGCGCGCGGTAGGAGAGGTCGAAGGCGGCCCGCACGGTCGAGCGCCGATCCCCTTCGACGCACAGCCGGCTGAGCACGTCACTGCCCGCCAGTTCGGCACCGTAGTCGGCTATCCCGGCGTTGCGGGCCACCACGTTGGCGCCGGCGATCCGGATGGCCAACGGCAGACCGCCGCACACCTGCACGAGCCGGCGGGCCGCCTCCTGCTCGGCCGAGACCCGGCACGCGCCGACGATGCTGCTGAGCAACTGGCAGGCCTCGTCCGGGTCGAGCACGTCCAGGGCGAGGCGTCGGGCACCGTCGCTCGCCACCAGCCCCGCGAGCTGGCTGCGGCTGGTGATCATCACCACGCAGCCCTGCGCGCCCGGGATCAACGGTCTGACCTGCTCGGCATCCCGTGCGTTGTCCAGCATGATCAGCATCTGCCTGCCGGCGAGCAGCGTGCGGTAGAGCGCCGCGGCCTCGTCCTCGTCGGCGGGCACCTGGTCGGCCGGGGTACCCAGGGCCCGGAGGAACTGAGCCAGCACATCGCTCGGGCGCAGCGTCGGAAGCGGTGAGTGGCCGCGCAGGTCGACGAACAACTGCCCGTCCCCGAAGTGCTCCCGCCGCGTGTGCGCCCAGTGCTTGGCGAGAGCGGTCTTGCCCACCCCGGGCGGCCCGACCACGACCACCAGCTGTGAGCGCCGCGCCGGGTCGGGCGAGACGAGGTCGTCCAGCTCCCGCATCTGCCGTCCCCGCCCGACGTAGGAGCCGGTCCTGGCGGGCAGTTGGGCCGGGGGCGGGCCGGCGGGCACCGCGCGGTCGGCAGGAGCGGGGGCGTCGAGGCGCTGCGCGGTGGGCAGTTGCTGACGCAGCACCCGCATGTGGGCGTCGCGGAGCTCCGCGCTGGGCGCGATCCCCAGCTCCTCGTCGAGCCGGTCACGCAGGCGGCTGAACACCTGGAGCGCGGCGGCCTGCTCCCCGCAACTGGCCAGGGACAGGATCAGCCGGGCGTGCAGACCCTCGTGCAGCGGCTCGGTGTTGACCAGGTCCCGCAGCACCGGGACGGCCTCCTCGTGCCGGCGCAGCAGCAGCGCCGTGTCGGCGTGCAGCAGCGCCGCCTCGACGCGCCGCTCGTTGGCCGCCACTGCCGCCGGATGCTGACGCAGCACCGGGTCCGCATCCGCCAGCACCGGACCCCGCCACCACTGCAGGGCCTGCGTCAGCGCCGCGTACGCGGCCCCGGGGTCCGGCACGCGGCGCAACCGCTTCGCCTGGGTCAGCTGCTCGTCGAAGTGGCCCAGGTCGATCTGGCCTCGGGACGCCTTCAGCACGTAGCCGGTGGGCGTACGGGCGACCGTCGGCGGCGGGACCGTCGGCAGATCGCCCGGTTCCAGCAGCTGGCGGAGCTGGCTGACATAGGTGTGGATCAGGCTCTGATGGGAACTGGGCGGCCCGGACAGCCATAGGACGTCCGTGATCTCCTGCTGGGTGGACGACTCGGGGTACTTGAGCACCAGCAGGCCGAGCAGGCGGCGCAGCATCGGACTGGTGACAGACACGGAGCCGTCACCCCGCTGGAGGGAGAGCGGGCCGAGAATCAGCAGGCGCGGCCGACTGACGCCGCGAGGCGGCGCGGTGCGGCCGACCGCCAGCAGGTCCGCCCGCTCTCCGCGAGTCAGCTGCAGCGCCTCGGCCAGGCGCTGCAGGGTGCGCGTCTGGGGGCGCTGGACCCGGCCTCGCTCGATGTCACGCAGCGCCCTGGTGCTGATCCCGGCCCGCGACGCGGCCACCTCCTGACTCAGCCCCGCCCGTCTGCGAAACAACTGGAGCGTCGTCCCGAACTCGCCGGACTCGGCTGCACCACCTCCCCGGGGAAGCCCCCCGCCCCACTCCGACATGGCATCCCCTCGTCCGGTGTCCGTGACCCGTCATGACCGCCCGCGGCATCGCAGCCGAGTGCGGCCGGTTTTGCCGTGACTTCGTCAACGATCATTTTGGACTAGACCAATGAACCAAGGGAAGACCCGCACCCGGGGGCGAAACGCCGCATTCCGACGAAGAACCGGCGGTGCGACTCGGTCTGGTCGGCGATCGGGCGGGTCTTCGCCATGGACGAGTTCGGCCCGCTGGGCGTCCGTCCTACCGGCGGGTCCTGCTGGGCGAAGGCCGGCCTGGCCGACGTGGGACTGAGCGTGCCGCGCAGCGCGTCAGGGGTGTTCTCGGTAGCCTCCGGTCCCTGTGTCGCATCCGGTGCGGGTGGTGGGTGTCAGGAGGTGGAGCTTTTGCCGATCAGCCACCAGCGCTGGATGCCGGAGCTGTCCAGTGTGAGTGGCACGCCGTCGACGTTTTCCTGGGTGGCCGCGTACTGGCTGCTTTGCCAGAGCGGCACCACGGGAACGTCCCGTGCGATGTCTTGCTGGATCTGTGCGTAGTCGCTCTTGGCGTCCTCGCGGTTGGTGTGCGCCAGGCCGTCGGCGATCAGGGCGGCGGGAGCGGCGTAGCCGTTTTGGACGGCGTTGTGCGGGCCGACGAGCGGGGCGATGTAGTCGTCGATGTCGAGGTAGTCGGAGTACCAGGTCAGCGAGTAGGCGTCGAAGTCGGGCTTTTGCAGGATCGCTGCCGCGAGCTTCGGGTGGGTCACGTAGTCGTGCAGGGTGACCTTGAAGATGCCGCCGGCCTCGAGTTGCTGCTTGATGAGCGCGGCTTCCTGCGCGATGGCCTGGTCGCCCCTGCTGTAGTACGAGAAGGTGAAGGGCACCGGGAGCGACACCCCGGCGCTCTTGAGCTGCTGGCGGACCTTGTCCGCGCTCAGGGGCCGCTGGCCGTAGACGGAGAAGCTGCTGGTCGCGTCGGCGATGCTGCTCGGGACGATGGTGTACGCGGGGGAGACCATGTGGCTGAAGGCCTTGTCGGCGATCGCGCCGCGGTCGAGCAGCTCGGCCACCGCGCGCCGCACGGGCTGCTTCGCGAAGACGCCGGACGCGGTGTTGAGCACCAGCATGTGGATGCCGCCGCCCGGGCCGGAGTCCACTTGGAGGCCGGTGCCGAGCTGCTGGTTCTGCTGCATGCTGACCACGTCGGAGACGTTGAGGTCCGCGATGACGGTGTCGACCTGGTCGTCGTCCAGCGCCTTCTTGGTGCCCTCCTGGTCCGGGTAGTACCGCAGGTCGATCCCCGAGTTGCGCGGAGTCGCGGCGGATCCCTTGTAGTTCGGGTTCAGGGAGAGCTTGACCTCGCTCGGGGACTTGTCGACCCCGGAGCCGGTGAAGGTGACCGAGTCGATCTTGTACCGGCCGGAGCCGACGACACCGGTGTAGTCCAGGGCGGCTTCCTTGGCAGCCGGGAGGGTTTTCGGGTCGATGATCGAGGCGACGCCGGAGCTGAGCTTGGCCGGCATGGTCGCGTCCGGAGACTTCAGGTGGAAGACAACCGTGTCGTTCCCCCGCGTCTGCACCGACGCGATGGTGGCGCCCAGGATCGCGACCGGGCCGTTCGGATCATTGATCGCCATGACGCGGTCGATCGAGTACTTGACTGCCGCGGCGTTGAGCGGGTCGCCGTTGGAGAACGTCATGTCCGGGCGCAGAACGCACGTGTAGGTCTCGTCGGCGTGATCGGTGTAGCCGCACGACTGGGCCGCGTCCGCCTGCGGGGTGTCCGAGCCCGGCCGGTAGCTCATCAAGCCCTGGTAGATGTTGGAGTAGAGCGTCCACGCGCCGATGTCGTAGGCCTGCGCCGGGTCGAGCGTGGTGTAGGCGTTCGCCGAACCCACCGTGATGACCACAGGCGGCGCCCCCGCAACCTGGCCGGTAGGCCCCGAGGGAGCACACGCGGCGGTCATGGCGATCAAACCCGTGCAGGCGAACGCTGCTGACATTCGCTTGGCTGCTGACATCGTGTTCCGCATCTCCAAAAATCGTGAAGTGAGCAGCCTCCCACGCAGGTCGCACGAGCCACGCAACCGCTCCTGGACTGACACTCACTCAAAGAGACGCCCCGCCAGGAGCGATATATTCGCCTAGGTCCTATAAATCCCATCTTGTTATGACGTTTAGTACATACACGGAAACTCACCGTGGAGCCGCGCATCCCTCAATGACGCACCGAACAGCGCCCTGACCAGGCCATATGTGCATACCCTGTGGATTTTGGATGGATTACGTGGAGGGTGTGCCGACGAACCCTGCCGCCACACCCTGAACGGACCCTGCTCCGCCACGTTGAGTGCTCTGCCGCGAAAGAGGGCGGCGCCGGTAGGCCGACGTCAGGAGGCGAGCCACCGGTCGCCCGCAGTGCCCACCGGTGGGCCCCAGGGTTCGCCGAGGCCTGTCGGCCCACGCCTGGGCACCCGTGAACCCGGTGCCCGGTCCAGGGCCACCGCCAGGTCCATCGTGAACGGGGAGTTCCGGCCGCGCGGTCCAGGCGGTGTCGCTGCAGCAGCGCTGGGCGGCGGAGTCGTCGATCGATCTCGTGGTAGCTTCGCGGCGGAGGCTCATAAGTGCCAGCCCCGGACGAGACGTGCGCCGTACCCGGCCTGCAAAGACGACGCATTCGGGAGGCGTCATGGCCACAGGGACATCCTTCATCGATTTCGACAGCCCGGTTCGCAGGCCCCGGGAGTTGGACGTCCGCTGGATCCACGGCTCACCGTCGTCCAAGCACAACACCGACCCGGACATCCAGGTCTACGCCTACGACGAGCACACCGTCATCCTGCGTCAGAACATGGCCATCCACTACGAAGCGCCGTTCCTGTTCCTGCTGTTCGGCAACACACGGGCCGTGCTCATCGACACCGGAGCCACCGCGTCCACCGAGTTCTTTCCGCTGCGTCGAGTGGTTGACGAACTCATCGACGGCTGGCTCGTCCGCAACCCCCGGCCGGACTACCAGCTGCTGGTACTGCACACCCACGCCCACGGCGACCACATCGCGGGTGACAATCAGTTCGCCGACCGTCCCGACACCACCGTGGTCGACGCAGACCTTGCCACGGCCTGGAAGTACTTCGGATTCGCCCAGGACCCCACCGCCGTGGCGCGGATCGATCTGGGGGGCCGCGTGCTCGAGTGTCTCGCTACCCCTGGCCACCACAAGACAGCGGTCACCTTCTACGACCCGTGGACCGGGGTCCTGCTCACCGGCGACACGGTCTACCCCGGCCGCCTCTACATCCAGGACTGGTCCGCGTTCGCCGGGACCATCGACCGCCTGATCGAGTTCTGCGAACACAGACCCGTCACTCACGTCCTGGGCTGCCACATCGAGATGACCACCGAAGCGGGCGTGGACTATCCGGTCCGCACCACCTACCAGCCCCACGAACCCCCGCTGCAGATGACCACCGGGCACCTGCACGAGATCCGCGACGCGCTCGTCGAGGTCAGCGACGAGCCCCGCCGACTCCCGTACCCGCTCTTCGTCATCTGCCCAGACGACTGAACCAGGCCCACGTCGCGCCGCCGGCCCGGACGCGCCACTGGCTCGGCACCCCCGAACTTCTGACCACTGTTCAGGACGGTGGGCACCGGATGTTGTGGAGACCGGGCATCGGTCGGGCACCGGTGTTGCCCACTGGCGCGGGCCGGCGCAGGAAGGGCGGACGCGCCAGGCGTGCTGATCTTCTGGCGCAGCTGCACGCCTATGCTGACCGACCTGACAGGCCCTGTGTCGCAGGCCGGACCGCCGCAGTTCGATCCCTGCCTGGCTGACGGGCGCCTGCACGGGGGCGCCTTCGGGCCGGCGAGGACCTCGCGCCGGAAGCTGACGTCGGGGCCTGGCGCTCCAAGACCGCCTCAGCCATGGCCGAGCGCTCAGAGCTGGCGGGGCCACAGGTGTCTCCGAGGTTCCGGGCCCGGATCGGGCCCGTTCACCACGGAACGCCGCTCACCAAAGCCGAAGACTTGCTCAGACGAGACGTCAACACCCGCCATCCTCATGGAGCGGCCCGACATCGACGGCTACCCGTGCTGAATGTTCTGGCTTGTCTTCGGTTCTCGTGCAACTTCTGCAGCCCCCGCGTGGTGAAGGAGGGTGAGGGCCGTCGCTGGTGCGGCTCCGTGGAGCGGGGAGGGCAGTCCGTGGTGGCGGTGACGGTGATCGTGGGGGGTGCCGAAACGCGGGAGGGGCTGGCTGAGGTCGACTTCGACGCCTTCGTAGCGGCGCACTGGCAGCGGCTGACGCGTACCGCGTACCTGCTGACGGGCGACCATCACGAGGCCGAGGACCTGGTGCAGGTCACGCTGGCGAAGGTCTACCCGCACTGGGCCAGGATCAGGCGGCTGGACGCACCGAACGCCTACCTGCACCGAGCCATGGTGAACAACGGCTTCAGTCGACAGCGCCGGCGCCGCGCCCGGCAGTTGTTGATGCCCTGGGTGCCCGAGCGGGCCCAGCCGTCCGCCATGGCGCAGGTGGAGCAGCGGTCCGCGCTGCTCCGGGCGCTGGATGAACTGCCGCCGCGGCAACGGGCGGTGGTGGTGTTGCGCTACTGGGAGGACCTCAGCGAGCGGCAGGTTGCCGACGTCCTGGGTTGCACCACTGGGAACGTCAAGAGCCAGGCCAGTAGAGGTCTGGCGAAGCTGCGGAACCACCAGGCACTGGCCGGGTACGCGGCGTCGGGATCGATGGAGGAGCAGTGACGATCCACCAGGACGAGGACATGGTGCGCCGCGCACTGGCGGACGAGGCGCTGGGGTACCGCCCGCCGCACTGGGCGGGCCCGGCCGCGGCGATCCACGAGCGCGGAGCCAGGCGGCGGGTCCGCAGGGCGTTCGCGGCGGCGGTCGCAGTCGCGGCTGTGGGCGTGGCGCTGGCCGTTACTTCAGGCGGCGCACAGGCAGGACGCGTAGTCGCCGCGTCTGCGGTGTCGCAGGCTTCCTCGACTTCGGCCCGCCCCTCGGCGTCGGCGTCGGTCGCGGCGGTCCCGTGGCCAGCAGTGCGGGTGGTCCCGGCCGACCGGGACCTGGACTTCGGCCACCAGATCTGGATGCGGCTGACGGCCGCTGAGGCATGCGAGGCTCTGGGGCCGTACGCGACCCGCGCCTATAGCTGCAACACCATCACCGACGGGAACCAGCCGCAGGGCTCGGTGAGTGCGCGGGAAGCCGCGGACAGCTCCGGAACGCTCTACGCGCCGTTGTACCTCGGCCCGGGCGACGCGGCCCGGATGACCGCCGCGGTCCACGGCAGGACCTACCGCGCCACCGTCGTGACCCTCGCCGGGCACCCCGGCTACGCGACCGGGTTCCTCTGGCTGCCCACGGGGCCGCAACCCCCGGAACACGGTTCTGAGATACAGATCACCGTCTACGACGCCCAAGGCATGGTCCTGGCCGAAGCGGAGGTGCCCGGGATGTAGTCGCAATGCCGCTGAAGCCCTGTCACCAGCTCGTCCCGAAGGAAACCGATCATGCATCCCGCTACGCGTCGCGCAGCCGCCGCGACCCTCGCCGTCTCCGCCGCGATGGCACTCAGTGCCTGCCGTTCTTCCGGTCCCGCCGCAGGCGCCTCCGCCACCACCTCCGCGGTCGCCGCAGCGCCGAGCCCGTCCGCGTCCGCGCATGCCTCCGCGACCACCTCCGCAACCGTCTCCGCAACCTCCTCTGCGACCGCGACCGCCTCCATGACGGCGACCCCGTCCCCCACCGCCGCAGTCTGCGAGAACCTGGTGGCCACCGCTGCCGTCAAAACAGCGGTCACCCAGGCCTACGGGGCGGTGGCCCACCTGGACCACATCCAGCCCCGGGCCGGCGGCTTTCTCTACGGCGGGTGCGGAGGCGTCATGTACGCGGAGACAAGGTTCACCCCGACCGCCGACGCGACCACGAACGAGCAGGTAGCCCTCCAGGACGAGGGCAGCTCCCGGAAGTACTTCCGCCTGAGCTCCGCCGGCACCTGGACCTACCTCGGCACCGGCGGCTTCCCCGACACCGGCGGCTGCCTCAGCCAGATCCCCAGCCCAATGGCCACGATCTGGAACGGCTGCTCCACCCGCTGAACGGCACTGCGCCAGTTCCTCCTGACCGACAGCGGCTCCTTCGTCGGACAGGTTCCCCGGCCCGAGGAGGCGGGGAACCGATCGCGATGAGGCGTCCCAACTGCCCGGCCATGACCTCCCGGCCGCCGATGCCGCCACGCAGGACGGACTCCTCCATGAGGAACGCGAAGCGGCGGTCGCCTTCGTGGAGGACGCGTCGCCGCCCGATGCGGGCGGCGACGGGCCGGTCGACGTCGTCCACGAGCCCCCGGCGCTGCTGGATCGCTTGGAGGGCGGCGGCGGTGTAGGCGCCGGGTCTGGATCAGGCCGGGCACCAGCCAGAAGGAGCAGGGCACGTCCGTCTGAGCATCGCCTTCCTCGCCGGGCGCCTGGACACCACGGGCGACTGACTGCCCATCGCGTCGCCAGCCCCGCCGCGGCCGACACGAGACACAGCATCAGGCCGGTTGCCCAGCGGGACCGCACTTGGGTGACCCGAACCCGCAGATGTTTTGGCACCTGCGTCCCTGGTGACGTTGAGAGCCGAATCCCGCGTGCCGGCCCGCCTCGCTGCCGGGTCCCCCTGAAGGCAGGAGTGCCATGCAGGTCACCGCAAAGCGATCCGTCGCGATCGCCGCAATGACGGCCCTCTCCATTGCCCTGACGGCGGCCGCGCCCGCCCCCGTCGAGGGTTCCGGAGAGGACCGACGCCTGCAGGGGCTGTTGGACGGGCTGGTCCGCGAAGCCGGCGGCCCGCCCGGGGCCATCGTCGTGCTCCGCAGCGACGAACGGACCATCGTCGTGCGCACCGGAACCTCCGATGTGGAGAGCGGGCGGCTGCCCCGGGCGGGCGACCACATGAGGATCGCGAGCGTCGCGAAGGCCTTCAGCGGCGCGGTGGCGCTGCGCCTCGTCAGCTGCGGGCTGCTGAGCCTCGACGACACGATCTCCAAGCGCCTGCCGGATCTCCCTGCGGACTGGGGCAGGGTGACGTTGCGCCAGCTGCTGCAACACACCAGCGGGCTGCCGGACTTCAGCCGGGCGCCAGCATTCGGGAACATCCTGAGGAAGGATCCGCACCACCGGTTCGACTCACGACGCCTGCTGCAGTTCGTCGCCGACAAGCCTTTGAATTTCACTCCCGGCAGCCGCTATGCGTACTCGAACTCCGACAACATCGCGGTGGCACTGATGGCCGAGGCCGTGACGCACCAGCGGTACGAGACGCTGCTGGACGAGCTGGTCTACGAACCGCTCGAGCTCGACGACACCAGCCTGCCGGCCGGCTTCACCCTGCCGAGGCCCTACCTGCACGGCTACGCGGTGACAGCGACCGGGCCGGAGGACGTCAGCACCCTGTTCGGCAACTCCGGCGTCTGGGCCTCCGGCGGCGTCGTGTCGACGCCACGGGACCTGGCAACCTTCGTCGCCGCCTACGCCGCCGGGCACCTCGTCTCGCCGTCGGTCCGTCGGCAGCAGCGGATGTTCATCGACGGGAACTCCGAGCCGCCCGGGCCCGGACGCAATGAGGCCGGACTGGCGATCTTCCGCTACACCACCCGCTGCGGCGTGGTCTACGGCCACACCGGAAACACGCCGGGATACACACAGCTCGCCGTCGCCACACCGGACGGCAGCCGTTCCATGACGTTCTCCGTGAACGCCCAGATCACACCGGCCAGCAGCCCGGCCGTGTTCGCCAAGATGCGAGCCGTCGAGGAGAACTTCACCTGCGCTCTCCTGCACGCGGACTCCTGACGGCGAGGCGAGCTACTGGTAACGGTGTCGGCAGGCGGGAGCAGGCGGTCCGACCGCCGTTGTTGCACGGGGTGAGCCACCGGGACAGCGCATGTGGGGAGCAGGGGTCGACTGGGCATCCGCCTGACGTGGTTCTGGACCTTCGCGCCTGCGGGGCGCTGCCGCGGGGCCGGGAATCTCTCTGCCCATCCGCCGAGCGGGCTGTACGGATACGTACGGGAAACGTGACCTCACCCGGCTCGTGACGCAGGCTGGACGTGCCGCCTCACGCAGGGCTGGCCCACGCGGCAGTTCAACGTCACACCAGCCATCAACTGCCCTCGCCAGGGCACGACTACGGGAGAACACTGCCATGCTGAAGCTCGCAAAGGCCCGACACGCCATCGCCCTCACCGCGGCTGCTCTCGCGATCGCCGGCAGCACGGCGGCGACGGCCGTCAGCCTGGCAATGCCTGCCGAGGCCACCACGGTTGCCGGCCACGTCAAGCCGGCGTGCGTCTTCTGCTTCACCCACGCGAACCCGAACGGCGACACCGGCTGGGGCAACTGACCCCCCGAGAACTCAGGTCACGACCGCGGGCGCGAGTGCCTGGCTCTGCCCGACGTGATCGACGGCCCCGGCCTGGAGCAGACGGAGAGGCAGCACAACGCGGCCCACCGGCACCTCCTGGCCGACCTGCACGGTGCCGGGCCCATCCCCGTAGCCGGTCACGGTCACCCGTATCCGCTTTCCGCTTTCCGCTTTCCGCTTTCCGCTTTCCGTGCAGAATGTGCAGGCGATGGAGGCCACCGGTCGGCGCCTTCACGATGCCTGCGGAGTGCGGATGCGTGAGCGGAGATAGGCGACTCCGGCCGTGCCGTCGGTACCGGGCTGGTTTGCGATCATCCGTTCCACCAGCCGCAGGTGCCGCTCTTTCCAGCTCTTCGCCGCCTCACGCACGCGGTCACTCGTGCGTTCATCTCTCGTGCGTCCGCAAGCGGTGCGGGTGCGCCGCATCCGGGCTGGGCAATGTGGTGGAACAGCTCGGCGAACTGCACGGACTGTCCGCCGCTGGCCTCACCGAGCAGCGGGCGGAAGGCGGCAAAACCCTTCGCGGTCAGCGTGTCGAGCAACGTGAGCAGGCCTTCGAGCTGGCGCAGCAGGTCATGCACCCGCTGGAGTGCGACCTGGACACTGTCGTCGGGTGTGCTCCCCGACGGGCGTCGGATCTGCCGCAGCTCGACCAGGGCGTGGGCAAGAAGAAGCTCGGATGCCTGATGCACCACGATGAAGAGGTGCTCATCGCGCCACTGCGCACCGCGTGAAGCCCGGGTCTGCGGGTGCTGCAACGCGAGAAGCTGCGGCACGTGCAGATAAGTCGCGTATGGGCTCTCGACGTCAGCAGGGTCCTTGTCGTCCATGTGCTGGTCCTCAATACGCGATGACGGGATGACGGGGCAGAGGTGCGGTGCCGTATCTCCAGCAAATCCCGTTGCCGCTGTGCGCGGGCGTACCGACACCCACCCAACACCACCCCGGCACACGCCACCTGAGACACCGCCAGCAACGACCCCGATGACCTCCGCCTGGCCCAAGTCGCCGCCCGACCTGCGCGCCCTACGCCGGCGCGGAGAACTCGTCAGCGATGGGGACGACTGGGGATCGTCGACCTGTACAGCGACTACGGCGACTACGTGACGCTGCACAGCGCGGACAACCTCCACGTCCACCGGGACCGCAAGACCACGGTGGTTTCGGAGTAACCGGGCGGTGTCAGCCGTTCGGCCGTCACGCTGTGCGTGTTGATCACGGTCCGGGGCAAGGAGACTGCCGGTGAACAGGTCGCGTGAGGTGCTGTCCGAGAGGATCCGCCGAGCCCATCGCAGACAGGGGAAGTCGGGACGGGAACTCGCAGCATTGAGTGGAAACGACGAGAGGGGCGAACTCCCCGTCTACGGCGGCATCCGCGCCGCGTACACCCTCCCGGACCACTGAGTCGCCTCTGCCCGCAAGCGCGCCCCGCTACCGGGTCAATCGCGGGAACGGGACGGCCAGGTCACCGTTCACGGAAGGAGGCGACCGGCGCATGAGTCAGGCCGGACCTGCTGCCGTGTGTCGAAGCCGGCCCGGCCTGTCGTGCTGTGCTTGCCGGTTCAGCCGCTGATCTCCGAGGGGTCGGTGATGCCGCGGTCCAGCGCCGGCTCTCCCACGGCTGCCTGCTCCTCGGCGGTTGGCTGCTCCTGGGCCTGCTCGGCGTCAGGCTCTGGGTTGTTGTCCGCGTCGTCGCCGCTATTGGCGCCTCCGCCGCCCCAATTGGGCATGTTCGCTCCCCCGTCCCGTGTGGCTACTGGTCTCGTCATCGTGGCAGTCTGCCCACGCCGCGGAAATAGGGACGTAGGAAGTCGGGCCGACAGCTCCGCTTACATCCGAAGCCGCCGGACCGTCGTGCGTGGTTGTGGCCCGCACGGGCTGGGTGCGCTGGAACGACGCTACGGGCACCCACTGACTGCAGCTGGACTTCGCGTTGACCAAGGCACCACGGGCTCACGTCAGCCGAGGGGCACCGGCTCCTGGTCAAGGAGTCGTCGTCTGGTCGGCCAGCAGCAGCGCGGCCACCGACCCGGCGTCGCTGATGACCCCGGAGCGCACCAGCGACACCGCCTCGCGCAACGGGACGGTACGCACCCTCATCCATGCCTCCGCAGCGTCGCGGGTAGTCCGGCCAGCTGCCAGGTCGCGGGCGAGGTAGAAGTGGGTGGTCGCGGCTGTGGCGCTCGCCATCGGGTAGACCACCCCGAGCTGCTCAAGGCCGCCGGCCCGCCGGCCGGTCTCTTCCTCAGGCTCGCGATGGGCGCGGCCTGCGGGTCCTCCCCCGGCTCGATCCGCCGCCGGGCACGTGGAGCAATCGGCGACCTGGAAGGTAGAACTCGTCCTCCACCAGGACGGCGGAGTTGTGCTCGGTGAGGGCGACGATCCGGACCGCGTCGGCGACCGCGATGTGCTCGTAGAACGGTGGTGCAGCGGGCCCTTCTACCCGGTCGCGGAATGACAGCGGCCAGATCAAGCCCAACCGGCCTCTGTCACGCGAACGTTGCGTGCAGCGCCACCGGTTCGCTCAGGCCTCTTCCTTGCCGGTGCTGGTGCTTGCGCCCTCGATTGCCACCGCGTGCCCGCTCACTCGCACGCGCGGGTCCGTGGTGGAGGCCTCGACCCGGAGCAGGCTGGGGCGGCCGAGATCCTCCCCCTGGCGGATGGTGAGGGCACCGGAGGGCGGGAGGGCGCCCAGTGTGCGCAGGTAGCCGCCGAAGGCGGCGGCCGCGGCGCCGGTGGCCGGATCCTCGACGACACCGCCGATCGGGAAGGGATCGCGGGCGTGGAAGAGCTCCGGAGCCTCACGCCAGACCAGTTGGAGCGTGGTCCAGCCGTGACGGTGCATCACCTCAGCCAGGGCATCGAAGTCGTAGTCGAGGGCCGCGAGACGCTCGCGGGTGGCCGCGGCCAGGACCAGGTGCTCGTTTCCGCCGAAAGCGACGTGCGGCGGCAGCGCCGGGTCAAGGTCCTCCGGGGACCAGTGCAGGGCCGCAAGGGAGGCATCCACCTCCGCGTCGCTCGCCGGTCGGGAGCGGGTGGGGACGCTGGTGAGGGTCGCCGTCACGGGGCCTCCTGGCTCTGCCGAGGTGTCCAGGGCGATCTCACCCACCGGCGTGTCGAACACGAGCGGGCCAGGGCCGATCCGCTCGGCCGTCGCCACCGCGGTCGCGACGGTCGCGTGACCGCAGAAGGCGACCTCCGCAAGCGGGCTGAAGTAGCGCAGCCGGAACCGACGTGCGGCCTGATCCGCTGCGGTGACGAACGCGGTCTCCGAGTAGCCGACTCCGGCGGCGGTCGCGAGCATGGCGGCATCGTCCATCTTGGTCGCGTCGAGCACGACGCCGGCCGGGTTGCCGCCGGCGGGGTCGGTCGTGAAGGCGGTGTAGCGCAGGATCTCGGGGCGTGTCTTCAGGCTCATGCCCCTACCGTGGCACCGCTCAGACATCCGGACAAACGATGGATCCCGATCCATCCCATCGGCTTCAGCGATGGCTGCTGGCGCTATCGTCGGCGGCATGGACACCCGCCTGCTGCGCACCTTCGCCACCGTCGCCCGGACCGAGAACCTGACCGCCGCCGCGGAGCGCCTGCACCTCGTCCAGTCCACTGTGACGGCCCAGGTACAGGCGCTGGAGAAGGAGCTCGACCTGCGCCTGTTCGACCGGCTGCCGCGCGGGGTGGTGCTCACCGGCGCCGGACGCGAGGTGCTGGCGCAGGCCGAGGAAGTGCTGGAGGCCGAGTCCCGGCTGCGGGCGGTCGCCGCCTCGGCCGGTGGCGCGGACGGTCGGGTGACCGGACGCGTGGTGCTCTCGGCCGGGGAGACGCTGGTGTCGGCGCGACTGCCGGGGGTCATCGCCGCGCTGCGGCGAAGGCACCCCGGGGTCGAGGTGGACCTGCGCACCATGGGGACCGCCACCGCCGTCGCGGCGCTCCGCACCGGCGAACTGGACCTGGCCCTACTGCTGGAAGACGAGGCGGCTTTCCGCGACATCGAGTGCACGCAACTGGCCCACGAGCCCCTGGTGCTCGTCTGCTCCCCGGAGCACCCCGCCGCCGCCCGGAGCGCCACCGACTGGGCGGACCTGGCCCGCGAGGACTACTTCCTGCACGAGCAGGGCTGCTCGTACAGCGACCGCTTCATCGAGCGGCTGCTCGCCGCCGCCAAGGACGCGCCGCCCCGGATCACGCGCTTCGGCAGTCTGGAGGCGGCC
Organism: Streptacidiphilus sp. BW17; assembly: GCF_041262485.1. Lineage (NCBI taxonomy): Bacteria > Bacillati > Actinomycetota > Actinomycetes > Kitasatosporales > Streptomycetaceae > Streptacidiphilus > Streptacidiphilus sp. BW17. The sequence goes on along the minus strand of NZ_JBGCCR010000039.1, from coordinate 4,999 downwards.
AGGTCCTGCGTGGCCGCGGGCCTCGGCCTCAGCCTGCTGGCCCGCGCCAATGTCGCGGACGCGCTCGAGGGGGGCCGCCTGACGCAGGTGCCCGGGCCGCAGTTCCCCGACGTCGCCGTCCAACTGGCCCGCCACCGCCGACGCTGGCTCTCCCCTGCCGCGGCCGCGCTCACCGCGGAGCTGCCGCACCACTTCCCGCAATGAGCGCAGTCGCGCCGGCGGACAGCGGGCCCCGCCACGCGCTCGGTCGGCCGGTCACTCGGGCTCGACCACTGATCAGTTCGGACCTACTCGTCCAGGCCAAGGCGGAGGGGGCGGCCGATCGGCGCCCCCTCAGAGCAGCACAGTGGCGGGTAACGGGCCCCGCCCGTCGCCGCCAGGGCCGCTGCGGCAATCCCGGCGGCACCGAGCGGAGCCGGACACGCTACAGCGGCCGACAGGGCGGCTGACAGCCCAGATCGGGCACCACGAAACCGCTTTGGCCCGCCGCGGACGACGCGTAGCCTGTTGGACCATGTGCTACCACGCGTTCAACGGCGCCTTCCGGCACTATGTGTGCGTCGGGTGCCGGCTCGCCTTCAAGGGCAGCACGTGGCCGGTCCGGAAGCGCGTCTGTCCCGGCTGTCGTGAACAACTCGTCTTCGCCGGCTACGACTTCGCCGCGCCTCGGCGACGCGACACGAAGGCATGGTCCGTCGTTGCGACGGTGCTCGCGGAAGGGCTGACCTACGATCACCGCCCGGGCTGCGGCTGCTCGCGGCTCCCCTCGTTCCGGCCCCGGACCCAAGCGCAGGTCCGCGTCCGGCGACGCGCGGCCGAGCGGCTGGGCCTGCCTCTGTCGGTGACCCTCGCCCGCCGTGACGCCTTCACCCCGGAGAGCCGCGACGAGCAAACCCTCCTGCCGTTGGCTGGGCGAAAAGCGAAGCGCGACACGACCTGAGCGTGGCGTCGACGCAGCATCCTCGCCCGCGTGCCCGACGACGTGGATCTGCACCCGGCACGGACAGGACTGTCCCGTGTTCACGGGACGGTACGACGGAGCCGGGCGTCAGGCGGGCAGTTGGAACCGGACAGGCCGTCGGGCACGCCGACCAGGTCGGGGTCCTCGTGGGCGGTGCGGTACAACAGCGCGTGCACCCGTCCGGTGCCGTACGGCGGGCGGTCGGTCGCGGCGTACGCGAGCACCGCACCGAGTGCGAACACGTCGCTGGCCGGGGTGAGTTCGGACCCGGTGGTGTGCTCGGGCGACATTTAGCCCGGAAAGCCCACGAGTTGGCCCTCGGCGGTGAGTGAGGGGCTGCCGACGGCCCGGCTGATCCCGAAGTCGATGACTCGCGGGCCGTCGGCGGCGAGCAGGATGTTGGAGGGCTTGAGGTCACGGTGGATCAGGCCCGCCCGGTGGATCCCGGCCAGCGCCTCCACCAGGCCCGAGCCCAGCACCCGCAGGCTGCCCCGCCTGTCACCATCTTGCCCCAGTCCCAGCCCCAGCAACGGCCGGTGGCAAGAGGCCACTTGGACAGCGAAAACGCAACTTCGACATGGCTCGCTGAGGCAGCTACCTTCACCTGGTCTTCGGCGATCGCCCACGATCGCACAGGAGTTCCTTCAGGCTGAGCCGCCCGCGACGGGATGAGTTGGTCACGCTCCACGAATCCTCGCCCCGTGCGTAAGCCGCCGAACCGGGTCCACACCAGGCACCCCCAACCAGGGAGCGACGCATGTCCCATCTTGCGCTGTACACATTCGGCGTCTTGAAGTCACCGCTCGCCGATCCCGGACCTCTCACGCGCGAGTTCTACGACACGGGCGAGGCCGTCTACCGGAAGATCAGCCAGCACCCCGGGTACCTCGCTCGCGCTGAAGCGGCAGACGGTGACCAGGGCATGCTCTTCGAGGCGGACTGGGGTGCATGGGGAGAGTTCGCCGTACCGACTTGGTACGGCAAGGGCCGTACGGTGGAAACCACCGCCCTGGCCGCGACCCTCTCACTCTGGACCGACCTGCGCCCCGCCTTCGACGCCGTCTACACCGGTCTGCACCGTGAGGCGCTGAACAGGCGTTACGACTGGTTCGAGAGGACAGGGCATCCAAATTACGTGTGCTGGTGGGTCTCCGACGACGTGATACCCACCTGGCGGGACGGGGTTTCCAGGCTGGAGCACCTCCACGGCCACGCCTCCGCGCCGCACGCCTTCACCTTCCACGACTCGTTCGCCCCGGACGGAGCTCCGACCAGGATCAGAGGATCCCTGTAGTCGAGCCGGTCTTCCAAGCGGGCGACGCGGCAACCCCCAGGGCGCCACTGCCACTGACCGGACATCGGCTCTCGGAGAGCGGCTGTGACCACAGGAGGACGCAGCGCGGTCCGGTGGCCGGCGGCGCCGAAGTCACCACAGCAACGTGTGAGATGCCGTGGCCGGGCACCGAACTGCGGCCCGCCAGGCTCGGGCCTCAACCGCTGTGCTGCGTCCGCGGATTCGGCCGCTGATCCGCATGCGGTTCAACTGCCCTGTGACCGCGAAGACCTCTTCGATCTCCCGTTTGTCGTCGGTGCGCCACCCTTCCCCGGCGACGCGCAGCACTTCATTCCCAATTCCCAGCGGCGGCTCGACGAGGAGCCCGGCCCCTCAGGACCGGGCTTCTCGTCGGTTCGTGCTACCGCGTGGTCGACGTCAGCGCAGGACGGTCAGGCTCTCGCGCGCCTGGTCCTGCGTGGTGGGCATGAGGTCGGGGCTGGAGACGAGGAGTGCCCCGGCCTCCGAAGCCGCGTCCGCCTTGTAGGAGACCACGCGGAGCTGGACCCAGGTGGAGGCGGAGGCGTTGTTCGCCAGGCCGCCGGCGACCACCAAGCCGGAGTGGGTGACGTCCTGCCAGTGCGCCTTGACGTTGCCGTGGGCGCCGACCCACTCGTAGAGCCCGAGGTCCACCTGGTTGACGGGTCCGAAGGCGAAGGCGTCGGGCGCGACTCGCAGCGGCTCGGCGATGGCCGCGCCGCTCTGGTTGGTGACGGGCACCTTCTCCCAAGCCGGGTGGCCCGGGGCCACCTTGGTGCCACCGGCCAGCGAGAGCAGGACCGGGCCGCCGGTGGTGCCCTTGCCGACGTTGAGCTGGGTCCCGTAGTTGCCGTGGCCGTGCAGGGTCTTGCCCTGCTCCTCGAAGGTGACCCAGAGGTCGACCTTGCCGTCGTTGGCCGGCCAGTTCTTGCTGACGCCGACGGAGACCTGCCACTCGAAGGTGGTGTGGGCCGGGATCGTGAAGGCGCCGTTCGGGTGCCCCTTCGGGAAGACCGTCGCGTCGAGGCCGAAGTCCGGCGCTCCCTGGGAGGGGGAGTAGGCGCTGGCGGGCGTCGCGCCCTCGGACGTCGCCTTGAGGGACAGGCTGCCGGGCTTCAGCGCCAGCGGGCCGCTCCAGATGCTGACGTCCTCGAGGTTGATGTCAGCGGTCTTGGCCGTGGTGTTGGCGGCCTTGATGGTCACGGTCTCGGTCGGCCCACCAGGCTGCAGCGCCTTGCTCGGAGCGTCTGCGGAGACGGACAGGGCGATCGGCAGCGTGGGCCCGACAGGGGCGGCCGCGTTGGCAGCGGCGGGAAGCGCCGCGGCTATGCCGACGGTGAGAAGGGCTGCCGAGGCGGCGGTGGCAAGGGTGCGAGAGCCCACGGGCACTGATTCCCCTCGATCATGCGGACTGTGCCGCAAAAGTTAAGTGGGAGCGGCGCCTTGGTTCCCCCGGCGACCTGCTCCGTGCACTGAACATTAGTCACAGGAGACTCACGGTCCCCGCACTTCATGGTGACAGGTCGGTAAGAGGCGGTGGTCAATCCCCGGGGATCCGGACAGGTCCGACACATCCGGCGGCATTCGTGGAGTACTGGCGGCACATCTTGCGCGGTCTCGTCCGTCGGACCACGGCGAGGACGCCGGCCGGGCGAGGGCTCCGGGCCACGCTCGGCCGGGGACAGAACCGAGCCGCCGCCTGGGCACTGCTCTCCCGGCGACAGCTCGCCGAGAGGGCACGCGGTGGCGCAGGAGCACCACCGTTTCGCCGCGGCGACCGCCTTCCGCCGGGCAGTCGAGCCCATCGCGCCCCGAGGCCTACCACCGGCAGCAGCCGACGATCGACCTCGGCGTGCAGATCCGGTCACTGACCGTCCGTCACCCGCTCGGCCAACCCGGCGCGCGCTGCCCGTCGGACGCACATAACGTCCAGGGTGCGGCGCGTGTCCGCACGCTCGACGACTTCGCACGCGGCGAGCCGGCCCGCCAGACAGGTGGAGGGCAGACACGAAGGTGCCCCGGCCCACGCCGGGGCACCGCCGTCCCCCCGCACCGGCCAGCGGTGGTGGTACGCCCGTCCGCCGCCTTCTGTCTCACCGGGCTGACGCCGCGGCGCAGACCGTAGCAGGGCCAGGTCAGCTTTGCTGGTTGGCCCTGTAACTCACCGGCACCGTGCCAGTGCCAGTGCGACTGCCACCCTGGGTGATCGCCTCGGGATGCGGCAGGCAACGTGGCCCGTGATGCTGATGCCATGAATGACACCGAAGTACTCCACTTCTGGGTCCGCAAATCCCGTGGCGACGGGATCACCGTGACGGTCTACAACGCTGCCAACGGTCAGGTTGCCGTTGAGCGGGCTGCCGGAAGCCGGCTTGAGCTGGATGCCCTGGGCGCGCAGTACGGCGTCCCGGAGGAGCAGTGGATGATCGACGACTATGCGCGGGCGGTCATCGACGCCAAGGCCGCCTGACCATGAGCTGGCGGCCGTCGCGGAGCGCTGTGCAGGCGCTCGCTCTGGACGAGCTGCTGTTTGGGCGTGAAGCGCATTCGCTCACCCTCGCGCCGGCTGGACGCCGCAGGTCTCGTTGGAGTGGTGTGGCTAGCCGGGACTGACGGGCCTTCAGCCACCCGTCTATGCTCGCCCGAACACAAATGCACTTGTGAGAGGCGAGGAACCCCTTGAATACGACGACTAAGGAGATCACCGCGAATGCCATCACGGCGGA
>NZ_JBGCCR010000038.1:0-77758 GCF_041262485.1 Streptacidiphilus sp. BW17 | reverse complement strand
CGCGGCCGCCGGGGGCGCCCCCCCCGGGGGGGGGGGCGCCCCCCCCCCCGGGGGGGCCGGGGGGGGCCCCCCCCCCCCCCCCGGGGGGGGGGGGGCCGGGCCCCCGGGGGAGGGGAGGGACGGGTCGAGGTCGAGCCCACTGCCATCAAAGCTCCAGCATCCGGTCGACCACGCGCTTGGCGGCGTGGCCGTCGTCGAGGTCGCAGTACGTCTTGCGGAAGGCCTCGTAGGCGGGGGCACTGTCGGCCACCACCTGGTCGAGGTTGCGCAGCGCGGAGACTACCTCGGCGGAGGTGCCCAGCAGCGGGCCGGGTGCCTGCTCGTCGAAGTCGAAGTAGAAGCCCCGCAGGGTGTCCCGGTAGTGCTCCAGGTCATAGGTGAAGAACAGGATCGGCCGACCGGTCACCGCGTAGTCGAACATGACCGAGGAGTAGTCCGTGACCAGCACGTCGGCGATCAGGTACAGCTCGGCGATGTCCGGGTAGCTGCCGACGTCCCAGAGGAAGCCGTCGCCCGTGCCCTGGATCGCGTCCACCACGTGGGCGTGCGGGCGGACCAGCAGGACGTGGTCCTCGCCCAGCTCACGCCGCATCAGCTCCAGGTCGAGGTGCAGGTCGAGCTGGTGGCCGCCGGCGTGACGCATCTTGTCCTCGCGCCAGGTCGGCGCGTACAGCACGACCTTCTTGCCCTCGGGCAGGCCCAGGTGCTCGCGCACCCGCCGGGCCAGCACCTCGCGGTCCTCGGCCAGCAGCACGTCGTTGCGCGGGTAGCCGGACTCCAGCGTCTCGCCCGTGAAGCGGAAGGCCCGCTCCTGGAGCGGGGTGCTGAACCGGTTGGGCGACAGCAGCAGGCGCCACTGCTTGGCCTCGCGCTCCAGCGCCTCCAGGTAGTCGGTGTCGGCGAACCAGTCGTTGTCGAAGTCGAACCCGATCCGCTTGAGCGCCGTGCCGTGCCAGGTCTGCACGATGGTCTGGCCCGGACGCTTGGTGATCCACCGCGGGAAGTGGGTGTTGCCGACGATGTAGCGGCTGCGCGCGTACGCCTCGTACCACTCCTCGCTGTCCAGGATCACCGCCCGGGTGCCGGGCGGGGTGGCAGCGCGGTGGTCGCGGACGACCCACAGGTGCTCCAGGTCGTCGCGGCGGCGCAGCAGCTCCTGGTGGATGTACTTGGGGGAGTCGGAGTAGTCCTTGCCCTCGAAGACGTCGTAGAGGACCTGCGGCAGCACGGGCTTGTTCAGCGCCGCCGGGTAGACCTCGTCGCGCATCCGGCGGATGTGGTAGTTGCCGCGCTCCGCGAGCGGGACGGCCTCCTCCACGTCCAGCAGGGCCGCGTCGTACCAGCGGCGGCGCAGGCTGACGGTCCGGCCGCGGGCCTCGACCGAGACCGGCAGGGACGCGAAGGCGGAGGCGGCCAGGCGGGCCTTGACCTCGACCACGCCGACCGAGCCGAGCGCGTGCTCGTCGGCCGGGTTGTCCGGCAGCACCCGGACGGAGAGGCCCCACTGTCCGGAGAGCAGCGGCACATCGCCGTTCCAGCCCGGGTTGGGCAGCGCGGGCAGCGTCGCGTAGACGCGGCCGTCGACCGCCTCGGCCGGGTAGACCTGGGCCTGGGCGTGGTAGTTGTGGCGCAGCACCAGCTCCAGGGCGTGGCGGCCCTCCAGCGGGAAGGTGCCCTCCAGCGCGAAGGCCTGCTCGGCCGGGAGCGCGGTCACCTTCTCGAAGACCGGCTGCAGCGGCTGCTCGACGATCTGCAGGTAGCCGCGCGGCGACCGCTTGAAGCAGAGCACCTGCGGACCCTCGTCGGCCGTCGACGCGACCGGGTACTGCACCGCGGCCTTGGCCTCACGGTCGTCTATCACCAGCTGGAGGATGCTGTCGTCCTCCAGCACCAGCTCGCTGCCCCAGCGGTCCTGGGCCTGCTGGGCCACGCTCGGACGCAGCCGCAGCAGCTCCTTGCGGGCGGAGGCCATCAGCGCGTGGTCGACGGAGGCGGTGAACGAGGTCCAGCCCCGGGCGGTGGCGCCGAGGATGATCGGGCACTCCAGCTCGGCCGTCGCGCCGTCCTCCTGGTGGACCAGCCGCAGCGCGCGCACCTTGCCCGCCTTGGCGGCGGAGATCCGGCCGCTGAGCTCGAAGGCGTCGCCGACCGAGGACGCCGAGCCGACGAGCGCGTCCACGGTCTCGATCCGGAGGTAGAGGTGGTCGTCGCGCATCTCCGGGAGTACCCGGACGTTGTCGGCGACCCAGCGCGGCGCCGGGTTGGCGCCGGAGTCGTACGGGCCCGCCTTGATCCGGCTGCGGCGCGGACGGCCGGGGCCGAAGACGCCGACGGTGACCCGCCAGATGCCGTCGACCCACTGGCCCTTGTGCTTGAGCCGGTCCGGGTCGAAGGAGAGCTCGAAGCCCGCGTGGTCGCAGTGGCGCAGCGGCTGGTCGTAGGCCTTGGCGGTGACGTCGAGGTCCTTGACCGTCTTGGCCGGGAGCGCCATGGTGCGTCGGCTGCCGTTCTCACGGAGCATCAGCATCTTGACCGAGTCGTACGCGTGCATGGCGCCGACGTGCTTGGGGTAGGCGTAGCCCTTGATGAAGAGCCGCCCGTCCTCGGTCCAGTCCGCGCGCCGCAGCCCGGTGCGGACCACCAGCTCCGAGTCCAGGCGCAACACCGAATCCGGCACGTCGGCCAGGAAGGAGTAGTGGGCCTGGTGACGCACGTTGCCGCGCACCGGAATGGTCCACGGGTGCTCGCGGTCGAACTCGAGCAGCGCCAGCAGGTCGTCCATCCGGCGCTTGACCGTGAGGTAGTACTTGAGCCGCATCGGCTGCGGCAGCGCGTTCATCGCGTCCGGGCCGAGCTGGTCGATCATCTTGCCGACGTGGTCGAGGAAGGCCGTCCGGTAGACGTCGTCGCCCTCGGTCAGGGCGCGGAAGAACAGCGGGATCTCCTCGACCAGGGCGTTCTGGTCGTAGTCCGCCAGGAACTGCTTGAAGCGCGGCCCGTTCTGCTTCTTCAGGAACTCGCGGACCATGCCGATGGAGCGGACCCGGTCGATCAGGCCCTTCGGGTCGGTCCGGTTCTGGGTGATCGAGCGGGCGCCGACCTCGCGCTCACGCCAGTGGTAGATCGGCTCGGCGAGGACGTCGACCTTCTCGGCCAGGTAGTGCAGCGGGATGGAGACCGGGGCGTCCTCGTAGAGGATGCCCGGGTACTGCATGGTGTGCTTGTCCCAGAACGACCGGCGGTAGACCTTGTTCCACGCGGTGCGGTCGGTGGTCAGCGGCTGGAACTCGCTGATGTGCGTCGCCAGCCGGGTCTTCGCGAAGGGCTTGCGGTGGACCGGCGACTGCACGTGGCCGACGGAGCGGAACCGCAGCACGTTGCCCGCGACGAAGTCGGAGCCGGTGCGGTCCAGCGTCTCCAGCATCAGCTCGTACGCGGTCGGCGGGAGCGTGTCGTCGCTGTCGACGAAGCACAGGAACTCGCCGTCCGGCGCGATGTGCTCCATGCCGGTGTTGCGGGCCGGACCGAGGCCGCCGTTGGCCTTCTGGACCAGGCGGAAGCGGCTGTCCCTGGCCTCCCACTCGCGCGCGATCTCGGCGCTGTTGTCGGTGGACCCGTCGTCCACCATGACGACTTCGAGGTCGCTCATCGTCTGCGCGGCAAGAGATGCCAGGCACTCGTCCAGGTAGAGCTGGACGTTGTAGATCGGGACGACCACGGAGAGGCGGGGGGCCATGGAGGTGCTCGAGCCTTTCTTTGCTGGCACGGCGCCCGCCGGTGGAGGGGCGGGGCTTACCGCACGTAGGAACGAGCCCTAGCGTATCCGGAGCCGGACTCGAACAGGATGCCGTGCCGTCGCGCGCCGTCAAGCCGGGTAAGAACGGCGTGATGGGTTCGCGAACCCGCGGTGGAGCCCGTGTGGCGACGGCCCGGTGAAACGGCCCACGATCACGGGAAGGCCGCTCTCGGAGGGGCCTGTATCGTACCGGCATGCCTCGGATCAGCATCATCGTGCCCGCCTACCAGGTCCAGGCGTACCTGGGTGAGTGCCTGGAGTCGGTGCTCGGCCAGTCGTTCACCGACTTCGAGGTGATCGCGGTCGACGACTGCTCGCCCGACGGCAGCGGTGAGATTCTCGACGGATTCGCACGGGCTGACGACCGGGTACGCGTGGTTCACCTGGACGAGAATGTCGGCCTCGGGCGTGCTCGGAACGCGGGCATGGAGCTGGCCACCGGCGAGTACCTCTTCTTCCTGGACAGCGACGACACGCTGACCCCCGGCGCGCTCCAGGCCGTCGCCGACCGGCTCGACGCCACCGGCGACCCGGACGTGCTGATCTTCGACTACGCCCGCACCTACTGGGACGGCCGGGTCGTCCGCAGCCGTGACGCACATCTCTTCGCCCCGGCCGCCCTGGACGGCGCAGGCCGCCCGGACGTCTTCACCGTCGCGGAGCGCGAGGAGGTCCTCGGGCTGCTGATGGTGGTCTGGAACAAGGTGTACCGGCGCGACTTCGTCGCCAAGCACGGGTTCACCTACCCGCCCGGCTACTACGAGGACACCCCCTGGACCTACCCGACCCTGCTGGCCGCGCAGTCCGTGGCCATGCTGGACAAGGTCGTGGTCCACTACCGGCAGCGCCGACAGGGCGGCAACATCCTGGCCACGGTCAGTCGCAAGCACTTCGACATCTTCGACCAGTACGACCGGGTCTTCGCCTTCGTCGGAGCCCACCCCGAGCTGGACCACTGGCGCCCGCTGCTGCACCGGCGGATGGCCGAGCACCTGCGCACCATCGGCAACCACCCGGACCGGGTGCCCCCGGCCGCCCGCAAGGAGTTCTTCGAGCGCGCCGCCGAGGCCGAGCGCCGCCACCGCCCGGCCGGCAGTGCCGCGATCGAGCTGCACGGCAGCTGGAAGGCGGGCCCGCTGGGCCAGGTCGCCCGGAAGGCGAAGCAGGCCGTCAAGGCCGCCCAGCCCGAGCTGCGCCGCGCCGTCGCCGGTCCGGTGCTCGGTGGCTACCAGCGGATCCAGCGGCAGTTGCCGATCGAGGACGAGCTGGCGGTCTTCGCCAGCTACTGGGGCCGCGTCCCGGCCTGCAACCCGGCCGCCATCCACGCCAAGCTCCGCGAGCTCGCCCCCGGGCTGCGCACCGTCTGGGTGGTCGAGGCCAAGCGGCGGTCCGACGTGCCCAAGGGCATCAGCGTGGTCTCGCCCGGCTCGCGCACCTACCGCGAGGCGATCTCCCGGGCCCGGTACTTCGTCAACAACGTCAACTTCCCCGACGGCGCGCCCAAGCGCCCCGGCACCGTGCAGCTGCAGACGCACCACGGCACGCCGGTCAAGCGGATGGGCCTGGACCTGCAGGACTACCCGGCCGCCGGGCACGCGATCGACTTCGGGAAGCTGCTCCAGCGGGTCGACCGCTGGGACTACAGCCTGAGCTCCAACCGCTTCTCCACGCTGATCTGGGAGCGGGTCTACCCCTCCTCCTTCCGCAGCCTGGAGTACGGCTACCCGCGCAACGACGTCTACTACTCGGCCGGCGCCGAGGGGGTCCGCGCGGCCCGTGCCGAGCTGGGCATCCCCGAGGGCGCCACCGCCCTCCTCTACGCCCCCACGCTGCGCGACTACCGCGCCTCCTACCGCCCGCAGCTCGACCTGGCCCGGCTCGCCTCCCGTCTCGGCGACGGCTACGTGCTGCTCAACCGCGCGCACTACCTCTACGACGAGGAGCCCACCGCCGGTGTCGACGGCGGCGCGCGGGTGATCGACGTCTCCGCGCACCCTTCCGTCGAGCGGCTGGCGCTGGCCGCGGACGCCCTGGTCACGGACTACTCGTCGGTCATGTTCGACTACGCCAACCTGGACCGGCCGATCGTCGTCCTCGCCGACGACTGGGAGGTCTACCAGCAGACCCGCGGCGTCTACCTCGACCTGCTCTCCGGCAGGCCGGGCGAGACCCCGGGCGCGGTGGCCACCAGCGAGGACGAGCTCGTCGACGTCTTCCGCTCCGGCGCCTGGAACGGTCCGGAGGCGGCCGCGCTGCGCACCGCCTTCCGCGAGCGGTTCTGCGAGTTCGACGACGGCAACGCGGCCGAACGCGTCGTCCGCACCGTCTTCCTGGGCGAGACCACCCCGCTCCCGGTCGTCCCCCTCGCCGACCGCACCCCGGCCCCGAGTCCGGAGCAGGCGGGGGCCTGAGGAGGTCCGCTCACCCGTTCGGGGGCGGCGACACGGGCAGGTCCTGCGCGCTGACGGTGGTTCGGCTTAGCGTCGCTGGCATGGAAGCCACACTCACGGGGTGGGGCCGCACCGCGCCCACGACCGCCCGGCTCTGCGCGCCGAGCACCGTTGCCGACGCGGTCGCCGCCGTCGCCGCCCTGCGCGACGCGGGCGGCTCTGCCGGACGAGGCGTGCTGGCGCGCGGCCTGGGCCGCAGCTACGGCGACGCGGCGCAGAACGCCGGAGGCACGGTCCTCGACATGACCGCGCTGTCGGCGGTCCGCACGCTGGACCTGGAGCGCGGGCAGGTCAGCTGCGAGGCGGGCGTCAGCCTGGACAAGCTGATGCGGCTGCTGCTGCCCTTCGGCTGGTTCGTCCCCGTCACGCCCGGCACCCGGTACGTCACCGTGGGCGGGGCGATCGGCGCGGACATCCACGGCAAGAACCACCACGTCAGCGGCGCTTTCAGCCGCCACATCACGCGGTTCTCGCTGCTCACCGCCGACGGCGCGGTACGCGAGGTGGTCCCCGGCGACGAGCTCTTCGACGCCACCGCCGGAGGCATGGGCCTGACCGGCGTGATCCTGGACGCGACCGTCCAGCTGCTGCCCGTCGGCACCTCGTTGATGTCCGTCGACACCGAACGGGCGGCCGACCTCGACGATCTGATGGACCGTCTGACCACGACCGACCACCGCTACCGCTACTCGGTCGCCTGGATCGACCTGGTCGCCCGTGGCGCGGCCACCGGCCGGGCGGTGCTCACCCGCGGCGACCACGCCACGCCCGACCAGCTGAGCCCGCGTCAGCTGGCCGACCCGCTCGCCTTCCGCCCGCGCAGCCTCCCCGCCGCGCCGCGCGGCATCCCGGGCGGGCTGCTGCGCACCGGGTCCGTCGGCCTCTTCAACGAACTCTGGTTCCGCAAGGCTCCGCGCGAGCGGCGCGGTCAGCTTCAGCGGATCGGCGCCTTCTTCCATCCGCTGGACGGCGTCCCCGACTGGAACCGCGTCTACGGCCCGGCCGGGTTCCTGCAGTACCAGTTCGTCGTCCCCTACGGGCAGGAGGAGGTGCTGCGCGGCATCGTCACGCAGCTCAGCCGGCACGGCTGCCCGTCCTTCCTCGCCGTGCTCAAGCGGTTCGGCGAGGGCGGGTCCGGCTGGCTCTCCTTCCCGATGCCCGGCTGGACGCTCGCGCTCGACCTGCCCGCCACCGTCCCCGGCCTCGGCCCGCTGCTGGACCGGCTGGACGAGCAGGTGCTCGCCGCGGGCGGCCGGGTCTACCTGGCCAAGGACTCCCGGATGCGCCCCGGCACGCTGCACGGCATGTACCCGCGGCTCGACGCGTTCCGCGAGCTGCGCCGACGGATCGACCCGCGCGGCGTCTTCACCTCCGACCTCGCCCGCCGCCTCCAGCTCTAGGAGAAGAGACGATGATGAACGCCCTCGGTGACCCGCAGTCCCTGCTGCTGCTCGGCGGCTCCTCCGAGATCGGCCTGGCCACCGCGCGCCGTATGGTGCGCTCCCGGGTCCGTACGGTCCACCTGGCCGGACGCCCCTCGCCCGCACTCGACGCGGCGGCCGACGAACTGCGCGCCCTCGGCGCGGAGGTGGCCGTCCACCACTTCGACGCCGCCGCACCAGAGACCCACGAGACGGTCCTCGGCAAGATCTTCGCCGAGGGCGACATCGACGTCGTGCTGATGGCCTTCGGCGTCCTCGGTGACCAGCAGCGGGACGAGCAGGAGCCCATGGCCGCCGTCTCCGTCGCGCAGGTCAACTACGTCGGCGCGGTCAGCTCCGGGCTGGTCTGCGCCCAGGCGCTGCGCCGTCAGGGCCACGGCGCGCTGGTCGTGCTCTCCTCGGTCGCGGGGGAGCGGGCGCGCCGCTCCAACTTCCTCTACGGCTCCGCCAAGGCGGGCCTGGACGCCTTCGCCCAGGGCCTGGGCGACTCGCTCCGGGGCAGCGGCGCGCGGGTGATGGTGGTCCGCCCCGGCTTCGTCCGCACCCGGATGACCGAGGGCCTCAAGGAGGCCCCGCTCGCCACCACAGCCGACGCGGTCGCCGAGGCCATCGACACCGGGCTCCGCCGCGCCGCCGAGACGGTCTGGGTCCCCGGCGCCCTCCGCTACGTCATGTCCGGCCTGCGCCACCTGCCCCGACCCGTCTTCCGCAGGCTGCCGCTCTAGCGGTACGTGTGTCGCTTGGCCCAGGCGGGTGAGGCCCACGCTAGGTTCGACCGGTGGATTTCCTGACCCGCCTGCCCGTCCTCGGCCCGCTCGCGGCCCGGGTGCTGCGGACGCGCGCCTACCGCGTCTTCGAGCACTTCAACGACGTCGGCTCGAACCGGATGGCGGGCGCGGTCACCTTCTTCGCCTTCCTGGCCCTCTTCCCGCTGCTGACGGTGGCTCTGGCGATCGCCGCGACGGTGCTGACCGACAGAAGGGTCAACCAGCTCCAGCAGAAGATCGCCGAGCAGCTCCCCGGCCTGTCCAAGCAGATCAACCTGCACGACATCGCCGCCAACGCGACGACGGTGGGTGTGATCAGCGGCGCCATCCTGCTCGTCTCCGGCCTGGGCTGGGTCGACACCACCCGCGCGTGCATCCGTCAGTCCTGGTGGCTCCCGCCGGAGCCCGGCAACGCGGTGGTCCGCAAGCTGTGGGACGTCGTGGTCCTGTTCGGCCTGGGTCTCGTCGGCGCGGTCTCGCTGGGCGCGTCCTCGTCGGCCCTTGCCCTGACCGGACAGGTGGCCAGGGGCCTCGGCGTGGCCGAGTCCTCGGCGGGCCGGGCCGGCCTCTCGGTCGCCGCGTTCCTGATCGCGGTGGCGGCGGACGTCCTGGTCTTCGCCTACCTGCTGGTCGGCCTGCCCCGTATCCCCGCTCCGCGGCGGCGGACGGTCCTGCAGGCCGCGCTGCTGGGCGCGGTGGGTTTCGAGATCCTCAAGCAGGCCATGGCGGCGTACCTGAGCGGAGTCGCGACGAAGAGCGTGTACGGCGCGTTCGGGACGCCGATCGCCCTCCTGCTCTGGATCAACTTCATCTGCCGCTGGCTCTTCTACTGCGTCGCCTGGACGGCGACGGCGGACCCCCGCGCGGCGCGAGCGCGTGCGCGTGCCCGGGCGGAAGGAATCCTTGCTGACGCGGACCATGAGGAAGAAGGGTGAGTTGCACTATTCAGGGGCGGCGGAGCCGTAGATCAGCACCGCCCCGCGCCCCTGAGTGCGACCCCACTGAATCAAAGGCTTGCGCGCCTGCGTGCCCGCCTGCGGCGGGCGAAGAGGAGGACGCCGCCCACCGCCACGGCGACCGCCGCCGCGCCCGCCTCGGCGTACGACGCGCTGGTGTCCGCCGTGCCCGCAGCATTCGCGGACGCCGCCCACGCCGGGGTCGCCGACGGTTTGGTTGCGCGCTTCGCCGCCGTCTCCTGGGCCGGAGGGGCGACCGCATCGAGGGTGCCGATGGGGTGCGCGCCGTGCGCCACCGCGCTGAAGCCCCAGTCGAGGAGCTCGCGGGCCTCCTTGTAGACCTCGTTGCGCTCCGGGTTCTGCGGGTTCATCACGGTGACCAGCACCGTGTGCCCGTCGTGCCGTGCGGCCTCGATCACGGTGTTGCCCGCGTTGGTGGTGTAGCCGTTCTTGACCCCGACCAGGCCGGGATACTGCTGGCCGACGCCGTCGAAGCCCGTCAGCAGCCGGTTGGTGTTGTCGATCTCGAAGGGCTTGCCCTTCGTGGTCGGCCCACCCGGGAACTCGGCCGACGCCGTGCCGCAGTCCTTCGCGAAGACCGGGTTCTTCAGGCCGTTCAGCGCGAACAGCGTCAGGTCGTACGCCGAGGAGACCTGGCCGGGCATGTCGTAGCCGTCGGGGCTGATCACATGCGTGTCGTGGGCGCCCAGCGCCACCGCCTTGGCCTGCATCTGCTCGACCGTCGTGGCGACGCCGCCGTTCATCGCGGCCAGCACGTGGACCGCGTCGTTGCCGGAGCGGAGGAAGACGCCGAGCCACAGGTCGGAGACCCGGTAGGTCTGACCCGGCATCACCCCGACCTCGCTGCTGCCCTCGCCCATGCCGTCGAAGTCGGACTCGACGACCCTGTGCTCCGCGCCCTGCGGGATCTTCGGCAGCACGGTGTCCGCGAACAGGGTCTTCAGCGTGCTGGCGGGCGGCAGCGGCCAGTGCGGGTTCTGGGCGGCGAGGACGTCGTCCGCATCGCCGTCAGAGACCATCCAGGAGAGCGCCGAGAGCCCGGACGGCAGGGCAGGCGCGCCCGCTCCCGTCTGTGGGCCGGGACGGCTGAGCTGTTCGCCGCCGACCGCCGACATCTGCGCGGGCGGTCTGCGCACGGGGGAGTCGGCGAGGCCGGGCGCGCGCCCGGCGGCCGTCATCGTCATCGTCACGGCGGTCATGACCGTCAATGCGGCAATGCCGGAGAGGGGCTTCCTCAGCGCGTGATCACGTAGCTGCACGGCCCGACCGTACCCAATCCGTCGCAACGTTTGTCATTAAAGCTCACAGGACCCCTCGTCCGGACGCGTCCGTTGCTCCGGACATACTGAAGTCATGAGACTCAGTCGACGTGCTTCCTGGTTCCTGACCGCTTTCGGGGTGTGGTCGATCTGGATCTGGGTCACCTTCTTCAAGAACCTGTGGGCCGACGGCGAGGGGCTCGCCTTCGTCCACGGCGACCACTCGCGGCCGACCGCCTACTTCTGGATCCACGCGGCGCTGGCGCTCAGCTCGCTCATCCTGGGCGTCGTGGTCGGCAGCATCGGCGTGCGCAGCCTCCGCGGCATGCGCCGCGCCGTGAGCCAGGCCACCGAGGAGCAGCCCGAGCGGGCCACGGAGCCCGTTGCCTGACACGTCGTCACCGAGGTTCAACGAGTCCGGACCGGTGAAGAAACGCAGAGAGGCCCGGCCCCCGAAGGGGCCGGGCCGCTTTACTCCGTCTACGCCGTCAAGCGAGAAGCTCAGTAGCGACGCGTGATCAGCGCGCGCTTCACTTCCTGGATCGCCTTGGTGACCTCGATGCCACGCGGGCAGGCGTCGGTGCAGTTGAAGGTGGTGCGGCAGCGCCACACGCCCTCACGGTCGTTCAGGATCTCCAGCCGCTGCTCCGCGCCCTCGTCACGCGAGTCGAAGATGAAGCGGTGGGCGTTCACGATCGCGGCCGGACCGAAGTACTGGCCGTCGTTCCAGAACACCGGGCAGGAGGAGGTGCACGCGGCGCAGAGGATGCACTTGGTGGTGTCCTCGAAGCGCTGGACGTCCTCCTCCGACTGGATCCGCTCACGCGTCGGCGCGTTGCCCTTGGTGATCAGGAAGGGCATCACGTCGCGGTACGCCTGGAAGAACGGGTCCATGTCCACGACCAGGTCCTTGAGGACCGTCATGCCCTTGATGGGCTCGATCGTGATCGGCTTGTCCGGGTTGACGTCCTTGATGAGGGTCTTGCAGGCAAGACGGTTCTTGCCGTTGATCCGCATCGCGTCGGAGCCGCAGACGCCGTGGGCGCAGGAGCGACGGTAGGTGAGCGTGCCGTCCTGCTCCCACTTGACCTTGTTGATCGCGTCGAGGACGCGCTCCTTCGGGTCCACCGTGAGCTGGTAGTCGACCCACACCGCGTCCGGGTGCTCCTCCGGGTTGAACCGGCGGATCCGGAGCGTGATGGTGATCAGCTCGATCTTGCCCGACTCGGCCGCGTCCAGTGCGGCGGAGTGCGGGTTCGCGTCAGTGATGGTGGGGGTGCTCATCAGTACTTACGCTCCATCGGCTGGTAGCGGGTGACCACGACCGGCTTGTAGTCCAGGCGGACGCTGGTCTCACCCTTCTCGTCGACCTCGCGGTACGCCATGGTGTGCTGCATGAACTTGACGTCGTCGCGCTTCGGGAAGTCCTCGCGGTAGTGACCGCCGCGGGACTCCTGGCGGGCCAGCGCGGAGACCGCGGTGACCTCGGCCAGGTCGAGGAGGTTGCCCAGCTCGACGGCCTCCAGCAGGTCGGTGTTGTACCGCTGGCCCTTGTCCATCACCGAGATGTTCTTGTAACGCTCCTTCAGCTCGGCGATGTCGGCCACCGCCTGCTTCAGGGTCGCCTCGGTGCGGTACACGGACACGTTGGTGTCCATCGACTGCTGCAGCGCCTCGCGGATGTCGCCGACGCGCTCGCTGCCCGTCGCGGTGCGGATGCCCTCCAGCAGCTCGACCACCTTGGCGGCCGGGTTCTCCGGCAGCTCGACGTAGTCGGCGGTCTGGGAGTACTCCGCGGCGGCGATGCCCGCACGGCGGCCGAAGACGTTGATGTCGAGCAGCGAGTTCGTGCCCAGGCGGTTGGCGCCGTGGACGGACACGCAGGCCACCTCACCGGCGGCGTACAGACCCGGAACGACGGTCTCGTTGTCCAGCAGGACCTCGGAGTCGTTGTTGGTCGGGATGCCGCCCATGGCGTAGTGCGCGGTCGGCTGGATCGGGATCGGGTCCGTGTAGGGCTCGATGCCGAGGTACGTGCGCGCGAACTCGGTGATGTCCGGCAGCTTGGCGTCCAGCTGCTCCGGCGGCAGGTGGGTCAGGTCCAGGTAGACGTGGTCACCGTCGAGGCCGCAGCCACGACCGGCCCGGATCTCCGAGTAGATGGCGCGGGAGACGACGTCACGGGACGCCAGGTCCTTCATGACCGGCGCGTAGCGCTCCATGAAGCGCTCGCCGTCCTTGTTGCGCAGGATGCCGCCCTCGCCGCGGGCGCCCTCGGTGAGCAGGATGCCCATCCGCCAGATGCCCGTCGGGTGGAACTGGAAGAACTCCATGTCCTCCAGCGGCAGGCCACGACGGTACGCGGCGGCCTGGCCGTCACCGGTCAGGGTGTGCGCGTTCGAGGTGACCTTGAAGAACTTGCCGTTGCCGCCGGAGGCGAAGATGACCGACTTCGCCTGGAAGACGTGCACCTCGCCGGTGGCCAGCTCGTACGCGACCACACCGGCGGTGCGCTTGACGCCGTCCACCTCGGTGAGCAGCAGGTCCAGGACGTAGAACTCGTTGAAGAACTCCACGCCCTCCTTGACGCAGTTCTGGTACAGCGTCTGGAGGATCATGTGGCCGGTGCGGTCCGCGGCGTAGCAGGAGCGGCGCACCGCGGCCTCGCCGTGGTTGCGGGTGTGGCCGCCGAAGCGGCGCTGGTCGATCTTGCCCTCCGGCGTGCGGTTGAAGGGCAGGCCCATCTTCTCCAGGTCGAGGACGGCGTCGATCGCCTCCTTGGCCAGGATCTCGGCGGCGTCCTGGTCGACCAGGTAGTCACCGCCCTTGACGGTGTCGAAGGTGTGCCACTCCCAGTTGTCGTCCTCGACGTTGGCGAGGGCGGCGGCCATGCCGCCCTGGGCCGCGCCGGTGTGGGAGCGGGTCGGGTAGAGCTTGGTGAGCACCGCGGTGCGGCTGCGCTTGGTCGACTCGACCGCGGCGCGCATCCCGGCGCCGCCGGCGCCGACGATGACGGTGTCGTACTGGTGAATCTGCATGTCAGTTAGCTGCCTCGTCCGTCCGCGTCAGCTGATGTTCGGGTCGAAGGTGAAGATCACCAGGGTGCCCAGCAGCACGGTGAACACCGTGGCGGCCACCAGCAGGACCTTCAGCCAGAAGCGGGTGGTGTCGCGCTCGGCGTAGTCGTTGATGACCGTGCGCATGCCGTTGGCGCCGTGGAGCATGGCGAGCCAGAGCATGAGCAGGTCCCAGCCCTGCCAGAACGGCGAGGCCCAGCGACCGGCGACGAAGGCGAAGCTGATCTTGGAGACACCGCCGTCCAGCACCAGCTGGATGATCAGGTGACCGAGGATCAGGAAGACCAGCACGACACCCGAGAGGCGCATGAACAGCCACGCCAGCATCTCGAAGTTGGTGCGGCTGCGACGGCCCGCCGTGGTCTTGGTGCGCTTGCGCGGCGGCTCGATCAGGAACGCGCTCGGGTCGGCCGGAGCGCCGTTCTCGGTCAGCTCGACGCTGCCGATGGAGTCGGTTGCCATCTCTGCCTCACCCGAACCAGTTCTTCAGGGTCTCCTGCAGGATCGGGTAGAACGCACCCGCCATCAGCAGGACCCAGACGGTCACGACGGTCCACAGCATCTGGGCCTGGTACTTCGGCCCCTTGGCCCAGAAGTCCACCGCGATGACCCGGAGGCCGTTCAGCGCGTGGAAGAGGATGGCGGCGGTGAGGCCGTACTCCATCAGGTTGACGGGCCACGTCTTGTACGTCGCGATCACGCTGTTGTAGGCCTGCGGCGAAACACGGACCAGGGCGGTGTCGAGGACGTGGGCGAACAGGAAGAAGAAAATGAGGACGCCGGTGACTCGATGAGCCACCCACGACCACATGCCTTCCCGGCCGCGGTACAGCGTTCCAGCCGGCACGGAAGAACCCTCCGGGAGCGGGGCGGGGGTCGCCCGGCATCTCGGCATCAACGTCGGTGTCGGTCGGCCCGGCCGGATACGGTCCACCGGCCGCGGCCATCGTAGCCAGAGCGGAGTGCCGGTGGCCTGTTGGGGGGCCTGTGCCGGGGACGGATCCACCCCGTTGATCGTTCGGATGATCGACCAACGGGGTGGATCGAAGGGTTTTGGTCCGGGTTTCCGGGGATTTTCCCGGGCTTGGGAGGCAGGTTGGTCGGCCGTCAGTTCGAGACAGAACGTGCTGGTGTGGTTGATCTCACCCCTGTCGTCTCACGTTGTCGCCGAGGCGTGAGACGCCACGAGATGCGTGAGTCGACTTTGTGAGATCCGACGAAGCTCCTCGGCGGTGGTGGAGCGCTCCTCGTCCGGGTCGTTGGAGAGCCGCGCGCGGATGCTGGCGAGGACGGTGCCCAGCATCTCGTCCGGCGGGCAGTCGTCCAGGCACACCACGAAGACATGCCCGAACCGCGCCTCGTACGCGGCGTGCGCGGCGCGCAGAGCGGTCCGTGCGGCGTTGCTCCCCGGCGCGCGCATGCCCAGCAGGGGCTGCGGCATGCAGCTCTCGTCGGCGAGCGCCTCCGTCAGGTCCCGGTGCGACATGTCGTAGGACGCCTCGCTGGCCGCGGCGAGCAGCGAGCCCACATCCGGGTACGGGCGGTGCGCGGCGATCCTTATCGCCCAACGCCGGCTGCCGCAGCAGGCCAGCAGGGCTTCTTCGGCTGCGCCGGGGCTCGCCACATTGAGCCGTTGCAGTCCTGCGGCGTGCGCGTCCGGCAAATCCGGCGTGGCCGGCGGTTGGATCGGCGACCTGGCCAGCGGGTCCTCCTCGGAGGGTGCGGGTTGGCGGTGCGGTGGTCGGTGCCCAGAGGCTAGGGCCTGCCACCGACGACATCGGCACTCGATAAGACGTCGGGGCCGCTGGCGCACGGGCGTCCGACACCAGGATTCACTCGCACGGGGTATTAAGTCGAGACCTCTACGGCCGAATTATGAGACGGCGTCAGCTGAATGAACGAACAGTCGGGCACCTGTGCACTTCTGGGGGGCGCGGGGCTGTGCTTGATCAACTGCGTGCGCCAGACACCACCGTGGGCGGATGGCCCTGTTCGCGCGGCCTGCCACGTGGGTGGGTGGCCTGTCGCGCAGTTGATCAAGCACAGCCCGCGCCCCTGAATAGTGCAACTTCCCCGTGCGTTGTCTGAACTACTGCCGGTGGACCTTGTGCTGGGCCGCCTGGGCGCGGGGGCGAACGACCAGGAGGTCCACGTTCACGTGGGCGGGGCGGGTGACCGCCCAGACGATGGTGTCCGCGACGTCGGCCGCGCTGAGCGGGTCCGGGACGCCCGCGTACACCGCCGCCGCCTTCGACGCGTCGCCGCGGAAGCGGGTGAGCGCGAACTCGTCGGTCTGGACCATGCCCGGCGCGATCTCGATGACGCGGATCGGCTCGCCGAGCAGCTCCAGCCGCAGCGTCGCCGCGATGGCGTGTGCGCCCGCCTTCGCCGCGACGTAGCCCGCGCCGCCCTCGTACGGGGCGAACGCGGCGGTGGAGGAGAGGACGAGGACCGTGCCGTCGCCGGAGGCGCGCAGCGCCGGGAGCAGCGCCTGGGTCACGTGGAGGACACCGAGGACGTTGACGTCGAACATGGTCTGCCAGTCCGCCGGGTCCGCGTCGGCGACGGGCTCCGCGCCGATCGCCCCGCCCGCGTTGTTGACCAGGACGTCGACCCGGTCCAGCGACGCCGCGAACGCGGTCACCGCCGCGCGGTCGGTCACGTCGAGCGTGTGCACACTCGCCGCCGTGCCGATCTCCTTGGCCAGCGCCTCCAGTCGGTCCGCGCGGCGGGCGACCAGAGCCACCCGGTACCCCGTAGCGGCCAGGCCACGGGCCGTCGCGGCGCCGATCCCACTGCTCGCGCCGGTCACCACGGCGACCTTCTGCACTGTCATCTCTGCTGTTCCTCCAAGCGAGTTCCGGCTGCTGTGAGCAAGCTCCCAGAGGATGCGCCTATTCCCTGCACAGGCGCATCATTACCGTACGTAGCGAAGCGGACGGTAACCGCTGCCAACGCCCCAGGTCCACTGCCGCCACGACCCTGGAGGACTCCTCATGGCCCGCCTGTCCGAGTCCGGACTGCCCATCGAACCCGTCTACGGGCCGGCCGCCCTCACGGGCTGGGATCCCGTCACCGAGCTGGGCGAGCCCGGACAGTACCCGTTCACCCGCGGGGTCTATCCGACCATGTACACGGGCAAGCCGTGGACCATGCGGCAGTACGCCGGCTTCGGCACCGCCGCCGAGTCCAACGCCCGCTACAAGCAACTGATCGCCAACGGCACCACGGGCCTGTCGGTCGCCTTCGACCTGCCGACGCAGATGGGCTACGACTCGGACGCCACCGTCGCCCACGGCGAGGTCGGCAAGGTCGGCGTGGCCGTCGACAGCGTCGAGGACATGGGCGTCCTCTTCGACGGCATCCCGCTGGGCGAGGTCTCCACGTCGATGACCATCAACGCGCCCGCTTCACTGCTGCTGCTCCTCTACCAACTCGTGGGCGAGTCCCAGGGCGTCCCGTCGGGGAGGCTGACCGGGACCGTCCAGAACGACGTGCTGAAGGAGTACATCGCGCGCGGGACGTACATCTTCCCGCCGAAGCCGTCACTGCGTCTGATCGCGGACGTCTTCCAGTACTGCCGTGCGGAGATCCCGCGCTGGAACACCATCTCCATCTCCGGCTACCACATGGCCGAGGCCGGGGCCACACCCGCGCAGGAGATCGCCTTCACGCTGGCCGACGGCATCGAGTACGTCCGCACCGCGATCGCGGCCGGCATGGACGTGGACGACTTCGCGCCGCGGCTCTCCTTCTTCTTCGTCTCACGCACCACCCTGCTGGAGGAGGTGGCCAAGTTCCGTGCCGCCCGCCGGATCTGGGCGCGCGTCATGAAGGAGGAGTTCCACGCCAAGAACCCCAAGTCGATGATGCTGCGCTTCCACACCCAGACCGCGGGCGTGCAGCTGACGGCCCAACAGCCCGAGGTCAACCTGGTCCGCGTCTCGATCCAGGCGCTGGCGGCGGTGCTGGGCGGCACGCAGTCGCTGCACACCAACAGCTTCGACGAGGCCATCGCGCTGCCGACGGAGAAGTCCGCGCGCCTGGCGCTGCGCACGCAGCAGGTGCTGGCGTACGAGAGCGACGTGACCGCGACCGTCGACCCGTTCGCGGGCTCCTACGTGGTCGAGCAGCTGACCGACGAGGTCGAGACGGCGGCGCTGGAGCTGATGGCCAAGGTCGAGGAGATGGGCGGCGCGGTCGCCGGTATCGAGCGCGGCTACCAGAAGAACGAGATCGAGCGCAGCGCGTACCGGATCGCCCTGGAGACGGACGCGGGCGAGCGGACCGTGGTCGGCGTCAACCGCTTCCAGCTGGACGAGGAGGAGCCCTACGAGCCGCTCCGCGTCGACCCGGCGATCGAGGCGCGGCAGGCAGAGCGCCTGGCCAAGCTCCGCGCGGACCGCGACAGCGCGGCCGTCGACCACGCGCTCTCCGCGCTGCGCCGCGCGGCGGGGTCGGAGGGGGAGAACGTGCTGTACCCGATGAAGGAGGCGCTGGCCGCGCGGGCAACTGTCGGCGAGACCTGCGACGCGCTGCGGGACGTCTGGGGGACGTACATCCCCGTGGACAGCTTCTGAGCAGGTGCACCAGCAGGGCCCCGCGACCCTGGGGTCACTGCAACTGACTCTCGTGCCTCTCGCGCGGCTTGCTCGTTGATCTCTTCAACGAAGTAGTGCGGAGGCGCGCGTGAGCGAGGATTCCTACCCGGTTCGGGCAGAACCATGCGCCGAGCGGGCGACAACTTTCTCGTCCGGCGGTATGAATTTCGGTGATCCCCTGCCACAACTGTCCCAGGGCCGTAGCCTTGTGGGGGTGAACGAGTCCACTGAGCTGCGGTCCCGCGTGCAGGCCCTGCAACCCGAGCTGATCGCCTTCCGGCGCGACCTGCACATGCACCCCGAGTTGGGTCGCCACGAGTTCCGGACCACGGCGCTGATCAAGGAGCGGCTGGAGCAGGCCGGTCTCGCGCCGCGCGTGCTTCCGGGCGGTACGGGTCTGCTCTGCGACATCGTGCCCGAGGGTGTCCCCGCTGACCGCGGCATTCTCGGTTTCCGCGCCGACATCGACGCGCTGCCGATCGACGACGCCAAGCCCGCGAGCGTGCCCTACCGTTCGACGGTTGCCGGGCGGGCCCACGCCTGTGGTCACGACCTGCACACCAGTATCGTGCTCGGCACCGGCATCCTCCTCGCCGAGGCCGCGCGCAGTGGCGCGCTCGCGAGGCCGGTGCGGCTGATCTTCCAGCCGGCCGAGGAGGTCATGCCGGGCGGTGCCCTGGACGTCGTCAAGTGCGGCGGGGCGGAGGGGCTGGAGCGCATCTTCGCCGTGCACTGCGACCCCAAGGTCGAGGTCGGCAAGGTCGGCCTGAAGGTCGGCGCGATCACCTCGGCCTGCGACCGGCTGGTCGTCAGCCTGGACGGGCCCGGCGGTCACACCGCGCGTCCGCACCTCACCACGGATCTGGTCACCGCGGTCGCCCGGACGGCCGCGGAGCTGCCGGCCGCGCTGGCCCGGCGGATGGACGTGCGCTGGGGCGTCAGCCTGGTCTGGGGTCGGATCGCCTCCGGCTCGGCCGCCAACGTCATTCCGCAGCACGCGGAGCTGGAGGGCACCGTCCGCTGCCTGGAGCTGGCCGGTTGGCGCGAGGCGCCGGGTGCGATCGACGAGCTGGTCGGGCAGATCGCGGAGACCCACCGGGCGAAGTGGGTCCTCGACTACCACCGCGGCGTCCCGCCGGTGGTGAACGAGGAGGAGTCGATCGCCATGATCGAGTCCGTCATGGCCGCGCGTTTCGGCAAGGAGAGCATCGAGGGCACCGAGCAGAGCCTCGGCGGCGAGGACTTCTCCTGGTACCTCCAGCAGGTGCCGGGCGCGCTGGCCCGCCTCGGCGTCCGCTCGCCCGACGAGCAGGGCACCCGCGATCTCCACCAGGGCACCTTCGACGCGGACGAGCGCGCCATCGGTGTCGGCACCGAGCTGTTCGCGTCACTGGCGCTGAGCTGAGCTCCGGTCAGACGCGCGTCACCTGCTCTGTAGTTGCTCCGTACGTGCTCCGGTGTTGCTCCGTTCGAGCGACATCGGAGCAGATTCATCCAGTTGGATCGGCCTGTTCAGCTGTGCCCGGATGGCAGAAATGCGACGATCTGATAACGGCGATGCAGCCGTGACACAAACGTGTTCTACGCGCGTTAACGTCGCATCCAATCCGCGCCGACCAGGTGCGCGTCGACCAAGGAGACCCATGCTCCCGGTTGCCAGGGACGCTGCGGTGAACGAGCAATGCCGCTCCCTGCCCCCGGGCTCTGCGATGTCGGCTCCTATCTGGAGGAATTGATGAACAAGCCCGTTCGGCTGGCGGCGATCGCGGCTCTTGTCGCACTGACCGCATCGGCGTGTGGTTCCAAGCCCGTCTCCACCTCGGGCTCCACCTCTTCCGCGAACGCTGGCGGGAGCTACAAGGCCTGTATGGTCACCGACACCGGCGGCCTGGACGACCACTCGTTCAACCAGGAGTCGTGGGCCGGCATGCAGGATGCCGCCAAGGCCAACTCGAACATCACCGTTCAGAACGCCACCTCGGCGACGGAGAACGACTACGCCAGCAACATCGCCGGCTTCGTCTCCGCCCAGTGCAAGCTGATCGTCACGGTCGGCTTCGCCATGAACGACGCCACGGTCAAGTCCGCCAAGACCAACCCGAGCCAGCACTACGCGATCGTCGACAACACCTCGACCGCGCCGCAGGTCAAGGGCCTGGAGTTCAACACCGCGCAGGGCGCCTTCCTCGGCGGCTACTTCGCGGCCGGCATGACCAAGACCGGCAAGGTCGCCACCTTCGGCGGCGCCAACTACCCGACCGTCACCGTCTACATGGACGGTTTCTGGGAGGGCGTCCAGTACTACAACCAGAAGCACGGCACCCACGTCCAGGTCCTCGGCTGGGACGAGACCACGCAGTCGGGCACCTTCGACCCGACCCAGTCCTTCACCGACCAGGCCGGCGGCAAGCAGATCGCCGCGACCTTCGCCTCCGAGGGCGCCGACATCATCTTCCCGGTCGCCGGCGGCACCGGCATCGGCGCGCTGGCCCAGGCCCAGGCCTCCGGCGGCAAGCTGAACGCCATCTGGGTCGACGACGACGGCTTCTACTCCAACGCCCAGTACGCCCCGGTCATCATGACCTCGGTGACCAAGGGCATCGCCTCCGCCGTGAGCACCGCGGTGCAGGAGTCCGCCAGCGGCCAGTTCTCCGCGACGCCGTACATCGGCACGCTGGCCAACAACGGCACCGGCCTGGCCCCGTACCACGACTTCGCGTCGAAGGTGCCCGCGTCCCTGACCGCCGAGATCGCCACGGTCAAGCAGGACATCATCAATGGCACCATCAAGGTCAAGTCGAAGAACCAGCCGACCGGCTGATTCCGCCACGGTCTGAGCGGGCGCGTGCCTGGTACACGCGCCCGCCTACTGGCGTGTGGGCCCGCCTGCTCGGGCCTGGCGCGTCCGTCAAGTCCTCGATAGCTTCCGCCGATCGACTCTGATGCCCGGCGTGAGGAGTGTGTAACAAGTGCGTCTGGAACTTCGCGGCATCACCAAGCGATTCGGTTCGCTGGTCGCCAACGACCACATCGACCTGACGGTCGAGCCAGGTGAGGTCCACTGTCTGCTCGGTGAGAACGGTGCCGGCAAGTCCACGCTGATGAACGTCCTCTACGGACTCCTTCAGCCCGACGAGGGCGAGATCCTCGTCGACGACGTCCCGAAGACCATCAGCGGTCCGCGCGACGCCATCGCCAACGGCATCGGCATGGTGCACCAGCACTTCATGCTGGTCCCGGTGTTCACCGTCGCCGAGAACGTCGTGCTCGGCGACGAGGTCGAACTCGGCGCCAGCCGCGGCCCGCTGGGGCTGCTCGACCGCCGCCGTGCCCGCAAGGACGTGCGGGAGGTCTCCGAGCGCTACGGCCTCCCGGTCAACCCCGACGCGCTGGTCGAGGACCTGCCGGTCGGCGTCCAGCAGCGTGTCGAGATCGTCAAGGCGCTGGTGCGCAACGCCCAGACGCTGATCCTCGACGAGCCGACCGCCGTGCTCACCCCGCAGGAGATCGACGACCTCTTCGTCGTCATGAACTCGCTGCGCGAGGCGGGCAAGTCGATCGTCTTCATCACCCACAAGCTCAAGGAGGTCAAGGCGATCGCCGACCGGATCACCGTGATCCGGCGCGGTGCGGTCGTCGGCCAGGCCTCGCCCAGCTCCAGCGAGCAGGAGCTGGCCTCGATGATGGTCGGCCGCAGCGTGCAGCTGGTCGTCGACAAGGAGCTGAGCAAGCCGGGTGCTCCGTCCTTCCAGGTCGAGAACCTGACGGTGCTGGACGCCAACGGCCAGGCCGCCGTCGACGACATCTCCTTCACCGTCCACGACGGCGAGATCCTGGGCATCGCCGGGGTCCAGGGCAACGGCCAGTCCGAGCTGGCCGAGGCGATCCTCGGCCTGGTCCCGGCCGCCGCCGGTTCCATCTCGCTGGACGGCAAGCAGCTCAACGGCCGGACGCCGCGTCAGGTGCTGGACGCGGGTGTCGGGTTCATCCCCGAGGACCGTGGCCACGACGGCGTCGTCGGCGAGTTCACCATCGCTGAGAACCTGGTCCTCGACCTCTACAAGTCGGCCCCGTTCGGGCGCGGGCTCTCGATCAACCTGGGCGAGATCGAGAAGAACGCGACGCACCGGATCCAGGAGTTCGACATCCGCCCGGCCGTGGCGCAGCACCCGGCGGGCAAGCTCTCCGGCGGAAACGCGCAGAAGGTCGTGGTGGCACGCGAGTTGTCGCGTCCGCTGCGGCTGCTGGTGGCCTCGCAGCCGACCCGTGGCGTCGACGTCGGCGCGATGGAGTTCATCCACAAGCGCATCGTCGCCGAGCGCGACCAGGGACGGCCGGTCGTGGTGGTCTCCACCGAGCTGGACGAGGTGCTGGCGCTGGCGGACAAGATCGCGGTGATGTACCGGGGCAAGATCGTCGCCACGGTCCCGCCGACCACCTCCCGCGAGGAGATCGGTCTGCTGATGGCGGGTATCACCAACGGCCAGGCGCCGCAGGCCGAGACGGCCACGGGCGAGGCGGCCACGGGCGAGGCGGCCGACACCGGGACGGGGAGCAATGACAGCGCGGCGGACGCCGCACCGACGAACACGGAGGAGGCGGACTCGTGAGCACGCCCGAACCTGAGAAGAACGAGGCCGACGCCGCCAAGGCCGATGCCGCCAAGGCCGCCGCCTCCGCGCAGCCGAACGGAGCGACGCCGACCGCGCCGAAGCCGTCCCGCGACTGGGGCACGGTGATCCGCAACGTCTTCACCGCGGAGAACTCCACGACCGTCACCATCTTGGCCATCGTGCTGGCCCTGGTCGTCGGCGCGATCCTGATCGTGGTGTCCAACACCGACACCATGAACAAGCTCGGCTACTTCTTCGCCGCCCCCGGGGACTTCCTCTCCTCCGCCTGGAACGACATCTCCAGCGCCTACACCTCGCTGTTCAAGGGTGCGATCTTCGACCCGGCGACGGTCTCCGGCACGCCGTCCCAGTTCTTCGGCCCGATCTCGAACACCCTCGAGTACGCGACGCCGCTGATCTTCGGCGGTCTGGCGATCTCGGTGGCGTTCCGGGCCGGGATGTTCAACATCGGCGGCCAGGGCCAGCTGATCATCGGCGCGATCTTCGCCTCCTACGTCGGTTTCTCCTGGACCGATCTGCCGGGTCTGCTGCACATGATCGTCGCGGTCCTCGCGGGCATCGTCGGCGGCATGCTCTACGGCGGGCTGGTCGGCTGGCTCAAGGCCTACCGCGGCGCGCACGAGGTGATCGTCACGATCATGCTCAACTACGTCGCCTTCTTCTTCCTGGGCAGTTGGCTGCTGAACACCTCGGTGTTCCACAACCCGTCGGCGGCGGGCCAGGCGATCTCCAAGCCGGCCAGCCCCAGCGCGGTGCTGCCGCACCTGTTCGGCGACTCGCTCTTCACCGACATCGGCCTGCTCTTCGCGCTGGCCGCGACCTTCGGTGTGGCGTGGTTCTTCAAGCGCAGCAAGCTGGGCTTCGAGGTCCGTGCGGTCGGTCTGCGCCCGAGCGCGGCGCGCACCGCCGGCATCAACGTCAACCGGGTCCAGATCGCCTCGATGCTGATCTCCGGTGGGCTGATGGGCCTGATCGGCGTGACCCAGACCCTCGGTCTGGCCAACCCGAACAACAACTCGCTCAGCCCCAACATCGACGCGGGTCTCGGCTTCACCGCGATCACCGTGGCGCTGCTGGGCCGCACCAAGCCGTGGGGCGTCGTCTGGGCGTCGCTGCTCTTCGGCGCGCTGCAGGCCGGTGGTGCGCTGATGCAGACCCAGGCGCAGGTCTCGATCGAGATCATCACCGTCATGCAGGCCCTGATCGTCATCTTCGTCGCCGCGCCGCAGCTGGTGCAGGAGATCTTCCGGCTTCGGGCCCACAAGATCGACACCGGCGGCAAGGGCGACGAGAACGCGCCCGCCCCCGACCCGTTCCACACGACCGACACCACCAACGTTGCCGGAGGCGAGGCATGAGCACGGCATCCACCGCTACCGGGAACAACAGCACGGGCGGCGACATGCTCTCGCTGGCCGACGCGGCAGCCAAGCGGTCCAAGCTGGTCAGTGGCATCGCCATGGCCGTGATCGGCGCGCTCGGCCTGTGGGGCTTCGGCTTCGGCTCGCGTACCTCGAACGGCGTGCACACGCTGTTCGGTCTGGAGCTCGTCCCCGGCACCGGCAGCCTCAGCCCCATCTCGGCCCCGGCCCAGCCGGTCGCGCTGGCGCTGATGTCGCTGGCCGTCGTCTGCGGCCTGGTCCGGGCGTTCGCGCCGGTGTCGAAGAAGGTCCAGCTCTGGCTGGCCGGCGTCTACTTCGCGGCCTACGTGGTGGCCTTCCTGGTGTGGGCCGCGGCCGGGTCGTCCGTCGGCCTGAACGTTCCGTCGATCATCCAGCAGACCGCGCTCGCCGCGGTGCCGCTGGTGCTCGGTTCGCTCAGCGCGCTGCTGTGCGAGCGCTCCGGCGTCGTCAACATCGCGGTCGAGGGCCAGTTCCTCTTCGGCGCGTTCGCGTCGGTGCTGACCGCGTCCACGACCGGCTCGGTCTGGGCCGGTGCGGTCGCCGGCTGCCTCGGCGGCGCGCTGATGTGCGCGCTGCTGGCCGTCTTCGCCAACCGCTACCTGATCGAGCAGGTCGTCCTCGGCGTCGTGCTCAACCTCCTTGCCTCCGGCGTCACCGGCTTCCTCTACGACCGGCTGATGTCGAGCAACGGCGGCGAGTACAACAAGGGGCTGGGCTTCAACAACATCTCGATCCCTGGGCTGTCGTCCATCCCGATCATCGGCTCGCTGTTCGACGAGAACATCCTGTTCTATGCGGCCTACGTGCTGGTGCCGGTGATCTGGTTCCTGGTCTTCCGCACCCGCTGGGGTCTGCGCACCCGCGCGGTCGGCGAGCACCCGACGGCCGCCGACACCGTCGGCATCAAGGTCATCGGGCTGCGCTACCGCAACGTCATCACGGCGGGTCTGCTGTCCGGTCTCGGCGGTGTCTGGCTGACGCTGGGTCTGGCCAGCCAGTTCGGCAAGGACATGAGCGACGGCAAGGGCTACATCGCCATCGCGGCGCTGATCGTCGGCCGCTGGTCGCCGATCGGCGCGCTGGGCGCGGCGGTGCTGTTCGGCTTCGCCACGGAGATCCAGCTGGCGCTCTCCTCGCTGAGCACACCGATCCCGGGCGCGTTCCTGGCGATGGCGCCGTACCTGGTGACCATCTTCGTCGTCGCGGCGCTCGGCGGTCTCTCGCGTCCGCCGGCGGCGTCCGGCAAGCCGTACATCAAGGGCTGAGGGATTCGCGATGGCGGAGACGAAGGCGGACCTGGTCATCGACTGGGACGAGCTGCGCACGGCCGCCCGGGAGGCGATGGGACGCGCGTACGCGCCGTACTCCCACTTCCCGGTCGGCGCGGCGGCGTTGGTCTCCGACGGCCGGATCGTCAGCGGCTGCAACGTCGAGAACGCGAGCTACGGCCTCGGCCTGTGCGCGGAGTGCGGCCTCGTCTCCGCGCTCCACGCCACCGGCGGCGGGCGGCTGATCGCGTTCACCTGCTGTGACCGCGACGGCAAGCCGTTGATGCCGTGCGGCAGGTGCAGGCAACTGCTGTGGGAGCACGGGGGAGCGGAGCTGATCGTCGAGTCCGTCTCGGGGATCCGGCCGCTGGCCGAGCTGCTGCCCGACGCGTTCGGACCGGAACGACTCTGAGGTAGTTGCACTCTGCCAGGGGCGTGGGGAACTGTTGCGCAACGGGCCGGATCCAGGCGATCCGCTCGGTGGTCAACCCCGACAAGCTCGGCCGTCTGGGGCCGGTGGCCGACGCCTGGGCGCTCAACCGCGAGGCGCAACAGGCCCGTCGAACGGCAGAGGACTAACGGCGGACGAGTAACGGCGGGGGAGTAACGACGGCGGCAGCCGCGCACGGGTGGTGCACGTCCGTGACCTGCGGGATCGTGGGGTCTGGGCGGAATCAGCCCGTGTTGCGACTTCGCGCCTGGTGCAAGCCTTGGTTACGCGCGTAGAGTTGCCGCGTCATCCCCCCGGGTCATCCCCGCACCTCAGGAGCCACCGTGGACGCCATCTCCGTCATCCGCGCGAAGCGCGACCGCGCCGAGCTGACCGATGCTCAGATCGACTGGGTGATCGACGCCTACACCCGCGGCGAGGTCGCCGACGAGCAGATGTCCGCGCTGGCGATGGCGATCCTGCTCAACGGCATGAACATGCGCGAGATCTCCCGCTGGACCGAGGCGATGATCCGCTCCGGCGTCCGGATGGACTTCTCCGCGCTGCCGCTGCCGACCACGGACAAGCACTCCACCGGCGGCGTCGGGGACAAGATCACCCTGCCGCTCGCCCCGCTCGTCGCGGCCTGCGGCGCGGCCGTGCCGCAGCTCTCCGGCCGCGGGCTCGGCCACACCGGCGGCACGCTGGACAAGCTGGAGTCGATCCCCGGCTGGAAGGCGCTCCTGTCCAACGACGAGATGATGCACGTGCTGCGCGAGACCGGCGCGGTGATCTGCGCGGCGGGTGACGGCCTCGCCCCGGCGGACAAGAAGCTCTACGCGCTGCGCGACGTCACCGGCACGGTCGAGGCGATCCCGCTGATCGCCTCCTCGATCATGTCGAAGAAGATCGCCGAGGGCACCGGCGCGCTGGTCCTGGACGTGAAGGTGGGCTCGGGCGCGTTCATGAAGAACCTGGCCGACGCCCAGGAGCTGGCCCGCACCATGGTCGGCCTCGGCAAGGAGGCGGGCGTCAACACCGTCGCGCTGCTGACCGACATGAGCACGCCGCTCGGCCTCACGGCGGGCAACGCGCTGGAGGTGCGCGAGTCGGTCGAGGTGCTGGCGGGCGGCGGCCCGGCGGACGTGGTCGAGCTGACGCTGGCGCTGGCCCGCGAGATGCTGGCCGCCGCGGGCGTGAGTGGCAAGACCGGTACATACAAGGACCCCGAGACCGCCCTCAAGGACGGCTCCGCGATGGACCACTGGCGTCGCATGATCGCCGCTCAGGGCGGCGACCCGGACGCGACGCTGCCGGTCGCCCGCGAGCAGCACGTCGTCACCGCGCCCGCCACCGGCCTGCTCACCGGCCTGGACGCCTACGCCGTCGGCGTCGCCGCCTGGCGGCTGGGTGCCGGTCGTGCGCGCAAGGAGGACCCGGTGCAGGCGGGCGCGGGCGTCGAGATCCACGCCAAGCCGGGCGACAAGGTCACCGCGGGCCAGCCGCTGCTGACCCTCCACACCGACACCCCGGACCGCTTCGCCTACGCCCTGGAGGCGTTGGACGTCGACGGCGCGGTCACCGTCGCGCCGGAGGGCACGGACTTCCGCCCGACCCCGATCATCCTCGACCGGATCGCCTGAGAGCGCGTCCGGCAGGTCAGGTCACGGCCCGTAGGTCAGCAGGACGCTCGTGTCCAGCCGCCACGGGCCGACCTTGACCGTGTCGCCGAAGGCGAAGTGCTCGCGGCTGGCATACCTCGGCTGCGAGTGCACGATGCCGGTGCCGTCGCGGGGGTCGACGATCAGGTAGAGCGGGATCCCCATGGCGGCGTAGTCGCGGACCTTCTCCTCGTAGTCGTTCTCCGGGTTGGACTTGGAGACGACCTCGACCACCAGCAGGATTTCGGAGGGATGGAAAGCCGCGTCCTCCTCCTCGAGTGCTTGCTCGGGGAAGACCATGAGGTCAGGACGTCGAAGCCGACCCAGGCCCTGGTCCTCCAAGTCGGCTCCTCCGTGAGCGATGAAGCCAGGGTGGGTGTCGGGAAGCTGCTCGTTCAGCTGCCGGGCGAGCTTCAGGACCGCCAACTCGTGTCGCTTGACGGGCGACATCATCATGACGATCTCGCCGTGGGCGATTTCCACACGCCCTATCCCGGGTACCTGAGGCAACTGATCCGCGATCGCGCGGAGCCGGGCATATGTGGCGGCGTCCATGCTCATGCACCGAGTGTAACGACGCGTACCCGCTCACTGCCGGGCGTAGACGGCGACGAAGTCGCGGCTGGAGTAGTCGTAGTAGCGGGTGGGCGCGCGGACGAAGTTGACCAGGTTGTGGGGGACCGGGTTCTTGGGGTCGTGGGTGGCATCGTAGGAGATGTAGGACGGCCAGCTCAGGTTGATGTCCAGCATCATCGCCGTCACGGCGCCCGCGCGCTGCAGCATCGTCGCCAGGTCCTGGACGGTCAGCAGCCGCCCGCCGACGTAGACGATGTCGCCGTTGCGGTCGACGCCCACGCCGGAGCGGGCGACCGCCGGGTTGCCGCCGTCGTCGAGGCCCCAGGTGGCGGTCCCGCCGTAGCGGGCGTCGTCGGTGACCTGGCCGTTCAGCACCAGCGGGACCAGGCACTGGCGGACGCCGGTCACGTCCGGGGCCATGGAGACGGTCCGACCCCAGACGCCGACGGTGAGCGAGCCGTCCTTGTGGAAGACCTCGGACGCCGCGCCGTCGCGTAGATAGCCGACGGTCCGCCCGTCGAGGTAGAAGCCGCCGTGCGCGTCGCCGTTGGAGACCTTGAAGCCGCCGTTGTAGGCGGCCACCAGGCCGAGGCGCTCGTTCGGCGTGATCGTCGGCGGCACCGGCCAGGTCCCGCCGGGCTCGGCCACGCCGGGGTGGAGGTCGAAGCGGAGCGCCTTCTGTTTCATCCAGACGACGCCGACCGGGTTGCCGCTGTCGTACGCGGCCCACCGGACCAGCGTGCTCTGGACAACCGGCCGACCGTGCTCGGTGACGAGCGGGGTGAAGACGCCCTCGCCGTGCTGGGCGGGGGAGACCAGCGGTTGGACCGGCGCGTGCATCGGGATCGGTGGGAGCATGGGCGTCCGGGCCGGGGCCGGGTGAACGGCCGTCAGGGTGTGGGCCTCCGCCGCCGTGCCGTTCGAGGCGCAGGTCAGGGTGTGGACGGTGTGCTGGTGCCGGTTGTCGACCAGGTCGACGACGGAGCTGAGACCGTGGCAGCGTCCCCAGAGCACGAGCTTGGTCTCGGTCCCGGCCGGACCGGGCGCGGCCAGCGCGTCCTGCACGCAGTACCCGACGCCGGCGGCGAGGGCCAGGGCCGTGCCCAGGGCCGCCCAGCGGAGCCGCTCGGGGGTGAACGCGTTCTTGCTGATCCTGGGCAGTCGCATGGGGACCTCTTCGCTCGGCGCACAGGTCCGGGGAGACGTACCCCGGCGGGAGCGGCCCGCCGGGAAGTTCACCCACCCGGCGGACCTGTTCCCGCGTCGCTTTGGGCGGGCCTACCCCAGCGCCGCAGCCTGTGTGCGCCTCAGGTGCGCGGCTGAGACGGAGCCGTACGCCGTCACGCCCAGCGCCAGCACCATCGCCGCCAGTGCCACCATGACCGTCGCGTTCCATCCGGCGGCGTGGTACGCGTCCGCGCCGACCGAGCCGCCGAGGCTGTTGCCGAGGTAGTACGCCGCCAGGTAGAGCGCCGAGGCCTGCGCCCGTCCGGTGGTGGCCGTCCTGCCGACCGCCGCCGAGGCGACGCAGTGGCCGGTGAAGAAGCCCGCCGTGATCAGCACCAGGCCGAGCAGGGTCAGCGCCAGCGAGTCGGGCAGGGTCAGCAGTAGGCCGACGGAGGTCGTCCCGGCCGCGACGTACAGCGCGCCGCGTCGGCCCAGCCGGGCGCCCACCCGGGCCGACAGGGCCGAGGCGACCGTGCCGACGAGGTAGACCACGAAGATAGAGCTCGCCAGGGCCTGCGGCAGGTTGAACGGCGCAGCGACCAGCCGGAAGCCGAGCACGGTGTAGACCGCGCCGAAGACGGTCATGAAGAGCAGGCCGAGCGCGAAGAGCCGGGACAGCAGCGGGTTGCGGATGTGTCCGGTGACGGTCCGCCAGAGTGCGCCGGGGTTCACCGGTCCGGGGCGGAAGCACTGCGCCTTCGGGATCAGCACCCGGAACGCGATCGCGCACAGCAGCGACGCGACGGCGACGGCGGCCAGCCCGGCCCGCCACCCGTACGCGCCGGCGACGACGCCGGAGAGCAGCCGGCCGCTCATCCCGCCGATGCTGTTGCCAGCGACGTAGAGGCCCATCGCCGGGGCCAGCGCGGACGGGTGGACCTCCTCGGCGAGGAACGCCATCGCCGTCGCGGGCAGCCCGGCGAGCGCGACGCCCTGCAGACCGCGCAGCGTGGTCAGCACCGCCAGGCTGTCCGTGAACGGCAGCACCAGCGCGATCACCACCGCGGCGAAGACGGAGGCGGTCATGATCCGCGTCCGGCCGAAGCGCTCGGAGAGCGCGCTGATCGGGATCACCGCGAGCGCGAGCCCGATGGAGGCAGCCGAGACGGTCCAGCTGGCCTGCCCGGGCGTCAGGTGGAGGCCCTGGGAGAGGGAGGGGAGCAGGGCCTGGGTCGAGTAGAGCAGCAGGAAGGTGGCCAGACCCGCTCCGAAGAGCGCCAGCTGGGTGCGGCGCAGTCCGGGGGAGCCGGGCAGATGGCGCAGGTCGGCGTCGGGAAGGTCGAGGTTGGGGAGGGCGGGGAGGGCGGGGAGGGTGGTGCTGCTGGCTGGGGCTGCTTCCGCTGGCATGCTTCGAAACTAGGTCCGGGGCATTGATGCGTCCAATACATCAATGAGCGAGTATCCATACCATGAGGCATCATCGCAGCTTGGAGCCCGCATCCCTCCCAGCGGAACTGGCCGCGCTGTCGCCCAGATCACCTGCCGCGCTGCTCTCCCCGCTGCTGGCGCAGTTCGCGGCGGTCGCCCGGCAGGAGCACGTGACCCGGGCGGCGGCGGAGCTGGGCATGCCCCAGCCGACGCTGAGCCGGGCCGTGGCCCGGCTGGAGTCCGAGCTGGGCGTCGCGCTGCTCTCCCGCGAGGGACGCGCGGTCCGGCTGACCCGCGCCGGACGGGTCTTCCTCGCCTCGGTGGAACGGGCGTTGGCCGAGCTGGAGCGGGGCGTGGACGCCGCCCGCGCCGAGGCGGACCCGATGGGCGGCCGGGTCGCCTTCGGCTTCCTGCACACCATGGGGACGGAGGCGGTGCCGATGCTGCTGCGCGGCTTCCGTGCGGAGTTCCCCCGGGTGCGGTTCCAGCTGGTGCAGGACTACGGCGAGGCGATGCTGGACCGGTTGCGCGAAGGGGAGTTGGACCTGTGCCTGCTCTCGCCGCGCCCGGAGGACCCGGATCTGACGTCGCGTCGGATGGGGGAGCAGCGGCTGCGCCTGGTCG
This sequence comes from Streptacidiphilus sp. BW17, assembly GCF_041262485.1. Taxonomy (NCBI): domain Bacteria; kingdom Bacillati; phylum Actinomycetota; class Actinomycetes; order Kitasatosporales; family Streptomycetaceae; genus Streptacidiphilus; species Streptacidiphilus sp. BW17. The sequence continues at coordinate 46,198 of NZ_JBGCCR010000038.1, read as the reverse complement.
TCCCGGCGGACCACCCCCTGGCCGGACGCCGCCGGGTGCGGCTGGAGGAGTTCGCCGAGGACACCTTCGTCACCCTGGTCCCGGGCTACGGGATGCGCAGGATCACCGACAGCCTGTGGGCGGAGGCCGGGTTCACGCCACGCATCTCGTTCGAGGGCGAGGAGGCGGAGACGCTGCGCGGCCTGGTGGCCGCGGGCCTCGGCGTCGCGGTGCTGCCGCCGTCGTCGGTGCCGCGCGCGGACGTGGTGGAGCTGGCCCTGACCTCCGCCGCGGCCCGCCGCGAACTGGCCCTGGCCTGGTCGTCGGTCCGCCCGCTCCCGCCTCCTGCCGAGGCCTTCCGCGACTACGTGCTCTCCGAGAAGGACCATCTGCCGCTGCACAGTTGACCTGCTCCCCGGATGTGATCGTTCGGTGTGCAGGCCGCGACCGCTGCGACCGGCCTGTATGACGCCTCGCTACGATGCGCACGGGCGTGCGAGGAATGCGTATGGCGACCGGGGGGGCCGCGCACGTCTGTCGGTGTGTCATGACTCCCGGTTGAGCTTCGAGGAGAAGGCACCCGTGAGTTACCCGCCCTATGGCAGCGGCCCCGGGGGCAACGCGCCCCAGCCGAACAACCCGTACCAGAGCGGCTTCCCGCCGCAGGGGCAGCCTCCGCAGCAGTCGCAGCAGCAGCCGAACCCGTACAACCAGGGCCCGGCTGCGCCGCAGTCGCCCTACGGCGGGCAGCCCGCATACGGCGGCCAGCCCGCTTACGGCGGCCAGCCCGCTTACGGCGGTCAGCCGCCGTACGGTGGTGGGCAGCCGCCCTTCGGTGGCGGGCCGGGCATACCCGGCGGCGGAGTCGGTGGCTCCGGAGGCTCGGGCGGTGGCGGACCGAAGCGCTCGAAGAAGAAGCTGCTGATCACGGTGGGCATCGTGCTCGTCGTGCTGGTCGGCGGCGGCACGGCGGTCATGGCCGCCGTCGGCAAGAGCAACGCGGTCAGCACCTCGTCAGCGGGCGGGAGCAGTTGGGCTCCGCCGGCGTGGGCCACAAAGGCGAACGACATCGGCGCGGCCGATCCCAAGACCAAGGTCCAGGGCACGGTCTGGTTTGCGAAGAAAGACCCGAACAGCCTGGCCGAGTACGCCGAGAGTGTCGCCACTCCTGGATCACCGGACTATCACAAGTATCTGACTCCAGATCAGTTCTCCTCGAACTTCACCAACGCGACGGACGCCGGCACCGCCGTCGAGGACTGGGTCCAGCAGGCCGGGATGACGATCGTCTCGCAGGACGACCAGTCCGTCGTCGTCTCCACGACCTTGGGTGAGGTCGAGTCCACGCTCAAGGTCCAGGTCGACAAGTTCAAGCACGACGGCCGAGTGGACATCGCGCCCACCGGTCAGCCGCAGTACCCGTCCGACGTCAGCCAGTACGTCGCCAGCGTCACCGGTCTGACCACCTCCTCGCCGGTCTTCAGCGACTTCGTCGCCCAGTCCGGGGCGACTGCTCCCAAGAAGAAGGGCAAGCATGTCGCGGCGGCAGCAGGCAAGTACGCGCCCGCTGATGCCAGCGGCTTCAGCTCGCAGTACTGCAGTGTCTACTGGGGGCAGAAGCACTGGAACGATGCCCCGCCCGGCCCGGGTGGGCCACTGCCGATGCGGATGTGCGGTTACACCCCCGACCAACTGCGGCACGCCTACGGTGTGGCACAGAGCGGTCTGACCGGCAAGGGCGTCACGGTTGCAGTGGTGGACGCCTTCGCCTCGCCCACCATCGTGCAGGACCTCGCCCAGTACGACCAGCAGATGGGCCTGCCCCAGTTCGCGCCCGGCCAGTTCACGCAGGTGTCGCCTGCCGGGGGCTTCGACCCCAGCAGCACTCCTTCGGACGTGGAGAACTGGGCGGGTGAGGAGACGATGGACATCGAGGCCATCCACACCATGGCCCCGGACGCGAAGATCGTCTACTACGGAGCGCGCGCGGACACCGACTCCGACTTCGACAATGCGCTCGAGGATGTCGTCGCCAAGCACACCGCCAACATTGTCAGTTGCTCCTGGGGCGGCCCCGAAGCCGACAACCCGCAGGAGGAATACCAGGCCGAGACCCAGATCTTCCAGCAGGGTGCCGCGGAGGGGATCGGCTTCAACTTCTCCAGCGCCGATAACGGGGACTACACGAAGTTCGCATCCGAGGCCTCCGGCAGCGCCGACCAGACCACGACCCCGGCGGTCGCCTACCCGGCCTCCAACCCGTTCGTCACCGGGGTCGGCGGAACGAGCCTCGGCATCGGCGCCAACGGCAGTTACTCCTGGGAGACCGGCTGGGGCAACTGGTACCAGCCCGTTTCCGGAAACAGCTGGGCTGCGCCCACCACCTTCATCGGCGGTGCCGGCGGCGGCAACAGCAACGTCTTCCCGGAGCCCCCGTACCAGAAGGGCGTCGTCCCGAGCTCCCTGACCACCGTGTCCACCGGCACTGCGAACCGGGAGGTGCCCGACGTCAGCATGGACGCGGACTGGGACACGGGCATCTTGATGGGCCAGACCGTAAACGGCACGATCAGCGTTGATCCCAGTTCGAGCGGGTCGGGTGCAACCTTCAGCGAGAGCGGCGGCAAGTACGTTGCCTACGAGTCCGGCGGCACCAGCCTGGCCGCCCCGATGTTCTCCGGGGTCGAGGCGGATGCCCAGCAGGCGGCGGGCGGGGTGCCGGTCGGTTTCGCCGATCCCGCGCTCTACAAGATGGCCGGAACGCCTGCGCTCCACGACGTCGCCGGGGTGCCTGCCGCACTTGGACATGAGCCGGCTCAGGAGGGTTGGGACCAGAATCAGCTTCCCGAGATGATCACCATGGACTCGGACACAACGCTGAAGACCGCAGTCGGCTACGACGACATCACTGGCAACGGCAGCCCCGCGCCGGGCTTCCTGACCTGGTTCAAGGATCACCCGAACGGCTGAGCGGAAGCGCTACTTGTATGGAGGGTGCCCAGGGGTCGGGTCGTGCCGGCTGACCTGGGCGCCCTCGCCGTTTCCGGGGTGCGCGGCGGTGAACTTCGGAGTTGCATCTACGCGCGTAGGGGCTACCATCGGCAGATGGTGACCCAGACGCCCCCCAGCCCTCTTGCCACGCCTGAGCAGATCCGCCGCGCACCCAAGGTCGTCCTGCACGATCATCTCGACGGTGGCCTGCGCCCGCAGACGATCATCGAGCTCGCCGACGCCGTCGGATACGACGCTCTCCCCGAGCGGGACCCGGCCAAGCTCGGCCAGTGGTTCCGTGACGCGGCCGACTCCGGCTCGCTGGAGCGGTACCTGGAGACCTTCGCCCACACCTGCGCCGTGATGCAGACCCGCGAGGCGCTGATCCGCGTCGCCTCCGACTGCGCCGAGGACCTGGCGGCCGACGGCGTCGTCTACGCCGAGGTGCGGTACGCGCCGGAGCAGCACCTGGAGCGCGGGCTGACCCTCGACGAGGTGGTCGAGGCCGTCAACGAGGGCTTCCGCCTCGGTGAGGAGCGCGCCCGCGAGAACGGCGGCCGGATCAAGGTCGGCACCCTGCTCACCGCCATGCGCCACGCTGCCCGCTCCCGCGAGATCGCCGAGCTGGCCAACCGCTACCGCGACCACGGCGTCGTCGGCTTCGACATCGCCGGCGCCGAGGCCGGTCACCCGCCGACCCGGCACCTGGACGCGTTCGAGTACCTGGCGGGCGAGAACAACCACTTCACCATCCACGCCGGTGAGGCTTTCGGTCTGCCCTCCATCTGGGAGGCGATCCAGTGCTGCGGCGCCGACCGTCTCGGTCACGGCGTCCGCATCATCGACGACATCACCGTCAAGGACGACGGGCGGGTCGAGCTCGGCCGACTCGCCTCCTACGTCCGCGACAAGCGGATCCCGCTGGAGATGTGCCCCACCTCCAACCTGCAGACCGGCGCGGCCAGCTCCTACGCCCACCACCCGATCGGCCTGCTGCGCCGCCTCCACTTCCGCGTCACCGTCAACACGGACAACCGGCTGATGAGCGGCACCAGCATGAGCCAGGAGTTCCAGCACCTGGTGGACGCCTTCGGCTACACCCTGGACGACCTGCAGTGGTTCACCGTCAACGCGATGAAGAGCGCGTTCATCCCCTTCGACGAGCGACTGGCCATGATCAACGAGGTGATCAAGCCGGGATATGCCGCGCTCAAGGCGGAGTGGCTCTTCGTCTGAGGTCTCCTCGGCTCTCCTGAGCACCTCTGGTTCCTCACTCTTTCGAGGGATGCGGGATTTGGGGTGCGCCGCGCCTGCTGGATACGTTGGGCGGCCAGTCGGGCACCGGGAGTGACTGTCGGCGCTCGGCGGCACACGACGCAGACGACAGGACACGAGGAGACCGCTCATGAAGAAGGCCACGTTGCAGGTAGCGGGCACGACCCTGCTCGGCGCCGCGGTTGTCGCGGCCGTCGCCGGTCCGGCCGCGGCGGACCCGGTCGGCGGCGCGGCGCCGCAGCTCGGCTCGCTGACCAGCGGAGCCTCGTCGCTGACCGCTCCCAACGGCGGTCTGTCGAGCGTGACCTCGACGGCCCAGGGCCTGATCAACAACACCGCGCCGACGGTCCAGGGCGCGACGTCCTCGCTGCCGACGTCCTCCCTGCCGATCGCCACGCGCTCGATGCCGGAGCAGCGCGCGGCGGCGCCCGCGCCCCTGGGCGGCGGCCTGCCGGGCACCGACCAGTTGACGGGCGGCGTCGGCAAGGCCCTCGGCGCGCTGCACGGCCTGCCGATCCAGGCCCCGGCCATCAGCTGACGTACCGACAGTTGCTCCTTGGCCGGGCCGGGCCGGACTGGACCGGATCGGTCCGGCCAGGCGTGTCGACGTCGGCTCAGGGCCTGTCGGCTCACTGGCACCGTCGGCTCAGGGGTTCAGTCGGAGGGGAGCAGCAGCCACAGGGCCAGGTAGACGACGAACTGCGGCCCGGGCAGCAGGCAGGACAGCACGAACAGCACACGGACGGTGAGCGGGCTCAGCCCGAAGCGACGGGCGATTCCCGCGCAGACGCCGCCGAGCATGCGGTCGCCGCGGGGACGAGCGAGGGTGGCGGTCGCGGACATGGGATCACTCCTGAGGATCGGGCCCGGGCGGGTGTTTCTCCCGTTGTCCCGGGCTTCGTTTCGATACCTCAAGCCTCCCGTGCGGGAAGCCCCGTCGCGTCAGCCCCGCCGATGATCCGAACCCTGCCCGAACCCGTGCTCCGGAGGGACCTGACCTCAGGGGTTTTCTCAGGGGCGCTCTCGGGGGCGTGCTCAGGGCTGCCTCCGAGCCCCAGGCCGGAGGAGGCAGCGCGCCGTCGCAGCCAGGCCCGTCCGGCCGGGACCACGGCCAGGTGCGCCAGCGCGATTCCCAGCATGGCCAGCACGATGTCGTCGACGTTCGGCATCTTCAGACCGAGCGTGGTCTGCACGACCTCGATGGCGGTGGCGATCAGAATGCCCGTCAGCAGGGTCCGGGCGAACGAGCCGAACGCGGGCGCGTCCCGCCGTCCACCGGCGAGCGGCAGGAGCACGCCGAGCGGCGCGAGTGCGAGGACGCCGCGCAGCAGCTCCAGATAGGCCTGCGTGGTTCCGGCCGCGAGCTCCACCTTGACCGAGGCGAGCGGCGTCAGGTTGGTGTCGGCCACCCACGGGGTCGGCGTGGTGTGGACGGTGACCCAGAGCAGCACGCCCAGATGCACCGTCAGCAGCAGGAGTCCGAGCCGCCGTGCGCCCTGGTGTACGTCCACGGCTCCAAGGACGCGGTGGTGGCGCGGGTGGTTGCGCAGCGGTCAGCCGTGTGGCCCCCGTCACGCGCGAGGTGCAGTTGCCCCTCCGCGCCCCTGGGGGTGCGACTACCTGTTTCACGGTGCCTGACTGCCGTCCGCCGACGGCGAGAGGCTCAGGCAGGAGTCCAGCGACTCCGTGCTCTGGCTCGCGCTCGGCGTCGGGCTCGGTGCGGTCGTCTGCTGCGCCGCCGACGCCGCCGACGCCGCCTCCCCCGGCGGTGCCGTGGCATCGAGGCCCGGGATCAGGGCCAGCCAGGCAGAGGGGCTGGCCGACGCGGGGACCAGGAAGCTGGGGGCCGCCGGTTGTTCGGGCCCGTTCGAGGCACCGGGGGTCGGTGGGCAGGCGGTTCGGGACGCGGGCAGGCCCGCGTCGACCGGTACGGCGGTGCTGCGGATGCCGCAGCCGGTCAGCGCGAGCGCGGCGACCAGGCCGAGGACCACCGCCGCCCCCGTGCGTCGCGTCCGAGTGCTACCGCGGAGCTCCAGGCGTCGTTTCACTTCGCGTCGTCGCCTTCCTGCGTCGGCGGAGGGGTCATCGGCAGGCGCAGGGTGAAGACCGCGCCGACGCCGTCGACCGCGTTGGCCGCCGAGATCGTGCCGCCGTGGATACGGGCGTTCTCCATGGCGATGGACAGTCCGAGGCCGCTGCCCTCGGAGCGGCGGCGCGAGGCGTCCGCCTTGAAGAAGCGGTCGAAGACGTGCGGCAGCACGTCCTCGGGGATGCCGGGACCGCCGTCGGCGACCTCGACGACCAGCTCGTCGGCGACCTCGTCGACCCGGGTCCGCACCCGGACCGGCGAACCGCCGTGCTTGAGCGCGTTGCCGATCAGGTTGGCCAGCACCACGTCGATCCGGCGCGGGTCCACCGGGACCATGATGCCGCGCGGCGCGTCCAGTTCGACGGCGTCCAGCCAGGCGCGGGCGTCGATGGTGGAGGTGATCAGGTCGGCGATGTCGACCTCGTCGCGGACCACCTTCGCGGTGCCCGCGTCAAAGCGGGTGACCTCCATCAGGTTCTCCACCAGCTCGGTCAACCGCCGCGTCTCGCTGACGACCAGGCGGACGGCCGGCTCGATCATGGGGTCCAGCGAGTCGGCCTCGTCCTCCAGGATGTCGGTGACGGCCGTCATCGCGGTCAGCGGTGTGCGCAGCTCGTGCGACATGTCGGCGACGAACCGGCGGCTGGCGTGCTCGCGGGCGCTGAGGTCGGCGACCTGCTCCTCCAGTGCCGCGGCGGTGTGGTTGAACGTGCGCGAGAGCTCCGCCAGCTCGTCCTGGCCGGTCACGTCGAGGCGGGCGGCCAGATTGCCCCTGCCGAGCTGTCGCGCCGCCTCGGCCAGCCGGGCCACCGGCCGCAGCACCGTCGCCGCGGCCGCCTGCGCCAGTAGCGCCGCGCCGACCAGGGCCAGCAGGGTGGCGATGCCGAGCGACCAGGCCAGCGAGTCCATGTCGCGGCGCTCGTCGTCCAGCGACTTGAACATGTAGGCGGTCGGTCCGTCGGGCAGCACCCTGGTGCCGCCGATCAGGTAGGGGACGCCGTCGATGCTGACCCGCTGCCAGAACAGGTGGTACTGGTTCGGTGCGGTGGTGCACCGCACGCAGGGTGTGTCGACCTGCTGCTGCAGCGCGGTCGGCACGGTCGTCGGGGAGAACTGCGGGTTCGAGCTGACGGCGCAGCTCGGCGAGGTGAGCAGCACGTCGTAGCGGAGGCCGGTGGCGGCCACCGCGTCGGCGGTGTACTGCAGCTGCGCGCAGTTCGGGTCCAGCGGCAGCGCGGTGATGTTGCGGTCCAGCGACGCCCGGAAGTCCGCCAGCGCGGTGTCCTGGGTGCGCTTGAGCACGGCGTCCCGGTTGAGCCAGTACGCGATGCCGGACGACGACACCGCTGCGGCCAGGGCGACCAGGGCGAAGACGGCGACCATCCGTATCCGCAGCGAGGTCAGCCGGAGGCGCCGGGCCAGCCAGCTCGCGCGCGGATGCGCGGGACGCGGCTCGTCGCCGGTCCCGGTGCGGGTGCCGGTCGTGGTCCCGGTACCGGTTCTGGACCCGGCACGGCCGCTGCCGCGCTCGGAGGGCCCGGACTGCCCGGAATGCCCGGACCGCCCGGTCTGCTCGGACTGGTCAGGTGGCTCAGGGTGCCGGGTGTGCTCGTCGCTGGTGCTCATCGTCACGCGGGAACGTCCAGGCGGTAGCCCACGCCGCGCACCGTGCGGATCAGCGTCGGGGCGGACGGGACGTCCTCGACCTTGGCGCGCAGCCGCTGGACGCAGGCGTCGACCAGGCGGGAGTCGCCCAGGTAGTCGTGCTCCCAGACCAGTCGCAGCAGCTGCTGGCGCGAGAGCGCCTGGCCGGGACGACGGCTGAGCTCCAGCAGCAGCCGCAGTTCGGTCGGGGTCAGCTGGAGTTCGGAGCCGGCCTTGGTGACGATCATCGCGTTGCGGTCGATGACCACGTCGCCGAAGGCCGCCGAGTCCGAGCTCTCCCGCTCGCCACGCCGCAGTACCGCCCGGATCCGGGCGTCCAGCACCCTCGGCTGGACCGGCTTGACGACGTAGTCGTCCGCGCCCGACTCCAGGCCGACGACCACGTCGATGTCGTCCGAGCGCGCGGTCAGCAGGATGATCGGCAGCTGGTCGGTGCGACGGATGCGCCGGCACACCTCGAAGCCGTCGATGCCGGGCAGCATCACGTCCAGCACGATCAGGTCCGGTCGCTGCTCCTTGAACAGGCGCAGCCCGTCCTCGCCGGACGCGGCGGCCGAGATGCGGTGGCCTTGCCGGGTCAGCGCGAGTTCGAGACCGGTGCGGATCGCATCGTCGTCCTCGATGAGCAACAGGTGAGACACGCGGTTCATTGTGGCCTACCGGACGGGGGTGGATCGAGCCTGTGCGAGGAGGCTCCCGGCCGCTCCGTCCCGGAACAGGACCTTCGACCCGTGCTCTGTTGCACGCCTGTGACAGTCGGCGGACAGCGCGATGACGACCCCTTGGCAGGATTTTCGGTGTCGGGAGGAACACCGGGGGCCCGACACCGCAACGGACGCACCACTGGACACCGAGGGAGCACACGATGAACGCAGTCATCGAGGCCCACGCCGACAAGGCCGCCGCGACCCTGCCTCAGCCGCTGTACGCGCTCCGCTCTGTTCCTGGTGTCGGACGCCAGGGAGCCGCGAACGGTTCCACGGGTCACACCGACCCGTTCGAAGCGGCCTCCAGCCGCACCGACGAGTTCACCGCCTACGTGCAGGAGCGCCGAGCCTCCCTCTACGCGACGGCCTACCACCTGACCGGTGACCGCTTCGCCGCCGAGGACCTGCTGCAGAGCGCGCTCTTCAGCACCTACCGGGCCTGGGACCGGATCTCCGACAAGGCCGCGGTCGGCGGCTACATGCGCCGCACCATGACCAACCTGCACATCTCGGCCTGGCGCCGGCGCAAGGTCAACGAGTACCCGACCGAGGAGATGCCGGAGCCCGCGGGCTTCGCCGACACCGACGCGATGGGCGGCACCGAGCTCCGCGCCGTGCTGTGGCAGGCGCTGGCGAAGCTGCCGGAGAACCAGCGCACCATGCTGGTCCTGCGGTACTACGAGGGCAAGACGGACCCGGAGATCGCCGACGTGCTGGGGATCAGCGTCGGCACGGTCAAGAGCAGCATCTGGCGCGCGCTGCGTCGCCTCCGCGAGGACGAGAGCCTGGCCGCCGCAGACGGTGACCTGGGCCACGCCTTCGGCGAGCTGGTCGCCTGAGAGAGCTTTTCTGAGGGGGGGTGCTGCGGGTACGGGGGTAGCCCGCAGCGGCAAAAGGCCTGGAATCGGCGTTGGGGGACGCCAGGTCCAGGCCTTTTGCCGTGTGCCGGGCTTTCTGTGTCCTACGGCTTTGCCCCACGCGGCTTTGTCCTGCGCGGCTGCGTCCTACGCCGCCGTGGGCTGGACCGGTAGCGCCTCGCGCTCCCTGGCGCTGACGCGCTGCAGCGCCTCGCGGCCGTTGCACGGAACCGCGCCGAGATCCTTCTGCCGCGTGACGACCGCGCGCTCCGCGCGCATCAGGCGGTAACCGCGACGGAGCAGGTACGGGACGGACTTCCGCGCCTCGCGGACGTCGCGGAGGAAGCGGCGGTACGCCGTGGTCAGCGCGTGGTTGCGCAGGCAGATCGCGTCGGCGAGCAGCCCCTCCGCCTCGCAGGCGCGGACGATCTCCGCGGCGAAGATGCCCTCGGCGAGGAAGACAGGAGAGTCGATCGTCAGCGTGCGCGCGTCGACGCGGCCGTTCGCCGGGATCGAGTAGACGGGGACCTCGGTCGTGCCGGTCCCGCACAGCGCGCGGATCGCCGCGACCGCCTGGTCGAAGTGCCAGGACCGCGGGTCGTCCCAGTCGACGCTGTCGTCATGGAGCCGGGGCAGGGTCGGGTCGTCGCCGTCCTTGTAGAAGTCGTCGAGCTGGAGCACCGGGAGACCGGCGCGCTCGGCCAGCGTGGACTTGCCGGAACCGGACGGGCCGCAGAGCAGGATGACGCGGGCCGGAGAAGGGTTCACGGAAGAGGTAGCCACGGGACACCAGTGTGACATCCGCAGATAAAGAAGCGGGCACGAAAGAGCGGGCACGTGCTCACGGCGAGAGAGCACGTGCCCGCGTCAGTGTGGGGAGGGTCACATCCCCATCGGGTGCCAGACCGTCTTGGTCTCCAGGAAGGTCAGCAGCCGATCCGTCCCGGGGGCCGTCGTCCAGTCGAACGAGGCGTCCGCCGGGCGCAGGATCCGCTTGAGCGTGTCCGCCGCCGCGACCTCCAGCTCCCTGGCCGAGGCCGGGCCCTCGTCCGCGACGACGCCCGCCAGTTCGAGCGCGTTGACGTCGGCGTGGGAGGCCAGCGTCGGGGCGATGTCCTCGGTGCGGCCGGAGATCAGGTTGACCACGCCGCCCGGCAGGTCGGAGGTGGCCAGCACCTCGCCCAGCGAGAGACCCGGCAGCGGTGCGTTCGGGGCCAGCGCCACGACCGCGGTGTTGCCTGTGGCGATGACCGGGGCCAGCACCGAGACGAGGCCCAACAGCGAGAAGCCGTTGCCGCCCTGCGGAGCGACGACGCCGACGACGCCCGTCGGCTCCGGGGTGGACAGGTTGAAGTACGGACCGGCGACCGGGTTGGCGTTGCCGACGATCTGGGCGACCTTGTCGGTCCAGCCCGCGTACCAGACCAGGCGGTCGACGGCGGCGTCGACCAGCGGCGCGGCCTTCTTCGCGCTCAGGCCCTCCGACACCGCGACCTCCGCGGTGTACTGCTCGCGGCGGCCCTGGAGCATCTCGGCGGCGCGGTAGAGGATCTGGCCGCGGTTGTACGCGGTCGCGCCCGACCAGCCGCCGAAGGCCTTGCGCGCGGCGGAGACCGCGTCGCGGGTGTCCTTGCGGGTGCCCTGGGGGGCGTTGGCGAGCCACTCGCCGGTCTTGCGGTCGGTCACCTCGTACACCCGTCCGCTCTCGGAGCGCGGGAACTTGCCGCCGACGAAGAGCTTGTAAGTCTTGTAGACGTCAAGGCGGAGTGCCGTCGTGGGCTCAGACATCGAGGTAGGCCTCCAGACCGTGGCGACCGCCTTCGCGGCCGTAGCCCGACTCCTTGTAGCCGCCGAAGGGCGAGGTCGGGTCGAACTTGTTGAAGGTGTTGGACCACACCACACCGGCCCGCAGCTTGCTCGCCATCCACAGGATGCGCGAGCCCTTCTCGGTCCAGATGCCGGCCGACAGCCCGTACGGGGTGTTGTTGGCCTTGGCGACGGCCTCCTCCGGCGTGCGGAAGGTCAGCACGGACAGGACCGGGCCGAAGATCTCCTCGCGGGCGATCCGGTGGGTGGCGGAGACGTTGCTGAAGACCGTCGGCGCGAACCAGTAGCCGGAGGAGGGCAGTTCGCACGCCGGGGACCAGCGCTCGGCGCCCTCCGCCTCGCCCGCCGCGGTCAGCTCCTGGATCCGCGCAAGCTGCGCGGCGGAGTTGATCGCGCCGATGTCGGTGTTCTTGTCCAGCGGGTCGCCGACGCGCAGCGTCGACATCCGGCGCTTGAGGGCGTCGAGCACCTCGTCGTGGACCGACTCCTGGACCAGCAGCCGCGAGCCCGCGCAGCAGACGTGGCCCTGGTTGAAGAAGATGCCGTCGACGATGCCCTCGACCGCCTGGTCGATCGGCGCGTCGTCGAAGACGATGTTGGCCGCCTTGCCGCCCAGCTCCAGCGAGAGCTTCTTGCGGGTGCCGGCCAGCGTGCGGGCGATGGCGCGGCCGACCTCGGTCGAGCCGGTGAAGGCGACCTTGTCGACGTCCGGGTGCGCGGTCAGCGCGGCGCCGGTGCGGCCGTCGCCGGTGACGATGTTGACGACGCCCTTGGGCAGGCCCGCCTGACGGCAGATCTCCGCGAAGCGCAGGGCGGTCAGCGGGGTGGTCTCGGCGGGCTTGAGGACGACCGTGTTGCCGGTGGCGAGCGCCGGGGCGATCTTCCAGGCCAGCATCAGCAGCGGGAAGTTCCACGGGATGACCTGGGCGGCCACGCCCACCGGGCGCGGGTCGGCACCGTAGCCGGCGAACTCCAGCTTGTCGGCCCAGCCCGCGTAGTAGAAGAAGTGCGCGGCGACCAGCGGCAGGTCGACGTCGCGGGTCTCCTTGATCGGCTTGCCGTTGTCGATCGACTCGAGCACGGCCAGCTCGCGGGAGCGCTCCTGGATGATCCGGGCGATGCGGAACAGGAACTTGCCGCGCTCGCCGCCCGGCAGGGCGGACCAGGAGGTGAAGGCCCTGCGGGCGGCGGCGACCGCCCGGTCCACGTCGGCCTCGGTGCCCTGCGCGAACTCGGCGAGGACCTCCTCGGTGGAGGGGTCGACGGTCTTCAGCGCCTCGGAGCCGGTGGAGTCGACGAACCCGCCGTCGATGAAGTGCCCGTACGTCGAGGCGATGTCACCCGCGGCGGCGCGCGACTCGGGCGCGGGGGCGTACTCGAACAGTGCCATGGTGATCAGTCCACCGTCACGTAGTCGGGACCGGAGTAACGGCCCGTGGAGAGCTTCTGCCGCTGCATGAGCAGGTCGTTCAGCAGGCTGGAGGCGCCGAACCGGAACCAGTCCGGGCTCAGCCAGTCGTCACCGAGGATCTCGTTCACCATGACCAGGTACTTCATGGCGTCCTTGGTGGTGCGGATACCCCCGGCCGGCTTCACACCCACCTGCACGCCGGTGGCCTCGCGGAAGTCGCGTACGGCCTCCATCAGTACGAGGGTGTTGGCCGGGGTCGCGTTGACGGCGACCTTGCCGGTGGAGGTCTTGATGAAGTGGGCGCCCGCCAGCATCGCCAGCCAGGAGGCGCGGCGGATGTTGTCGTAGGTGACCAGCTCGCCGGTCTCGAAGATCACCTTGAGGTGGGCGGAAGTCCCGTCCGGGCGCTCGCAGGCCTTCTTGATCTCGGTGATGGTCTCGAAGACCTCCGAATACCGGCCGGAGAGGAAGGCTCCCCGGTCGATGACCATGTCGATCTCGTCGGCCCCGGCGGCGACGGCCTCGGCGGTGTCGGCCAGCTTGACCGGCAGCCCGGCCCGGCCGGAGGGGAAGGCGGTGGCGACGGCGGCGACGTTGACCGGCGCGCCGCCGAGGGCCTCCTTGGCGAAGGGGACCATGTCCGGGTAGACGCAGACGGCCGCGGTGTGCGGGACGTCCGGGTTCCCGGGGTCGGGGGATTGGGCCTTCTGGCAGAGCGACCGGACCTTGCCAGGGGTGTCGGCACCCTCCAGCGTGGTCAGATCGATCATGGAGATGGCCAGATCGATGGCGTAGGCCTTGGCGGAGGTCTTGATCGACCGCGTGCCGAGCCCGGCGGCGCGCGCCTGCAGGCCGACGGCGTCGACGCCGGGCAGCCCGTGCAGGAAGCGACGCAGGGACGCCTCGGAGGAGGCGATCTCGGCCAGGCTGTTCCTGGAGGCCGATCCGCTGGCGGAGGGGGAGGATGACGACATACTCACCAGCGCAGCATATCTACACGCGTAGCGTTTCGTCAGGGGGGCGTCCGTGTGAAGTGCGTCGGGTCTCGGTGCTTGACGCGCGTTGCGCCCGATGCCATACCGAAACCCCACTGCACGTGGTGTCGGCGCCAACCTGGGGCAGAATCGGTGACCATGAGCGACACCCCGGGCGGCGACAAGCCCACCTCCTCCGGCAGCGACGACGACGTCCCTGTCTACAGCGACAAGGTCTACCGCTCCGTTTCGGGCGTGGCGGGCGGCGTGTTCCTGCTGGCGCTGCTGATCTCGCTGAGCATCGACGCGATGGTGCAGGGCTCCGGCCGCGCCCCGATCACGGCTGCCGCCGTCCTGGTGGCGGCGGTCCCGCTGATCGCCGCGTTCACCCTCTGGCCGCAGGTCCGCTCGGGGGAGAATCGGCTGCTGGTCCGCAACCCGTTCCGGACGATCGACGCCCCGTGGGGCACGGTCGAGTCGCTGACCGCCGCGCTCTCGGTCGAACTGCGCGCGGGCGGACGGAAGTTCGTCGTGTGGGCGCTCCCGGTCTCGATGCGGCAGCGCAAGCGCGCCAACAAGCAGGCGATGCTCGCCGCGGGCGACCGTTCGATCACCGGGGGCGGCGCGTCGCGCCGCGACTCGGGCAGGCTCGGCTTCGGTCTGATGGGCGGAGGGGGCCGCGATTCCCGTGGCGGCGGCTTCGGCCGCCCGGCCGAGGACACCGGCCCGACCCAGGCGTGGGCGGACAAGGCGGTCGTCGAGCTCAACGAGCGCGCCGAGATGTTCCGCGCGGAGCGCGGCGCGGTCGCGGACGAGGGCGCAGCCGCGGTGACGGGTCAGGTGAAGGTGACCTGGACCTGGCCGATCGTCGCTCCGCTGGCGGTGGGGATCATCGCCCTGATCGTCATCCTGGCGACAGGCTGACGCTTTTCGGTACGGGTGACCGGTTCTGGTTGTTGCAGGCCGGGGAAGTTGCAGCACGCTGGGGGCGTGGGGAACTGCGCGAGACACCACCCCGTGCGGATGGCCCTGCGCGTTCGGGGACTTACCGCGTTGGGTGGCTTGTCGCGCAGTTCCCCACGCCCCCAGCGTGCTGCAACTGCCTGTCGGAGCAAGAGTGGTCGGCCCTGCATTGTCGGCAGCGCAGTTCCCCGCGCCCCGGATCGTGCAACTGCCTGTGGGAGCGCGTCAGGGCGTAAGGAGGAACGCCGCTTCCAGCGCGGCCAGTTCCGCGTCCGTCACGCCGTGCGCACGCACGTACGCGCGGGCCTCGCCGTGGCGTTCGCGCATGCGCGCGAAGAACGCGGAGAGGAGGTCGCGGGAGATCGCGCGGCTGCGCCGCTCCACGCCGAACTCGTCGACGTAGAGGACCGGCCCCTGGTCGAGGCCCAGCGCGGAGTTCGAGACGAAATAGTGGTCGAGGATCTCCGCGTCGGAGACGCCCAGCGCGGACTGGAGGGTGGCCACCGTGATGCCCGTGCGGTCCTTGCCGACCGCGCAGTGGAGCAGCGCGGGCAGCGCGCCCGGGCGTGCCAACGCGCTCAGGGACCGGGCGATCGCCGGGCCCGCCGTCTCCGCCATGAACGCGTAGAGGCCTTCGAGGGACTCGCGTCCGGCCTCCGCGTCCCGCTCCTCGTTGTCGCGCTCTGCGGCGATCTCCTCCGCGGTGGCCTCGCGCGGCGGGAAGGTCGGCAGGTGGAGGACGGCGACGTCCGCGCCGAGCGCGCGGTCGGGCCAGACGTCGAGTTCGGGCTGCGAGCGCAGGTCGATCACCGTGCGCAGGCCCAGCTCGGCGAGGTGGCGGGCGCCGTCCTCGGTGATCTCGTGCAGGGAGCCCGAGCGGTAGAGGAGGCCGGACGCCAACTGCGCGCCCGACGTCGTCGGCAGGTCCCCGGCGTCGCGGAAGTTGCGGACGCCGGGGACCGGGATCAGTTCCACACCAGATATCGACACCCCGACAGCATGGCAGAGAGTCCCTGGTGGCTGACCTGGTGGCTGACCTGGCGGGTGATCAGATCCCTGCGGCCGTGGCCAGATCCGACTTCAGGCGGGCCAGCAGCTCCGTCGCGCGCTCGCGTGCCGCACCGAGTTCGGCGCGGGAGGAGACCGGGACGACGACCTCCAGGTAGCACTTGAGCTTCGGCTCGGTGCCGGACGGTCGGACCACGATCCGTGCGCCGCGGACGGCCTCGCCGCTCAGGTGGTAGCGGAGCCCGTCGGTGGGCGGGAGCTTGTCCGAGCCCGCCTCCAGGTCCTCCGCGGAGTCGACGTGGAGGCCCGCCAGTTCGGTCGGCGGGTGCTGACGCAGTCGGGCCATCGCGTCGGCGATCAGGCGCAGGTCGGCGACGCGGACCGAGAGCTGGTCGGTGGCGTGCAGGCCGTGGGTGGCCGCCAGGTCGTCGAGGAGGTCCTGCAGGGTGCGGCCCTGGGACTTGAGCGTGGCGGCCAGTTCGGCCATCAGCAGCGCCGCGCTGACGCCGTCCTTGTCGCGGACGGCCTCCGGGTCGACGCAATAGCCGAGCGCCTCCTCGTAGCCGAAGCGTAGACCGTCCACGCGCGAGAGCCACTTGAAGCCGGTGAGGGTCTCCTCGTAGCCGAGGCCCGCCGCCTCGGCGATCCGGCCGAGCAGCGAGGAGGAGACGATCGTGGTCGCGAAGGTGCCCTTGGCCTGCTTGGACACGAGGTGCGCGGCGAGCAGCGCGCCGACCTCGTCGCCCCGGAGCATCCGCCAGCCGCTGCCGTCGGCCGCGTCCGGGTCGGCGACGGCGACCGCGAGGCGGTCCGCGTCGGGGTCGTTGGCCAGGATCAGGTCCGGCTGGTGCTCGGCCGCGGCGGCGAAGGAGAGGTCCATCGCGCCCGGCTCCTCCGGGTTGGGGAAGGAGACGGTCGGGAACTCCGGGTCCGGGGCGCCCTGCGCGGCGACCACGGTCGGCGCGGGGAAGCCGGCGCGCTCGAACGCGGCCAGCAGCGTGCCGCGGCCGACGCCGTGCATCGGCGTGTAGACGACGGAGAGGTCGCGCGGCGCGTGCGGGTCCACCACGGAGGCGACCCGGGCCAGGTACGGCTCCAGCACGTCGGCCTCGCTGAGCACCTCCCAGCCCTCCACCGCCAGCGGCACCTCGTCCAGCGAGCCGACCTTGGCGATCTCCGCGGCGATGCCCGCGTCGTGTGGGGGCACGATCTGCGAGCCGCCGAAGTCGCCGCCCAGGTACACCTTGTAGCCGTTGTCGCGCGGCGGGTTGTGGCTGGCCGTGACGGCGACGCCGGCCGCCGCGCCGAAGTGGCGGACCGCGAAGGCGAGCACCGGCGTCGGCAGCGGACCCGGCAGCAGCGCGGCCTTGAGTCCCTGGGCGACCATCACAGCGGCGGTGTCGCGGGCGAAGACGTCGGAGTTGTGGCGGGCGTCGTAGCCGACGACGACCAGTCCGGTGGCGGACCGCTGCTTGAGGTACGCGGCCAGGCCCATCGCCGCGCGGATCACCACGGCGCGGTTCATCCGCATCGGTCCGGCGCCCATCTCGCCGCGCAGCCCGGCGGTGCCGAACTGCAGCGTGCCGCTGAAGCGTTCGGACAGGTCGGACCAGGCGGCGGTACACGCCTCGTCCGGACCCCCCTCGGTGGCGGCGAGGAGACCGGCGAGTTCGTCGCGGGTGGCCGGGTCGGGGTCCTCCGCGAGCCAGGTCCGGGCCCGGTGGAGCAGATCGTCGCCGGAGTTGACCTGATGGGCAGTCATCGCGTCACGTCCTCATTGCCTGTTGCCGTTGCGTGGAGTGGAGAATTCGGCCGTACAAAAAGCATGGCACCCGGGGCGGAAACCGTCGGATGCCATGCTGTGCGAGTTGCGGGTGGTCTGCCCGTGGGGGCTGACGGGGCTCGGAACGAGGGCCCGATCGGCGGCTCAGATCCGCTCGAGGACCTTGCCGAGCAGCGCGCCCATCCGGGTGGCCGAGGTGCGACCGGCTTCGAGAACTTCCTCGTGGTTGAGCGGCTCGCCCGTCATGCCCGCGGCCAGGTTGGTGACCAGCGAGAGGCCGAGCACCTCGGCGCCCGCGTCGCGGGCGGCGATCGCCTCCAGCGTCGTCGACATGCCGACCAGGTCGCCGCCGATGGCACGGACCATGGCGATCTCGGCCGGGGTCTCGTACTGCGGGCCGCGGAACTGGACGTAGACGCCCTCCTCCAGGGTGGGGTCGACCTCCTTGCAGAGCGCGCGCAGGCGGGCGGAGTAGAGGTCGGTCAGGTCCACGAAGTTGGCGCCGAGCAGCGGGGACGCGCCGGTCAGGTTGATGTGGTCGCTGATCAGGACGGGCTGACCCGGCTGGAAGCCCTGACGCAGACCGCCGCAGCCGTTGGTCAGCACGACCGTGCGGCACCCGGCGGCGACGGCGGTGCGTACGCCGTGGGCGACGGCGGCGACGCCGTGGCCCTCGTAGTAGTGGGTGCGGCCGAGGAAGACCAGGGCGCGCTTGTCGCCGATCTTGATCGACCGGATCTTGCCGGCGTGCCCGGCGACGGCGGGCGGCGGGAAGCCGGGCAGCTCGGTGATGGGGAACTCGAACTCGGGCTCGCCCAGCTCGTCAGCGGCGGGGACCCAGCCGGAGCCCATCACCAGGGCGACGTCGTGCGCCACCCCACCGGTCAACTCGCGCAGCCGGGAGGCTGCGGCCTTCGCGGCATCGTACGGGTTGACGGGGTTCGTGCCGGCGTCCGGCTGCGGGGAAGCGTTCACGCAAGTGAGGATATCTGTTTTCTCCTACGCGCGTAGAGCACGAAAGGATGACATTTGCGTGGACGTGTCGCGGGTCCTTTTGGAGCTTCCTCCAGATGAGATGCGAGGGACGTTCGCAACGTCCCACCTGCTCATGCGCGTCAGCAGGGGCGCTTGCGGACGTCCATCACGTAGTCGTGGGGCGCGCCCGCGCTCTCCGCCGCGTCGGCGATCAGGCCGAGGTAGCGGGCGCTGGGCAGGCCGCCCTCGTAGTCGTTGAGGATGTACGTCCACGCCGTGACGTCCCCGTCGAGGGTGTGCACGCGCACCCGCAGCTTGCGGTAGAAGCCCAGCGGGACGCCCTCCCAGCGGTCGAGGCCCGGTTCGTCCATGGGGGCGATGTCGTAGAGGGCGACAAAGACCTGCTCCTTCTCGTCCTCCACGACGGTGGCGATCGAGCCTTCCCAGCCGAACTGCTCGCCGCCGAAGGTGAGCCGCCAGCCGTCGAGCCAGCCCGTGCCGCGGAGCGGCGAATGCGGCGCACGGCGGCTCATCTGCCGCGCGTCGAGGTTGCTGGCGTACGCGGCATAGAGCGTCATGCGGCATAGCGTACGTGAGCCTGGCCACGCCGGGTCGAGGCGTGTGTCACTGCCGGATGAATGTGCGGGAGAATGGGGCACGTGACTCGGATTGTGATCATCGGTGGCGGACCTGGCGGCTATGAGGCGGCGCTTGTCGCCTCGCAACTCGGCGCGGAGGTGACCATCGTCGATCGCGACGGCCTCGGCGGGGCCGCCGTGCTGACCGACTGTGTGCCATCCAAGACGCTGATCGCGACTGCCGAGGTGATGACCACCTTCGACAGCTCGTACGAGGAACTCGGCATCGTCGTCCGTGACGACGCCAGCGGCGGGGCTCCGGCGGATCGTTTCATCAGCGTCGACCTCGGCAAGGTCAACCGACGCGTCAAGCGGCTCGCCGTCGCGCAGTCGCACGACATCACCCAGTCCGTCACCCGTGCCGGAGTCACCGTGGTGCGCGGCCACGGCCGTCTGGAGGGCGGCCAGGCGCTGGACGGTTCGCGTGCGGTCATCGTGGACCTGGTCGACGGAGGCAGCCAGGAACTGCGCGCCGACGTCGTGCTCCTCGCCACCGGTACCCACCCGCGCGAGCTGCCGGACGCCCGCCCGGACGGCGAGCGCATCCTGACCTGGACCCAGGTCTACAACCTGGAGGAGCTTCCCGAGGAGCTCATCGTGGTCGGTTCCGGTGTCACCGGCGCCGAGTTCGCCGGCGCGTACCAGGCGCTCGGCTCCAAGGTCACCCTGGTCTCCAGCCGCGACCGCGTGCTGCCGGGTGAGGACCCGGATGCCGCGACCGTGCTGGAGGACGTCTTCCGCCGCCGCGGCATGAACGTGATGAGCCGCTCGCGCGCCGAGTCCGCGCGCCGGGTGGGCGACAAGGTCGAGGTGACCCTCGCCGACGGCCGGGTGATCACCGGCTCGCACTGTCTGATGGCGGTCGGCTCGATCCCCAACTCCGAGGGCCTGGGCCTGGAAGCCGCGAGCGTGAAGACCAGCGACTCCGGCCACATCAAGGTCGACCGGGTCTCCCGTACCTCCGCTCCCGGCGTCTACGCGGCCGGTGACGTGACCGGCGTGCTGCCGCTGGCGTCCGTCGCGGCGATGCAGGGCCGGATCGCGATGTACCACGCGCTCGGCGACGCGGTCGCGCCGCTGAACCTGAAGACCGTCTCCTCCAACGTCTTCACCGACCCCGAGATCGCCACCGTCGGTTACAGCGCGGCGGACGTGGAGTGCGGGAAGATGGACGCCGTCTGCGTGAAGCTGCCGCTGCGCAGCAACCCGCGCGCCAAGATGCAGGGCATCCGCGACGGTTTCGTGAAGCTGTTCTGCCGTCCCGGCACCGGCATCGTGGTCGGCGGCGCGGTGGTCGCGCCGCGCGCGAGCGAGCTGATCCACCCGATTTCGTTGGCCGTCGACCTCAACCTGACGGTGGAGCAGGTCGCCAACGCGTTCACGGTCTACCCGTCGGTCTCCGGCTCCATCGCCGAGGCCGCGCGCCAGCTGCACGTCCGGAAGCGGAGCGGGCAGCACAACTGACGGCGCGTGAGGGGAGCGCGGACCCGCAGCGGAGCGGCGCACAGTGTAGAGGTGTGCGCCGCTCCGCTGCGGGCGTTTTGAGCAAGTAGGCGCAATCGCCTGAAAGCTAACGGTCGTGCACGTTACCGTCTGTTTCGTGTTCGCAGCAGAACGTCGTCAGTTGATCCTCGAAATGGTGCGCGCAAACGGAGCGGTGTCGCTCCGGGAGCTCGCCCGCGTCGTCCAGACCTCAGAGGTGACCGTACGCCGAGACGTACGCGCCTTGGAGGCCGAGGGCCTGCTCGACCGCCGGCACGGGGGCGCGGTGCTCCCCGGCGGATTCTCCCGAGAGCCCGGATACCCGCAGAAGACGCATCTCGCCGCCGCCGAGAAGAGCGCCATCGCCGACCTCGCCGCGACCATGGTCGCCGAGGGCGACGCCATCGTCGTCGGCGCCGGCACGACCACCCAGGAGCTGGCCCGTCGCCTCGCCCGGGTCCCCGGTCTGACCGTCGTCACCAACTCGCTCCTGGTCGCCCAGGCGCTCGCCCATGCCAACCGCGTCGAGGTGGTGATGACGGGCGGGACGCTGCGCGGGTCCAACTACGCCTTGGTAGGCAGCGGCGCGGAGCAGTCCCTGCAGGGGCTGCGGGTCGCCCGTGCGTTCATCTCCGGCAGCGGGCTGAGCGCGGAGCGGGGTCTGTCGACCACCAACATGCTGTCGGCGTCCGTGGACCGGGCGCTGGTCAACGCGGCGGCGGAGGTGGTGGTCCTGGCGGACCACGGCAAGCTCGGCAACGACACCATGTTCCAGACGGTGCCGAGCGAGGCGATCACGCATCTGGTCACCGACGAGCAGGCCACGCTGGGTGAGCCGGCGGCCCGCGAGCTGGACGCTCTCGCGGACTGCGGTGTCCAGGTCCACGTCGCGCCGATGGCTCCGCCGAGCACCTACCCCACCCCGCAGGACGCTCCGCGCAGGCCGGCCAGCTTTCCCGGCCAGCGGCGCGCGCCCGTGCCGGTAGCCTCCGGCAGGCGGTGAGGTTCCTTTGGGCAAGAGGGGAGTTGCACTGTCTGGGGGCGCGGGGAACTGCGCGACGAGCCACCCCGGGTGGTAGGCCGCCGAACGTGCAGGGCCATCCGCACAGGGTGGTTGCTCGCGCAGTTCCCCGCGCCCCTGATAGTGCAACTAGCTGTTGTCCGGCTTCCTCAACGCCATGCGCCGGGCGATCACCGTACAGGCCATCAACTGCACCTGGTGGAACAGCATCAGCGGCAGCACCATCACGCTCACCGACGACGCCGGGAACAGCACCGCCGCCATCGGCAGCCCACTCGCCAGGCTCTTCTTGCTGCCGCAGAAGATGAGCACGATCCGGTCCGCGCGGGCGAAGCCCAGCCGCTTGCCGGCCACCGAGGTGACGCCCAGGACCGCGAAGAGGACGGCCAGGCAGACGCCGAGCAGCAGCGCCAGCCTGATCACGGAGAGGCTGCTCCAGACGCCGCTGACCATGCCCTCGCTGAACGCGCTGTAGACGACCAGCAGGATCGAGCCCCGGTCGACCAGCGTCAACGCGGGCTTGTGACGGGATATCCACGCCGCGATCCAGCGGCGTGAGAACTGGCCCAGCAGGAACGGCAACAGCAGCTGCAACAGCAGGTCGACCGCCGAGCCCGCGTCGATCCGTGCGCTGCCGCCGAGGACGATCGCGGCCAGCAGCGGCGTCAGCACGATGCCGATCAGGCTGCTGAACGACGCCGCACAGACCGCCGCTGCGACGTTGCCGCCCGCGATCGAGGTGAAGGCTATGGACGACTGGGCCGTCGACGGCAGCAGCGTCAGGAAGAGCACGCCCTTGGCCAGGGACGCGCCCAGGACCGGCGTGGTGAGCCACTGCGCCGCGAGGCCCAGCAGCGGGAAGAGGGCGAAGGTCGACAGCAGGATGGTCAGGTGCAGTCGCCACTGCTTGGCCCCGTCCAGTGCGGCCTTCGGGGAGAGGCGCGCGCCGTAGAGGAAGAACAGCAGGCCGATCGCGACCTCGGTCGCGTCTGAGACGGCGTGTGCCGCCTGTCCGCGCGCGGGGAGGAGCGCGGCGAGGCCGACGGTGGCCAGGATGGCCATCAGATACGGATCGACGCCCACCCGGCCCAGCGTGTTGCGCAGGGCCGTGATGGACGTCGTCCGGTCGTTCAGGTCATTCATACGTGCGGGTCGTGCCGTGATCCGGGGATCGCGGACGTCAGTCCTTGATCTCGCAGATGGCGGCGCCGGAGGTGACGGTGGCGCCGACCTCGGCGGTGATGCCGACGACGGTTCCGGACTTGTGGGCGTTGAGGGGCTGTTCCATCTTCATGGCCTCGAGGACGACGACGAGGTCGCCCTCGGCGACGGTCTGGCCCTCCTCGACGGCGACCTTGACGATGGTGCCCTGCATCGGGGAGGCGAGGGTGTCGCCGGAGACGGCGGAGCCGCCCTTGCCCGCGACCGCGCGGCGCTTGGCCTTGCCGCCCGCGGCTTTCGCGGCCGGGCCGGAGGAGACGCCGAGCCCGGCGGGGAGGGAGACCTCGATGCGCTTGCCGCCGACCTCGACCACGACGGTCTCGCGGCCGCCGTCCTCGTCGCTCTCACCCGCGCCCGCACCGGCGAACGGCGGGATGGTGTTGTCGAACTCGGTCTCGATCCAGCGGGTGAAGACCTGGAACGGGGCGTCGCTGCCGCCCAGCTCGGGTGCGAACGCCGGGTCGGCGACCACCGCGCGGTGGAACGGGATGGCGGTGGCCATGCCCTCGACCTGGAACTCGGCCAGGGCGCGGGCGGCGCGTTGCAGGGCCTGCTTGCGGGTGGCGCCGGTGACGATCAGCTTGGCCAGCAGGGAGTCCCAGGCCGGGCCGATCACGGAGCCGGTCTCCACGCCGGAGTCCAGGCGGACGCCGGGGCCGGACGGCGGGGCGAACAGCGTCACCGTGCCGGGGGCCGGGAGGAAGCCTCGGCCCGGGTCCTCGCCGTTGATGCGGAACTCGAAGGAGTGACCGCGCAGCTCGGGGTCGTCGTAGCCGAGTTCCTCGCCGTCGGCGATGCGGAACATCTCGCGGACCAGGTCGATGCCGGTGACCTCTTCGGAGACCGGGTGCTCGACCTGGAGGCGGGTGTTGACCTCGAGGAAGGAGATGGTGCCGTCGTTGGCGACCAGGAACTCGCAGGTTCCGGCGCCGACGTAGCCGGCCTCCTTGAGGATCGCCTTCGAGGCGGCGTAGAGCTGGGTGTTCTGCTCGGCGGTGAGGAACGGCGCGGGGGCCTCCTCGACGAGCTTCTGGTGCCGGCGCTGCAGGGAGCAGTCGCGGGTGGAGACGACCACGACGTTGCCGTGGGTGTCGGCCAGGCACTGGGTCTCGACGTGGCGCGGCTTGTCGAGGTAGCGCTCGACGAAGCACTCGCCGCGGCCGAACGCGGCCACGGCCTCACGCACGGCGGACTCGTACAGCTCGGGGACCTCTTCGAGGTTGCGGGCGACCTTGAGGCCGCGTCCGCCACCGCCGAAGGCGGCCTTGATCGCGATCGGCAGGCCGTGCTCCCGGGCGAACGCCACGACCTCGTCCGGGCCGGTGACCGGGTCCGGGGTGCCGGCCACCAGCGGCGCGCCGGCGCGCTGGGCGACGTGGCGGGCGGTGACCTTGTCACCGAGGTCGCGGATGGCCTGCGGCGGCGGGCCGATCCAGATCAGGCCCGCGTCCAGGACGGCCTGGGCGAACTCGGCGTTCTCCGACAGGAAGCCGTAGCCGGGGTGGACGGCGTCCGCGCCGGCGTCGGCTGCGGCCTTGAGGACCTTGGCGATGTCGAGATAGCTGGTTGCCGGCGTGTCGCCACCGAGGGCGTAGGCCTCGTCGGCCGCGCGGACGTGCAGCGCGTCCCGGTCCGGCTCGGCGTAGACGGCGACGCTGGCGATTCCGGCGTCCCGGCAGGCACGGGCGACGCGGACGGCGATTTCTCCGCGGTTGGCGATGAGCACCTTGCGCACAGTCAGTGGCTCCCTTCTAGAACCCAGGAGAGTCTAGGGAACTTCCTGGTGTACCCACGAGTCCGGCCCGGTGGTGAGCTTGCCCACACGCACGGTGAGCGCCGCTTTGTCCACGGTACGCCGCTTGTCTCGAGCGGACGTTGTGCGGATGTCGTGCCCCTGCGCAGCGCCTGGAATCGGACTCGGTCAACGGTCTTCCGCCGGTGACTACTGCTCAGTAAGGTGCGGGGATGCGGAGATGGACAGCTGTCGCGACGTTGGTTCTGCTCGTCCTGGAGGCGGGCGTCTCGGCCGTGGTCGCCCTGGTCGTCGGCAAGGCGGCCGACTACCAGCACATGAGTCTCGGCGGGGTGCCCACGTCGGCCATGGCCTCCAGCGCCTATGTCGGATTCGGGCTGATCGCGCTGTTCCTGCTGCTGGTCGCGGCGCTGCTGCTGCGTGTCGCGCTCCGTGACGTCGCGCCGACGAAGGTCGAGAGGATCGTCCTGATCCTTGCCGCCGTCCTGCACGGCCTGTTGGCCGCGGTGCTGCTCGCCCTGAGCGGCGTGTGGGTGTTCGTGCCGCTCGCGGTCACGTTGACGCTGCTGGTGCTGATCCTCTTCATTCCGTCGGACGGGCCGCGGCAGCCTTCTGCGCGGGAGCCGTCGCCGACGCTGCCTCCGTCGCTTCCGCCGCAGGGCGGGCCTTCCGCTCCTGCAGCACCTGCCGCGTGACGTCTCCGACGGACTCGATCACGTCGGACCCGTAGTTGTCCGGCTGCAGCACCCGAAACAGCAGCGCGAAGGTGCCGTCGACGCCGTGGCGGTGATTCAACTGCCGGTAGTTGTTGCGGAGATGGCGTACGCCCGCGAGGTTCGAGACCGCTGTCTGGCCGCAGACCAGGAAGGTCGGCTGCTGCTGCTCGCCCACCGCGATCCGGGCCAGCAGCACGTAGTCGACGACGCCCGGCTCGCGCACGTAGGAGTGGTCGCCGATCTCGAAGACGTTGCCCTGGCTGCCCTCCCACTCCGGGAGGTGGACGAAGCCCGGCAGCTTCAGCCGCAGGTGCGCGGCGGTGCGCTCGTTGGCCAGCGGCCCGCCGATGCAGAACTCGGCGCGGTCGCCGATCCCCTGGCGGATCTGGTTGGCGGGCTTCACCGCGTAGCGGGCGCCGCACTCGTAGACGAGGGCGGAGAGCTCCATCAGCGCGTAGACGTCGTTCTGGGCGACGATCCGGTCGCTGTCGGTGGTGCCGACC
The DNA here is from genome assembly GCF_041262485.1 of Streptacidiphilus sp. BW17. Taxonomy (NCBI): domain Bacteria; kingdom Bacillati; phylum Actinomycetota; class Actinomycetes; order Kitasatosporales; family Streptomycetaceae; genus Streptacidiphilus; species Streptacidiphilus sp. BW17. The sequence goes on along the minus strand of NZ_JBGCCR010000038.1, from coordinate 20,360 downwards.
TTCCTCGGCACCACCAGCAACGCCTCACCGCCGGGCCGCAGCCCGAAGAACTCCCGCTTGTGGTCCAGGCGCCGACGTCGCAGCAAAGCCTGCACCACCCACGCGAGCGCCGCGCTGAAGGCGCTGGAGACCACGCCCAGCACGATGTTCCATATGTCGCCGCTGCTCATGCCCCGGGCCCCCGACGTCGAAGTGAGATCTCGTCAGAGAGCATGCCCGACGCGGGCGCTCAGCTCCACAGGTCGGTCAGCTCCACAGGTCGGTCAGCTCCACAGATCGGTGATGCGGACGTCCACCTCGGCGAGGAGCCTGCGCAGCAGGGGGAGGGAGAGGCCGATCACGTTGCCGTGGTCGCCCTCGATCCCGTCGACGAACGGCGCGGACCGCCCGTCCAGCGTGAACGCGCCTGCGACGTGCAGCGGTTCGCCGGTCGCCAGGTAGGCCTCGACCTCCTCGTCGTCCGGCGTCCCGAAGCGGACCGTGGTCGACGCGGTGGCGGAGGCGCGCTTGCCGGTCCGGGTGTCGATCACGCAGTGCCCCGTCTGCAGGACGCCGGACCGCCCGCGCATGGAGTGCCAGCGGGCGCGTGCGTCGTCGACGTCCTCGGGCTTGCCGAGGGCCTGGCCGTCCAGCTCGAGGACGGAGTCGCAGCCGATCACCACCTCCCCGTCGTGCAACTGCGGGGCGACGGCGTCCGCCTTGGCCTCCGCGAGCACGAGCGCGAGCGCGCCGGGCGTGGGCGCGGTCAGCGCGTCCTCGTCCACACCGCTCACCACGACGCGCGGATCCATCCCGGCCTGCCGCAGCAGCCCCAGCCGGGCGGGAGAGGCGGAGGCCAGCACGAGGGCACGGCGGGGGCGGTTGCCGGTGATGGTGTCGGTCATGGGGCCCACAGTACGGGGGTGCCTGAACAGGAACGGTTCAGACCATCACCACGATGAGCGCCAACGAGGCGCAGACGGCGATCAGAATCCCGACCCGCCGCAGCAACGCGCGGACGAGAAGCGTCTCCGACCGCGAGTCGTCGGGAGGGTCTGACCAGAGCACACCTCCACTGTGTGGAACGGCCTGGAGCGGCGCATGAGTATCCCTACTCAATTGCCTGAGCGCCTTGTACCAGTGGGTAACAGAAGGCTCTGCAGCGTCCCCGGTACGAGAGCTGAACTACCGCGCCCAGGCGGAGGTGCGCCAGGTGCTCGGGCCCGGCTTCGGCGGAGCCTGCAAGCGCCGCGCCTTGTCGCGCCACGCGGTGGTCTCCTCGGGTGGGGCGGCGGCAGGCGTCTGCGCCGCCCGGGCGGAGACCACCGCCAGGACGGCGGCGATCTCCTCGGGGTTGGGCTGCCCGTGCAGCACGCGGATGGGGGCCATCAGGCCTGTTCCTTCCTGGTCGAACCTGACCGAAGCCGACGGGCGCTTACAGCGGGATGTTGCCGTGCTTCTTCGGCGGGAGGACCTCCCGCTTGTTGCGCAGCGCGCGCAGGCCCTTGACCACGTGCTGGCGGGTCTCGGACGGCAGCACGACCGCGTCGATGTAGCCGCGCTCGGCCGCGACGTACGGGTTGAGCAGGGTGTCCTCGTACTCCTGCATCAACCGCGCGCGGGTCGCGTCCGCGTCGTCCGCCGCGGCGATCGTGCCGCGGTGCAGGATGTTGACCGCGCCCTGCGCGCCCATGACCGCGATCTGCGCCGTCGGCCAGGCCAGGTTGAGGTCGGCGCCCAGGTGCTTGGAGCCCATGACGTCGTACGCGCCGCCGAAGGCCTTCCGCGTGATCACGGTGATCAGCGGGACGGTCGCCTCCGCGTAGGCGTAGATCAGCTTGGCGCCGCGGCGGATGATGCCGTCCCACTCCTGGCCGGTGCCGGGCAGGAAGCCGGGGACGTCGACGAAGGTCAGCACCGGGATGTTGAACGCGTCGCAGGTCCGCACGAAGCGCGCGGCCTTCTCGGACGCGTCGATGTCCAGGCAGCCGGCGAACTGCATCGGCTGGTTGGCGACGACTCCGACCGCGTGGCCCTCGACCCGGCCGAAGCCGGTCAGCATGTTCGGGGCGAAGAGCGACTGCGTCTCCAGGAACTCACCGTCGTCGACGATGTGCTCGATCACCTTGTGCATGTCGTACGGCTGGTTGGCCGAGTCCGGGATGATCGAGTCCAGCTCCTCGTCCTCCGCGGTGGTGGCCAGGTCGGCCTCCTCCGGGAAGGACGGCGGCTCCTCCAGGTTGTTGGAGGGCAGGTAGGACAGGAGCGCCTTGACGTACTCGACGGCCTCCTTCTCGTCCGAGGCCATGTGGTGCGCCACGCCCGACTTGGAGTTGTGGGCGCGCGCGCCGCCCAGCTCCTCCATGCCGACGTCCTCGCCGGTGACGGTCTTGATCACGTCGGGCCCGGTGATGAACATGTGCGAGGTCTGGTCGGCCATCACGATGAAGTCGGTGATGGCGGGGGAGTAGACCGCGCCGCCCGCGCACGGGCCCATGATCAGCGAGATCTGCGGGATCACGCCGGAGGCCAGCACGTTGCGGCGGAAGATCTCGCCGTACAGGCCGAGCGAGGCCACGCCCTCCTGGATGCGCGCGCCACCGGAGTCGTTGATGCCGATCATCGGGCAGCCGGTCTTCAGCGCGAAGTCCATGACCTTGACGATCTTCTCGCCGAAGACCTCGCCCAGCGAGCCGCCGAAGACGGTGAAGTCCTGTGCGAAGACCGCGACCTGACGGCCGTCCACGGTGCCGTAGCCGGTCACCACGCCGTCGCCGTAGGGGCGGTTCTTCTCCTGGCCGAAGTTGGTCGAGCGGTGCCGCGCGAACTCGTCGAACTCGACGAAGGAGCCCTCGTCCAGCAGCTGCCGTACCCGCTCACGGGCCGTCAGTTTGCCCTTGGCGTGCTGCTTCTCCACAGCACGCGCCGAGCCGGAGTGGACCGCCTCGTCGATACGGCGACGCAGGTCGGCGACCTTGCCCGCGGTGGTGTGGATGTCCACGTCGGCGTTCGCCTGGTCGGCGGAGGACATAGGGGCGCGGCTCCCGTCAGGAGGGGTAGTACCGGGGCCTGGCCGAGGAGGCCGGCGCGCAGTACCAACGGGTGGGTTTCCGATCAGTAGGTTAGCCACGACGGCTTGCCTCGGATATGGCGAGTGACAGGGGTCATACGCTGGAGCCGTGACCGAATCCCCGTGGAACGATCTTGAGCGCCCGCCGCTGCGCGCCACCCAGCTGAACCGTGATCCGGGACGGCTCGGCGCGCTCTGGAACAGCCTGGTGGTGGTGAACGAGACGGGCTCCACCAACACCGACCTGGCCGAGCTCGCCGCGCGCGGCACGCCGGAGGGCGCGGTGCTGGTGGCCGAGCAGCAGACGCACGGCAAGGGCCGGCTCGACCGGCGCTGGTCGGCCCCGGCCCGGTCCGGGATCTTCCTGTCGATGCTGCTCCGTCCGGGTGACGCGGGCGTGCCGCGCGACAACTGGAGCTGGCTGCCGCTGCTGGTGGGCGTCTCCGCGTCGACCGCGCTGAGCCGCGCGGCGGAGTGCGAGGTGCGTCTCAAGTGGCCCAACGACCTGCTGGTCCCGATCGGCCCGCAGGGCCATCGCGAGGAGCGGAAGACGGGCGGCATCCTGGTCGAACTGGCCGACGAGGGCCGCGCGGTGATCGTCGGTATCGGCGTCAACGTCACCCTGCGGGAGGCGGAGCTGCCGGTCCCGACCGCTGCCTCGCTGGCGCTGGCCGGAGCGAAGGTGACGGACCGGGAGATCCTGCTGCGCGAGGTGCTGCGCACCTTCTCCGAGCTGTACGAGGAGTGGTGCGCGGACGGCGGCGACCCGTCGGCGACGCGGTTGCGCGAGGCCTACCTGAGCCAGTGCGCCACTATCGGCAAGCATGTGCGGGTGCTGCTGCCGGGCGACAAGCAGATCGTGGGCGAGGCGGTCGACGTGGACGACCTGGGCCGGTTGGTGCTGCGCGAGCCGAGCGGCGCGGAGCACGCCGTCAGCGCGGGCGACGTGATCCACGTGCGCGGGGCCTGAGCGCGGGGCCTGAGCACGGGGCGTACGGCGGGTCGACATGTGGCCGGCGGGCCCGCCGTGCACGGCGTCCACCGGGGCGGATGCCCCGGAATGACGGATTCCGTGCGAGTATCACTGGGCGAGGTGTGAGCAAGGACACGCCTGTCGCACGTCGGCTGTGGTAGGTCGGCACGGGCGGGTGGCGAGGACGGACGGGACGGACAGGTGGACGACCGGGAGCGGGAGGATCACGGCGAGCAGCAGCACCGTGATTCGGTGGCGCTGCAGTTGGAGCAGCTGATCCTGGACTCCGAGCGGCAGTACACCCCGTACCAGGCCGCTCGGGCGGCCGGCGTCTCGATGGAGCTGGCCTCGCGGTTCTGGCGGGCGATGGGCTTCGCCGACATCGGCCAGTCCCGGGCGCTGACCGAGTCCGACGTGATCGCGCTGCGGCGGCTCGCCGGTCTGGTCGAGGCCGGGCTGCTGAGCGAGCAGATGGCGATCCAGGTCGCCCGCTCCACGGGCCAGACCACGGCGCGCCTCGCCGAGTGGCAGATCGACACCTTCCTGGAGCACCTGACCACGGCGTCCGAGCCGGGCCTGACGCGCGCGGAGATCGCCTACCCGCTGGTCGAGCTGCTGCTGCCGGAGCTGGAGCAGTTCCTGATCTACGTGTGGCGGCGTCAGCTGGCCGCGGTGACCGGGCGGGTGGTCCAGGCGGAGAACGACGAGGAGATGCAGAGCGGCCGCCTCGCGGTCGGCTTCGCGGACCTGGTCGGCTTCACCCGGCTGTCGCGGCGGCTGGAGGACGAGGAGCTCGGCGAGCTCGTCGAGAACTTCGAGTCGACCTGCGCCGACCTGGTCGCGGGCCGGGGCGGGCGTCTGGTGAAGACCCTCGGCGACGAGATCCTCTTCGTCGCCGACGAGGCCGCGACGGCGGCGGACATCGCCCTGGCGCTGGTGGAGATGCTCGGCAAGGACGACTCCATGCCGGCGCTGCGGGTCGGCATGGCCTTCGGCGCGGTCACCACCCGCATGGGCGACGTCTTCGGCACCACGGTCAACCTGGCGTCCCGGCTCACTTCCATCGCACCCAAGGACGCCGTCCTGTGCGACGAGGAACTGGCCCGGGCCCTTCAGCGCGAGGGCGCGGTCGCGCAGGCGGAGCCGTCCGGCACGGACGCGCTCCAGGAGATCTCCTCGGTCGGCGTCTCCCCGCTCCCGGAGCCGGTGCAGCCGCCGCTGCCGGACGCGGAGTACCGCTTCGCGCTCCAGCCGATGTGGCGCAGGCCGGTCCGTGGTCTCGGTCTGGTCGAGCCCTGGCTGCTCACCCGGCGCGCGTCGGGGGCGTGAGGTTTCCGCAGTTCAGCTCTTGTCGGCGCCGATGCGGGCGCGGAGCAGTTCGGAGAGCGGGTACGGGGGCTCGGCGGGGATGGGGGCGTTCGCCTTTGTCGTCTCGCCCGCGCGGACCAGGGCGTGGGTCTCGTGGGCCAGGTCGGTGACGTCCGTGATGCCGATGATCCACTCGTCGACGTAGCGGTGGACCGCCTCGCCGGTCAGGCCCATCTGGATCGCGCGGTGGGGGAGTTCCTGCTGGTTCGTCGAGCGATCGGGGTCCCACTGGATCCGTACCGGGCTGGCGCGGAGCTGCTCCTTCCACGCATCGGCGGAGCTGTGCAGGTCGCGGTCGTAGTGGCTCAGGCACGCGTGCGCCAGCGCCCACGCGAACCCGTCCCGGCAGATGCGGACCGCCAACACCCGCTCCTGGTCCGGCTTCGTGCCCCAGCCGGAGCGGTACATCATCCAGCGGAAGGACGGTTTGATCCACGTCATCCGCTCCCGCTTGAACGGAGCGACGAACGTCCCGGCGTCGAGCGCGGCGTCGGCGATGGCGGGCGGATAGGCCTGATAGACCGTCAGGGTGTCGTCGTCATGGGCGGTTCGGATCTGTCGTTGGGGTCGTACGGGTTCCATGACGAGAAGCGAAGCATTCCGGCTGCGCCCGTGTCGAAGCGTTATGGGAAATCGAGCTCCACGTGCTGCTCGCCAGGCAGTGGCGTGGCCGGTGACCGCCACCGACCGTGCCCTTCGCCCCGCGCACAGGAGAAGGTCACCCGAGTCCGACGCCCGTCTTCCTCGCCCGCCTCGGTGATTCGGATCCTCACCGATCAACTGCCCTTTGACGGCTTGCAGCTGAGCAGCACGAACACGGAGAGGCGCGCTTGCTCCCGACTTCTCAGCAAGGGCCGGAGAGGTCGAAGACAGGCAGCCCCTGAGGGTCACCGGGCGCTGTGATCGAGAAGATCCACTCCCCGTAGGGGAAGTCGCTCACGGCGGTGAGCGAACGGCTGTCGTCGAAGGTCAGGCGCAGGTCCCGGTACTCTCCATGCGTCTCCAGGGCGAGATCAGTCACTCGGCGGCCGATGAGGGACGCCAGCTCCTGGATTCCTGAACTTTGGCCGCCAATATGCCATTCGGTGTTGATGCGGTAGTGCCAGTTGCTCCCGCCCACCAGCACGCCGTCCTGATCGGGTGCCACCGTGGTGACTGTGAGAGGCAGAAGCGCTGACGCGTCGTCGAGGATGGGGTCCACTACGGTTCCAGTTCTACGTGGGTCCGGGATCGAACATACTGCTTCGACGACGTGTTTGGTGGGAGCTGCTTCGGCGGTTGGACCGCTTTGCCGGTGAAGGGGCTGATGGGTGCATCGCTCCCATTGGTGAAAGACGCGCGGAGGCCGGCGCCGTTGGCCTGTGGTTGCATGATGCGAACCCGAGAACCGTCAGGGAGTTCGTAGCCGGTACCCGCCGACTTCGTGGCGAACGTGCCGAATCCTGGCTCGCCGGAATTGACGGCTTCCTGAAGACCCTGCTCGAACTCTGCTGCGCTTGTCGGGACCACGACTCCGTCTGCAGACGCTACGAAAGCAGGCTTTGACGGGTGCGGCGAGAGGCCGAGCGGGTCAAGCCAGATGTGGGGATTGGGTACGTACGCGTAGGGATCGGGGCCCGGTCGAAGGCCCAGCGGGTCCAGCGAGAGATACCTTCCGGCCTCGGGGTCGTAGTAGCGGTGGTAGTTGTAGTGGAGGCGGGATTCGGGGTCGAAGTACTGGCCGGGAAAGCGGAGCGGGGTGTATGTGCTGGCGTTGGTGGGCCACGTCGTGCGTCCCCACAGGAACGACGACGACCGCCAGGCAATCATTCCATTGACGACGTCGAAGAGTTCTGTCGGTGTGCCGACGAGGTCGGTCATCACAGCGAAGAAGCGCTTCTCCGTGTTGCCATTGACCGAGATGTCCTCGGTTTGCGTCAGCGGGTGATGTCCGAGGTGGTCCCAGGTCAGGGTGTACGGTCCTGGTAGATGCGCTGCCCTTGTGATCTGTTCGACGAGGGTCGACGAGTCCCAGGTGAACTCGGTGACCTCAACGGGACCCACGCCGCCCGACGCGATGCGTTCCTTGCTCAGCCGACGCCCGAAAGCGTCGTAGCGGTAGTGCCAACGGCTCCCGTCCGGAGTCTCGACGTCCGTCAGTTGGTCGGCCTCGTTCCAGGTGTAGCCCCAGACATCGGCCGTGCGGTTGTCAGGCGTCGCGATCTCACGGCGTACAACACGACCGCACGAGTCGTACTGATAGCCGACCTGCTCGGCCAGAAGAGTGCCGTTGGCGTCGTAGCTGCAGTTCTCGGTGCGCTGGTCGGAATGTGAGGCGGTGACCCGTCCGCCTCGGTCCAGTTCGAACGACTGCTCTCCGAAGAGAAGATCCGATATGGCGACGAGTCCACCATCGGCGCGATAGCGGAAGCGGCGCGCTTGGAGGACGGACGGCTCGCCCTGGCCGTGCCAGGCGGTCGCGGTCTGTTCAGTGAGCCGCCCTGATTCGTCGCAGGAACTGGCCAGGCTCAACTGGCCATTGATCACGCGGAGCACTTCCGACCCTCGAGGATCGAAGGAGAAGTCGAGTTGGCCGTTCGGCGTCGCGAGACTTGAGGGGAGTCCCGTCGCTCCGTACGTCCAGGTGCTGGTGTGACCTCCCGGCGTCCTACGTGTGAGCCGTCGGCCCAGCGAGTCCCTTGAGCTGCTGAGCGTGCGGCCGTTCACTGTTTCGCTCAGCACGTTGCCCAGCGCGTCGACAGTCCTGTGGATGTCCGCCTCGGGGTTTGTCGCTCGTACGACGTTTCCAGCTCGGTCGTAGGCGAAGTCGGTGCGCCCTCCGCCGTGTACCTTGCTGGTCAGGCGACCGAGTTGGTCGTACGAGAACTCCGTTCGTCGGCCCATCGGATCTGTGCGAACGCTGATCTGTCCGGCTGCGTCGAGAAGGTACCGCGTCTCACGTTCCTCGTAGTCCCGCTCCGCGATCAGTCGACCAGCGGTGTCGTACGTGTAGCTCCACGTTCGTCCGAGTGCGTCGGTGAGCGAGACGAGCTGCATGTGGGCGTCGTGCTGGAAACTGATGCGGCCGCCGTCGGCGTCGACCCGGGCAGCCAGGGTCTCGAAGTGCGTGTACTCGGATCGGGTAGTGGCGCCGGACTCGTCGGTGTTGCTCAGGCAGTTGCCCTCTGCGTCATAGGTCCAGAGCTGAGTGGTGCCGTCCTGCGCGGTACGCCGCGTCAGATTGCCCTCGACTGTCCACTCCTGCCGAGTGGTGTTGCCCCTGCTGTCAGTGATCAGGCATACGCGGCCGAAGGCATCGCGTGTGTAGTGAGTCGTTTCACCGGTGTGAGTAGTCACCTCGACGGGGAGCCCGGCCCTGTCGCTGCGAATACGGCTGGATGCCCCGGTCGGGTGGCTGATGCCGGACAGATGCCCGCGCTCGTCGTACGTGTAGGCGGTGACCGCGCCGAGCGGATCTGTCACTGAGGTGCGGCAGCCGGCTGCGTCAAAGGTTTGCAGCCACACTGACCCGCCCGGCTCGACAGTCCGGGTCGGCAGGCTGATCTCGCCGTCATATTCGGCGCTGGTGCGCTCGCCGTCCGGGCGGATGACCGCGACGAGGTCCCCCGCACCGTCGTACGTGTAGCGGGTGGTGCGGTCGAGGGGGTCGGTCTCGCTGAGCAGGCGGTTGAACTGGTCGCGCTCGTAGTGGGTGGTGTTGCCCAACGGGTCGACGATCGCGACGACTTGGTGGCGGTCGTTGATGTGGTGGTGCGTCGTGTGGCCCAGGGCGTTGGTCTCGCTGTGGATGCGGAGGCCTGTTGCCTCGTCCCGGTCTCCGTAGCGGAAGGTGAAGCGGAGCGAACCGTCCTCGCCCCTTTCGTCGACGACGCGTCCCCGGTTGTCGTAGACGTACCGGTACCGGCTGTTGTTGCGGTCGGTCCAGGAGGTGACGCGGTCCCAGGCGTCATAGGTGAAGCGCATCGGCAGGCCGGAGGAGTTGTACACCTCCGTCAGGTTGCCGTCCTCGCCGTAGGCGTAGCGCAGCAGCTCCTGGTCGCCGCCGTCCGGGGCAGCTCCGGCCAGCAGCAGGGAGGTGATCCGGCCGGACTCTGTGGTGACCAACAGCCGGTAGCCGCCGGAGTGCTGGATGGCCAACGGGGTGCCGACTCCGTCGTACTCCAGGTCGTAGTGGCGGCCGGAGCGGTCGTGGACTCGGGTCAACAGGGCGGTCACGCCGTCGGGTTGGACGGTGAACTCGCGGACCAGGCCTGTGCTCGGTTCGGTGACGGTGTAGGCGCGGCCCCGGGCGTCGACGCCCAGCAGGTGGCGGTCGCCGGCGGAGGCGAAGACCGGGTCGCCAGGCTCGGGGTGCGGGTAGGCCTGGGTGACGCGGTCGGCGCGGATGTGGACGACGCCCTCGGCGTCGATCTCCAGGCGCTCGTCGAAGGTGCAGACCCAGCGGCGGCCCATCCAGCGCCCGGCCCGGTAGCCGGACTCGAAATTGCGGGTGAAGAGCAGCGGCAGCGATCCGGGCAGGGAGGCATCGACCTGGTCGATGAACATCCGACCCGTGGCAATGTCGACGGGCTCACCGGCACCGCAGACGGCGTCGTCACCGCGTCCGGCTTCCTCGGGGTCCTGGACCTGCTCGCGGCCGGGGCTTCCCGGAGCGCCACCCTCGTCCGACGGCGCGCCCTCGTTGCCGGGGCTGCCGCCTTCGTCGGGGTGCGTGCCGGCGCCACCGGTTCCGGAGCCGTCTCCGCCGCCCGCGCCCGTGTGCGGGTCCGGCGGGGCAGCGGCGCCGGGCTTCTCGCCTGACTTGGCGATGTCCTCGGCGGTGTTCTTCTCGTCCTGGGCAGCGCCCTCAGCGATCTGCTTGGACTTCTTCTCGGTGTCCTTGAGGATGTTCTGGTAGGCCTCGCTGAAGTCCTTGGAGAGCGCCTCCCCGGCCTTCTCCGCGGTCTTGCCGACCTCGTCGGCGATCTGGTTGCCCATTCCCCCGTGCCCTTGTCCGGTGCTTCCGTTCGGCCTACGTGAACTGCTCGGCCTACGTGAACTGCTCGACTTACGTGAACTGCTCGGACTACTCGAAGCTCATGCCCTGGAGCTTCCCCGAGAGGTTCTGGGCGTGGGTCTGGACCGCGTCGGCGTGGACGGCGAACATCTGGGCGTGGGAGCTGAGGTTCTCCGGGTGGATCATGAAGCCGTCGCCCGCGCCGGAGCCGGAGACGCCGAGCATGTCCTCCAGGGCGGAGTAGGTCATGCCCGCGACGGCCTTCTCGATCACACCGAGCAGCGGCGTCAGCGCGGCCTGGACGATCTCGCCGATGATGTACTGGACCAGCTGCTGCTCCAGGTAGTCGACGGCCTGCTCCGCCGCCTCGACGATCAGCCCCTCCGCCGCCTCGGCGAGGCCGAGGGTGGCCACGGCGGCGGCCTGGTCGGCGACGAAGCTCGCGGCGAGCCCGATCAGTTCGCCGATGCAGTCCATCTTCATGCCGACGATGTAGTCCGCGCCCGCGTCCAGCGCGGTGGCCAGGACGTTGCAGGCGTCGAGCAGGTCGGACATGTGACTCTGGGACAGGTGGGCCCACTTGGAGACCAGGAGCTCGTACGAATTCGCCTGGTAGTGCTGGCCCATGGACTTGATCGTGGACGTGGCCTGCTGGTGCGTGTCGTCGATGTTCTGCGCGAACTCGCGGACGTGGGACGCGAATTCGCGAACTTTGTCCTCGTTGACCTGCGGCCAGTTCACCCCGATGAACTGGAGGAAGGAGACGACCTCCCCGGGCAGTTCGATGGCCATGCGGTTCCCCCCTGATCGTCGGGTCCCCCATGACCCGGCCGGAGCAGCGTCGGCTTTTCGCCACGGTAGCAGCCGGGTCTGTCAGCCGGGGCGGGGAGAATTCGACAGCCGGATGACTCTGCGCTGCCTGTGGTGCTTGCATGGGATATGTCAGTTTTATCCGTACGCTGTATGCGAGGTGATCAGCGTCGGCCGGCCGAGCAGACCGTGTCCGCGAGTGACCGCGAGGAGCAAGCACCGTGCAGGCCAGTGAAGAAGCCCCCGCGTCGCCCCTGGCCGATCTGCGCCTGCGTGCGGTGGTCGGGCTGGCGCAGGCCATGGCCGGAGCGCCGGACGCGCGGCACGCCGCGCAGCTCGGGGCGGGCCGGGCCCGGGCGGCGATCGACGCGGACTTCGCCGCGATCTCGGTCTGGGAGCGGGAGCGCGGCGAGCTGCGGGTGCTGGTCAACGACGGTCTGCTCGCGCCCGGCGAGGAGCAGTTGCCAGAGAACGAGTCCTACCCGCTCGGCGAGTACCCCGAGATCGCCCGCAACCTCGCCGAGCGCGGGCTCGGCGAGGACTTCGCCCCCGACGGCCTGCCGCGCGCGTGGGTGCAGAGCGCCGACGGCGGCGTCGCCAACGGCCCCGACTGCCGCGCCAGGGCCGCGTCCCTGCGCCGCCGGGGCCGCGCCTGCTGCCTGGTCGCGCCGATCGTCCTGGGTGGCCGGGCCTGGGGTGAGCTCTACCTCGCCCGGATCGAGGGCAAGCCGGTCTTCGACGCCGACGAGGCCGCCTACGGCACCGTGCTGGCCGCGCAGATCTCCGCCGGGCTGGCGCAGAGCGAGCGGTTGGAGGAGGTCCGCCGCCTCGCCTTCACCGACCCGCTGACCGGCCTGGCCAACCGCCGCGCGGTCGACACGCGTCTGGACGAGGCGCTGGAGGAGCACCGCGCCGACGGCACCGTCGTCTCCCTGGTCGTCTGCGACGTCAACGGTCTCAAGCGGGTCAACGACGACAAGGGGCACGAGTTCGGCGACCGCCTGCTGGAACGGTTCGCCAACCAGCTGTCGCTGTGCGGGGCGATGCTGCCGGGCTCGGTCGCCGGACGGCTCGGTGGCGACGAGTTCTGCCTGGTCGCCGCCGGTCCCACCGCGGACGAGGTGGTCCGCGTCGCCGAGGAGCTGTGCGCGCAGGCGCTGACGCTCGATCAGGGCGAGGGCGTGGCCTGCGGAGTGGCCTCGACCGGCGACCCGATCGGCCCGGTCACCACCGCCGACCGCCTCTTCCGGCTGGCCGACGCCGCGCAGTACCGGGCCAAGTCGGGCCCGGCGGCGCAGCCCGTCGTCGCCGGACGCGGCAGCCTTCCCGACCCGACGATGAGCCTCGCCGACAGCGGTGCCCGCCCCAGCGGCAACCGCCGCACCGAGCGCCGCCGCTTCCGCGGTGCGCGGCACACCGCGGACCCGGGCCAACTCCTTTCCGCGGCGCTCGCGGTGCTGGACGAGCACCCCCATCCCGCCGACACGGTCACCCGACTGGAGGCCGTCGCGGAGACGGCTGCGCAACTGCTGGACGCGGTCGCCTGGTGGGTCTCCTACGTGCCACCCGGCGCGACGCAGATGCACACGGTCCGCTACGGCATCCGCAGGATGACCCGCGGCCCCGGCAGTACGCGCGCCCAGGTGCAGCGCGCGATGAACGAGGCGCCGGACGCGGTCTTCGACCTCGGCGCGTATCCGCTCACCGCCCAGGCGATCCGGGGCGGCAGCTTCGGCATGCGCACGGGCGTCCCCGGCAACGACCCGGCGGAGGAGGCGGTCCTGGTCGTCGGCGGCTACCGCGCGATGGCCGCGGCGGGTGGGACCAACCCTGCGGGCGGCTGGATGCTCGAACTCTTCGCGGACGAGACGACGTTGTCTCTGACGGGCGTCGGCCCGACGCTGCGGGCGTTGGTTGCTGTGGCGATCTCCGGGCCGGTCAGCGCACCGTGAAGTCGCACTGTGTGAGGATCAGCTTGGGCAAGCGAGGTAGTTGCAGCACCCAGGGGCGCGGGGAACTGCGCGACCAGCCTCCAGGGAGCTGGCAGGCCGAGCGCACCGGGCCGTCCGCACAGGGTGGTGTCTCGCGCAGTTCCCCGCGCCCCTGGGTGCATGGCTCATCGCCTGCAGAATCCCCGCGCCCCCGGGGTGAGTGCAACGACCCGTCAGGCGATCCGGTCCGCGCCCGCGTAGATGTTCGCGCTGCGGTCGCGGAGGAAGCCGACGAGGGTCATGCCCGTCTCCGTCGCGAGGTCGACGGCCAGCGCGCTGGGCGCGGACACCGCGGCGAGCAGGGGGATGCCCGCCATCGCCGCCTTCTGGACCAGTTCGAAGGACGCGCGTCCGCTGACCATCAACGCGTGCCGGTGCAGCGGCAGCAGGCCTTCCCGCAGGGCCCAGCCGATGACCTTGTCGACCGCGTTGTGGCGGCCCACGTCCTCGCGGACGCACAGCAGGCGGCCCTCAGCCGTGAACAGCCCGGCGGCGTGGACGCCGCCCGTCGTGGCGAATGCGCGCTGGCCGGTGCGGAGCGCGTCCGGGAAGGAGTAGAGCAGGTCGGAGGTGAGCTTCAGGTCGTCCGTCGCCAGGTCGTACCGCAGGCGCTTCTGGACCGCGTCGACCGTCTCCGCGCCGCAGAGGCCGCACGCGCTGGTCGTGAGCAACTGCCGGTACGCGGAGACGGGGACGGCCGCCGGGTCCGCGACGCGCGCGTCGACGACGTTGTAGGTGTTCTCACCCTCCGCGTTGGTGCCCGCGCAGTAGCGCAGCGTCGGCAGGTCCTCGCCGGAGGCGACCACGCCCTCGGCGACGAGGTAGCCGGCGACCAGGTCGAAGTCGTCGCCCGGGGTGCGCATGGTGATCGCCAGCGAGCGACCGCCCACGCGGATCTCCAGCGGCTCCTCCGCGGCCAACGCGTCGGGGCGCGCGTCACGGCGTCCGTCGCGCAGACGGACCACGCGGCGGCGTTCGGTCACCCGGCCCATTGCGGACCCTCCGGTCGCTCGATCGGCACTGTCGGCTCCACCGTACCCGGCTGCTGTGAGGGCCTGATCGAGGTCGTTGCCGCACCGTCTTCCGGGCCCGGTTGTCATGGCGTCATTCACATGGTGTGATTTCGCATATGGATATGCAGAACGTCGACAGTGCCGGCAACGTGGTCGTCATCGGCAAGGCCAACGTCGGCCCGGACGACGTGATCGCCGTCGCCCGCGGCAACGCCCGCATCGAGCTCTCCGCCGACGCGGTGGCCGAGATGGCCGCCTCGCGGGCCCGGATCGACGCGCTGGCCGCCGAGCCGCGCCCGGTCTACGGGGTCTCCACCGGTTTCGGCGCCCTCGCCGTCCGGCACATCAGCCCCGAGCTGCGCGCCCAGCTGCAGCGCTCGCTGGTCCGCTCGCACGCGGCGGGCATGGGCCCGCAGGTCGAGCGCGAGGTCACCCGCGCGCTGATGCTGCTGCGCCTGAAGACGCTGGCCTCCGGCCGCACCGGCGTCCGTCCGGTCGTCGCCGAGACGATGGCCGCCCTGCTCAACGCCCAGATCACACCCGTGGTCCACGAGTTCGGCTCGCTCGGCTGCTCCGGCGACCTGGCCCCGCTCTCGCACTGCGCGCTGACGCTGATGGGCGAGGGCCTCGCCTACGGCCCCGACGGTGCGGTCCGCGACGCGGGCGAGCTGCTGGCCGAGGCCGGCATCACGCCGATCGAGCTGGCCGAGAAGGAGGGCCTGGCCCTCATCAACGGCACCGACGGCATGCTCGGCATGCTGGTGATGGCGATCGCCGACCTCGGCCGTCTCTTCACCGTCGCCGACATCACCGCCGCCATGTCCCTGGAGGCGCTGCTGGGCACCGACAAGGTGCTCCAGCCGGAGCTGCACGCCATCCGCCCGCACCCGGGCCAGGCCGCCTCCGCCGCCAACATGGCCAAGGTGCTGCGGGGCTCCCGCCTGACCGGCCACCACCAGGACGATGCGCCGCGCGTCCAGGACGCGTACTCGATCCGCTGCGCGCCGCAGGTCGCGGGCGCGGGCCGGGACACGCTCACCCACGCCCAGCTGGTCGCCGACCGCGAGCTGGCCGCCGCCGTCGACAACCCGGTGGTGCTGCCCGACGGCCGCGTCGAGTCCAACGGCAACTTCCACGGGGCGCCTGTCGCCTACGTGTTGGACTTCCTGGCCGTCGCCGCGGCCGACCTCGGCTCGATCGCCGAGCGCCGCACCGACCGGCTGCTCGACAAGAACCGCTCGCACGGTCTGCCGCCGTTCCTGGCCGACGACCCGGGCGTCGACTCCGGCCTGATGATCGCCCAGTACACCCAGGCCGCCCTGGTCAGCGAGAACAAGCGGCTGGCCGTCCCGGCCTCGGTGGACTCCATCCCGTCCTCGGCGATGCAGGAGGACCACGTCTCCATGGGCTGGTCCGCCGCGCGCAAGCTCCGCCAGTCCGTGGACAACCTGGCCCGCGTGCTCGCCGTCGAGCTGGTCGCCTCGGCCCGTGCCCTGGAGATCCGCACCTACAGCCACACCGGTGAGGGCGAGAGCCCGCTGGCGCCGGCCTCGGCCGCTGCGATCGCGGCGGCGCGCGAGGCGGGCGTCGGCGGTCCGGGCTCGGACCGGTTCCTGGCTCCCGACCTGGAGGCGGCGTACCAGTTCGTCCGTAGCGGCGGGTTGGTCGCGGCTGTCGAGCAGGTCACCGGCCCGCTGGCCTGACCGCTCGCGGTCGATGTTGATCAACACCGACTGCTTTCGATCGGACCTGTTCGCACCCCTTGGTACCCCTCGCTCACCAGGCGAGAAGGTACTTGCCGACTCTGCATGCGTTCATGCAGAGTCGGCACCTACTGAATCCCGGTCGGTTGCTGGAGGCCCCATATGAGCGTGACACCGTCTCAGGCGGCCGAGACCCTGCCGGGCCGCGGACCGGACGCGAATCCGGACGCGGATCCGGATGAGAAGCCCGACGAGAAGCCGGACGAGAAGCTCGACGAGGCACCCGAGGAGGCGACGGGTGTGGCGGGCGTCCAGTCGGGTGGTCCGTCCAGCCGGTTGCTCAGGCTGTTCGAGGGCTACCGGCTGACCCCGACCCAGCGCCGGATCGCCCACTGCCTGGTCAGGAACGCCGCCGAGGCGCCGTTCCTCTCCAGCGTGGAGGTGGCCGAGCTGGCCGGTGTCAGCCAGCCCTCGGTCACCCGCTTCGCCGTCGCGCTCGGTTTCGACGGTTACCCGGCACTCCGCCGCCAACTGCGTGAGCTCGGCCTGACCGAGCCCGGCGAGAAGCCCGGTGCGACGGGCGGCGGCGCCCGCGAGACGCAGGGCGAGGTCGTCCGCAACGAGCAGCAGCAGGCGGTGCTCACCGAGATCGCCAACCTGCAGCACCTCGCCTCGGTGCTGGCCGACCCCGAGCCGGTGCTGGAGGCGGCCAGGATCCTGGCCGCCTCCCG
Source organism: Streptacidiphilus sp. BW17 (assembly GCF_041262485.1). Classification (NCBI taxonomy): domain Bacteria; kingdom Bacillati; phylum Actinomycetota; class Actinomycetes; order Kitasatosporales; family Streptomycetaceae; genus Streptacidiphilus; species Streptacidiphilus sp. BW17. Next base: position 3,726 of record NZ_JBGCCR010000038.1, on the reverse strand, counting down.
GCCGCTGGTCGTCCTCGGCCTGCGTGCGGCTTCCGCGCAGGCGAACGGCTTCGCGTACTTCGCCGCCAAGGTCCACCCGGACGTCCGGCTGCTCGACGAGGGCGGCAGCATGCTGCTCGACCGCATCGAACAGGCCCGCGTCGCCGGAGCCACGGCACTGATCTGCTTCGCGCTCCCGCGCCACCCGCGTGAGCTGATGGAGGCACTGACCACGGCCAAGGCCGCGGGCCTGACCGTCGTCACGGTCGCGGACAGCGCGTTCGCGCCGGTCGCCTCCCTCTCCGACCTGCTGCTGCCCGCGGCGGTCGGGTCGAGCCTGGTCTTCGACACCGCCTGCGCGCCGATGATGCTGGGCCGGGTCCTCCTCCAGGCCATGTGCGACGAACTGCCCGACTCGGTGCAGCGCCTGGAGCTCTTCGAGCAACAGGCCGCCGGCCGCGGCCTCTTCCTCGGCTGAGGCGGTCACTTGACCTGAGGTCGCGGGTGCTGTGAGGCTGCGGCCTGCCAGGTGCAGTCCGACCTGGGCAGATATACAGGAGGGGACCTGATGAGGAAGATCCAAGCCGGCCTCGGCGGCGCGCTCGCGGCTGCCCTGACGGTGGTTGCCATCCCGGCAGCGCACGCTGCGACCCCGGCGTACGTCGGCACGGTGAACACCTATGTCAACGGGATGCCCGCGACCGTCGAGCGCGGTACGACGGTGGATCTGACGATCTGGTACCGCGAGAGCTCCGCGTACAACGTGATCCCGTTCGGGTCCGCCCTGTCCCTTGCCGCTGATGATCTCCGGCAACCTGGTTACCGTGGCGTCACCGTGAGCGTCCAGGATCCGGTGACCGGGAAGTGGAATGTGGTGCGCAGCGCAGCGGGATCGAACGACGGCTACTACTTCTCCGGGTACTCCCAGCCGAAGGTGCTGCACCCGGCGTACTTCGCGCACCTCAACATTCGGATCTCGTTCAGTAAGGCTGCGTACGCGGGCCGTTGGGAGGCGTCCATGGATGCGACCACCGCGTACGGGGTGTTCAACGCTCGCGGTCAGGCGGTCAGCGGGTACATGCGACTCGAGAACCGGGCGGTTGACTTCACCGTCAAGTAGCCCCGGGAAGAGCGGCTGCTGAGGGCGCGTACCGACGACGGCCGGTCGTCGGTGGTCTGCACTAGAGTCCCTGAGTTGGACGCCCGGGCCGCCGGGCGCGGGGAACGGGGGACACTGTGGCGAAGGACCGTGACATCGACCCGGAGGCGGACGCGCGTGCCTGGCGCGAGGCCGATCTGCCGGAGCTGACGCCGGAGCGCGAGCAGGAGCTGAAGCACGCCGGCTTTGCGGTGAAGAAGCTGCGGCATCTGGCGGCTGGGGGCCGCTACGGGCGCTCCCTCGCTGTCAGTGTGCTGATCTGCTTCACCGACGCCTACCCGCAGGCCGCGTCCGTGCAGGACATCGCCCGCGCCGGTGAGGCGGGCCGGATGATCACTTCGCGCAGCGCCGACCAGCTCGAGGCGGCGCTCCAGCTGCGCGGGCTGCACAGCAGGAGCGGCGCGTCGGGCGGCGCGGCCGTGCAGAAGGCGAAGGCCCTCATGACCGCCACGCCGGCCACGGGCGTGCGCTGGTGGCTCGGCTGGGTCCTCGTCGCGCTCCTCGCAATCGTGCTCACCAGCGGCATAGCCGCGCTGGACGTCGGCATCGGCGTTGTGTTCGGTGTGATCTGGTTGATCATGGGATGGTTCCTGGTGGTCCGCCGGCTGGTCTATCGGCGCGCGCCGGTCGGCAAGGAGATCGGACGGCTCTACCTGATCGCTGCGATCTGCTTCGTGGTGGCCGGCGTGGGCGCATCCAACGCGGGGCTGCTCGTCCTGGGGCAGCAGGGCGTCGGCAGCGTCGACTCGCAGTCGACTGAGACCGGCAGCCACGGCACGCAGTACCTGCAGTGCACCGTGCTTCAGCCGGACGGTTCCTACGACGACATACGCTCCACCGGCGCCTGCCCCGGGCCGGTCGGCTCGTCGGTGACCATGGTCTACCTGCCGGGGGGTGAGGACCAACCCTTCCGCCCGGCGGTCGGCACCCGGGGCTCGCTCGCGCCGCTGGCCGTGCTCTGGGGGCTCGGCACCCTGGCCGGCTGTGGCCTGCTGGCGGGGGCAGGGTGGAGAGGGCGGCGTCCCCGTGCTAGCTGAGAATCTTCGCTTTCGCTGCCGCGAACTCCGTCGGGGTCAGTAGTCCCTGCTGGATCATCTCGCCCAGCCTGGCGAGTTTTGACGCCACGTCATCCGTTCCCGCGACCTGGTCCCGGGCCGCCTGGTCGGCCTGCGTGCGGGCGCGGGATTTACCCGCCGCGTAGGCCGCACCACCGACGAGTGTGCCGCGCAGCAGCGGGGCTCCCACCGGGCGGAGCACCGTCGGTCGGACCGGCCGCGTCGGTCGCATGAACATCCTGCTCACCCCTGTGCTTTCACGAGTGCCTGCCGCGCCTCGGCGACATGCTCGGGCGGGATCCTGACCGAGGCCGCCACACGGCCGTTCGCGGCGCGGAAGGCGTCGGCCGCCTCCGCAGCCCAGACGTGTTCGACGAGGAGCAGCAGCGCGCAGGAGCCTGGTTCCAGCAGCTCCGCCGCCTCTGCGGCGTCCTCCTCGCCCATCAGGTGGACCAGGTCGGCGCCGCCCGACTTCGGTAGCGCCGCGCGCAGGTGCTCGTGGTCGATCAGCTCGGACACGCTGATCGTGCCGTCCGCGGCCTTGGTGACCACGAGCGAGTCGATCAGCCGGACCCCGCCCGCGCGCCGCAGTGCGCCGAGTGGGGCGATGACGTCCGGGCCGATCTGCTCGCCGGGGAAGGCGAGGACCAGGAATTCCACGGGGCCCACGTCGGACTCCTCTCGGTTGGTCCGTGTCAGCATAGGTGCCAAAGCTTGACAAGCCGGTCATACCGGACACTCGCCCTCTGGTGGTGGGGTGAATGAACGGCTATCTTCATCCTCAAGAAATCTGAATGGATCCATCCAGGACTTCAGGATCACGACCTCCAGGGAGGACGAACCCATGGCGCAGCAGCAGAGCGGCCCTCGTACGGTCCGTGCCGCACGTGGTACGGGGCTCAGCACTTTGGGTTGGCAGCAGGAGGCCGCCCTGCGGATGTTGAACAACAATCTGGATCCGGAGGTTGCGGAGCATCCGGAGAAGTTGGTTGTTTACGGGGGGACGGGTAAGGCGGCGCGTGACTGGCGTTCGTATGACGCGATGGTGCGGACGCTGCAGACGCTCAAGGGTGACGAGACCATGTTGGTCCAGTCGGGGCGTCCGGTCGGTGTGATGCAGACGCATGAGTGGGCGCCGCGGGTTTTGATCGCGAACTCGAACCTGGTGGGTGACTGGGCGAACTGGGAGGAGTTCCGGCGTCTGGAGTCGCTGGGGCTGACGATGTACGGGCAGATGACGGCCGGTTCGTGGATCTACATCGGCACGCAGGGCATCCTGCAGGGCACGTATGAGACGTTCGCGGCGGTTGCGGCGAAGCGGTTCAACGGGACGTTGGCGGGGACGATCACGCTGACGGCGGGTCTGGGCGGCATGGGCGGCGCCCAGCCGCTGGCGGTGACGATGAACGACGGCGTGGCGATCTGTATCGACTGCGACCCGTCCCGGATCGCGCGTCGTATCGAGCACCGGTATCTGGATGTGGAGGCGAAGGACCTCAAGCACGCGCTGGAACTGGCGGTGGAGGCGCGGGA